>JBJESR010000148.1:0-13126 GCA_051882895.1 Lentihominibacter sp.
TCATAGCCCTCCTTGGTTAATAATATTTCATCATTCATATTTTCAGTCATGTTCGTAAATCTCCTTTCGACCAATTGTCGTATCGAATTATTATACTTTAAAACTGCTCTCTTGTCAATGATTCCAATGCTTTGCATTATTGACATTTGTCGCATGCAATGGTATTGTAAATATGCATATACTATTATATACAAGGAGGCACTAATTATGAAAATCAGCGGTGCAATTTTTGACATGGACGGCACGCTTCTTGATTCAGCAGAAATGTGGCGTGGCGCTGCAAGCAGATATATAACTTCTTTACGCAAAACACCTGAGGCTGATCTCGGCGATAAAACAAAGGCTATGACACTTCCGGAGCTCTGCAGATATCTTAAAGATACATACAGGATAGCCACTACAGAAGAAAAGATTGCCAAAGGTTTCAATACTGTAATACGCGAAGACTATCTGGCAAGTGTGGATATCAAGGAATATGTTCCTGTTATCCTGGAAAAGTTCAAACAGAAAGGGATTCAGATGTGCGTGGCAACTTCCACAGATAAAGATATTGCTGACGAGATTCTGGCACGTCTCGGTATCAGAGATTATTTCTTCCATATCGTTACATGCGAAGAATCCGGCGGCGGCAAAGCCGATCCCGAAGTCTTCGAAAATGCACACAAGCTGCTCGGAACCCCTAAAGAGGAAACTGTCGTGTTCGAAGATGGAATTCTTGCCATCAGGGGCGCCAAAGAAGCAGGTTTCTATGTAATAGCTGTAGCTGACGAAAGCGAAAGCGAAAACAAAGATGAAATCAAAGCTCTTGCAGACAAGTACATAGAAAGCTTCGAGGAACTCCTGTAATTATTTACCATAGTATATCGCAGAATCTTATCAGTTCAGTTATAATTCAGAATAAAAAAGCGGAGATTTATCATGCCTGTAATTTACCACAGCTTAATCTCCGTTTTTATATCAGATCAGATATTGTCATATACTGCCATCAGCATCCTCTCAAGCTCCTGTATTTCTTCACCAGTGAAATTTCTGATAAGTCTTTTCTCCTGTATCTGAATTTTTTCATCTATTTTTTCTCCTATAATCAAGGCCTTTTCAGTAAGTCGGACTATTTTGTTTCTTCTGTTTCTGTGATCCATGCGGCACGTGACAAAGCCGTTCTGTTCCATCCTAGAAACTATACCGGATACTGTCGGATGTGACACTTCGAGAAACGTCTCTATTTCCTTCTGGGTCACCTCATTGTCATGCTCCCTCAGAAATACCAGTATGCGGCTCTGAGAAAATGTTATGTTGTATTCTCTGAAATCTTCATCAGCTTTGTTTTTAAGCCTGTCATTTATTGTTTTAATCATATATCCCATGCCTTTATCCATAGAAATGTTCCTCCTGCACAATATGTAGCATGCTACGCATTGTATTGCACACATTCCTTTCTGTCAATATACTTCGCTGAACAATCACACGATTTTAACATCGGTAACACAAAAAGAACTCATAGCACCATAATATTATCCGCTGCTATGAGCCCTTCATCTCAATTGCTTTAAAACTGATTTAAATAAAAACTTTCTCTATATTGTCCGAATTCGTCACATATACCATCGTCGAATAACTGAGATCAAACTCGATGATATCTCCTACATGAACTTCATGCTCCGCATCCTCGACATCAAGAATAGTATGGTCACTAGATGCCCCCAGAACCCTTATGCCTTTCATCCTCGGCTCAAGATCCTCCGGGAATGCATAATCAACTTTACCCAGTCCCAGAAGAGCACGCTTCCTGATTCCGTTATCCTCATATTCAGGCTTGTTGCCGAAAGCATCGAACATTATCTCGCCGACAGGATGGGTAGGTTTATCCTTCACCTCGATTACCTCGGCTCTGAGAGTGAAGATGTCTCTGTGCATGAAACTCATATCATACCCCCACAGGTCCTGAAGATCTTTAGCAAGCAGTATTCCTTCTCCTACTCTGAGCATGTTTATTCTCGGAGGCAGATTATCCTCGATAATTCTTGGCAGCGAGCTTGTTGCCCCTCCTGAAATATATTCCAGTTCTCTGCCGATTTCGTTTTCTATCCGCTCTGCAATATCCACAAGCTCCTGAAGCTTCTCAGGTGTAGCCGCAATTGCTCCATAACATCCGAGATTTGTTCCTACGCCTGCCAGAGTCAGGTTATGCAGCTCCCTTTCTACCTTCAGTGCTGCGTTAACCATTTCATCTTTATCCCAGAAGCCTTCTCTCAGATCTCCCAGATCTGCCATCAGTATCACCTTGTGATTTCTGTCCTGCCTTCCGGCTTCCTTATTAAGAGCTTCCAGAACTTCCGGCTCACTGTTCAGGCTCACATCAGTTATCCTGACAACATCCGGTACTTCAGTAAGAGATGGTATCCTTATCATCATCAAAGGTGTCTGTATCCCGTGCTCTCTGACTTTTTCCAGCTGTTCCAGTCTGGATGAGGCTATAAAGCTGCAGCCGGCATATTCAAACTGCTCAGCACATTCGGGGAATCCTGTGCACCCTTTAATTACGCCTGCCAGCTCCACACCTTTGTCATAACACATCCTCTGCACTCTTGAAATATTATGTCTCAGTTTACTCAGATCCACTACAAGCTTGGGATTTCTGCTGTTTTTTACCATGGTTACTGCTGATCCTCCTTCCTGCTCAGTACACTGCTATTCTTCTCTGATAGCCCCGCCGGTTCTTCTGATTTTTCTCGTTGTAGTCTTTTCAAACTCTTCACTTCTGAGTTTAAATCGTTTAACTCTCTTGTATGTCGGCATCTTATCATTAACTTCTTCGATAGCTTCTTTTATTATTTCCTGCAGCTTTTCTTCGCTGACATCGCCGCAGCGTTCTTCAACAGCTTCCGCACATGGATATATTTCTGCTTTCACTACCGTATCATTGTTTTTCTTATCGATGGTGCCATACACTACCACTTCTTCAATCAGAGAATTTTCCAGAAGAAGGGCTTCGATTTCCTCCGGGAATATGTTTTTACCGTTTTTTGTGACTATAACATTCTTTTTCCTGCCGCAGATGTACAGGAATCCTTCTTCGTCAAGCCTGCCGTAGTCTCCGGTATACAGCCATCCGTCCCGTAGCACTTCTGCTGTTGCTTCCGGGTCATCATAATATCCGATCATTACCGATGGGCCTCTGCATATGATCTCGCCGATACCATCTTCATCCTGATCCACGATTCTGACTTCTGTACCCGGCATCGGTTTGCCCACAGAGTCAGCTTTGCTGTAATAATCTCTGTTAACTGCAATGATAGGAGCGTTTTCTGTCATTCCATATCCCTGTATCATAGGAATACCCAGAGCTTCATAATCACGGATGACATCAGGGTTTATTGCAGCTCCTCCTGCAATGAACAGCGACACATTATTTCCGAGGCTGGTATGCACTTTCGAGAAAATTTTTCTCATAACCTCCTGTTTATTATACAGCTTTGTTTTTCTCGCCATATTCATCATTGCCCGCATTTTACCTGCCTGGCCTGAAGCTTCTGCCTGCTTCCAGACCTTCTTATGCATTGTTTCAAATACTGCAGGTACCGCCAGCATTACAGTCGCTCTGGATTCCTTGAGATTCTGCTGAATATATCTGAGTCCTTCACATATTGCAATATACATGCCCTGATACAGGCCGGTGAAAACATGGCAGGTCAGTTCATATGTATGGTGCATCGGCAGTACAGAGAGACCGCCTCCGCTTCTTATCTTCACATATTTTGACATATTATAGACGTTGGCGGAAATATTCTTGTGGGACAGCATTACACCCTTGGCCATCCCTGTAGTTCCTGATGTGAACAGCAGGGCACACATGGCCTCCCGGTCTATAACCGCATCAATAAAATCTCTGTCTCCTCCGAGCAGCAGAGCTCTTCCCTCTGCTCTTACTTCATCCCAGTCAAGAACACCATCGCAGACCTCAGAAGGTTTCATGTTTATCTTTACTGACGGACCATCATCAATTCCTTCGAGGGATTCCATCACTTTATTTGCCATCTTGTTTGAGAAAACTATAGCTTCGGGCTTCGCCCTCTGGATGAGATTCCTGATTTCTATTACAGTAAGCTCCTTATCAAGAGGAACTATAACACCTGTTCCATTGGTAACTGCAAGATATGTCACCACCCACCTGTAGCTGTTCTCTCCGATAACCGCAATTTTTTTCCCTTTCAGGCCCATTTCAACAAATTTTGTGCCAAGAGCATCAATATCTTCTCTGAGCTGCACATAGGAAATCGGCCTGTATTCTCCTCCAGGTACATCTTTTTCAAGAAAAGCCGGCTTTTCTCCATACATTTCCGCACTGGAATGGATAAGATCTCTGAGGTCATTAATATAACGCATTTTATACAACACGTCTTTATACTTTTTACTGTTCAATAATCAGTCCTCCTTGCGTTCTGCCAGATACTCTTCAACGATTCCTGCAGCATCTTCAACGCAGCCGTCACAGCTTCTGAGCACCATGCCTGTATCCACACCTTTAATTTCTCTGCAAATGATGGATTTGTTCTTTTCCTGAAACTTTGCCGTAAGCTCCTTCATTTTCTTATAACAGACCTTCTTGGTTGCAGGGGCATCAAGACACCCGTCAGATTCCTTCATGCCGACAACAGCCGCCATCGCTGATACTGCTCCGCAGGTTCCCATAGTCCCCATCCCGAAGCCGAAGGCCTCCATCATTTCAAAAACTTCTTTCTCGTCTTTCCCGAGCTGATCACAGAATGCACACGCAACAGCCTGTGCACAGTTGTACCCCTTCTTATGATTCTCTACCGCTTTCTTCGCTGCTTCCGACATTTTTCATCAGTCCTTTCTGCCATATTTATCTGTCAGTATCCTCGCTACATGCACCCCGCTTGCAGATGCCTGAGACAACGAATGAGTCACTCCTGATCCATCTCCCAGAGCATAGAGCCCAGGTACTTTGGTCTGCAGATTTTCATCAACTTCAACTTTTGAATTATAGAACTTGACCTCAACACCATAAAGCAGCGTATCTTCATTAGCTGTTCCCGGTGCAATCTTGTCAAGCGCATATATCATCTCAATAATATTATCCAGCTGTCTCTTTGGTATCACAAGGCTCAGATCTCCCGGAGTAGCCTGGAGCGTAGGTCTGGTAAAGCACTTCTCCATTCTTCTGGCACTGCTTCGCCTGCCCTTTACCAGATCTCCGAATCTCTGGAGAAGCACACCTCCTCCCAGCATATTTGAAAGCCTTGCTATAGATTCTCCATATTCATTGCTGTCCTCAAACGGTTCTGTAAATTTATTTGATACGAGAAGGGCGAAATTGGTATTCTCGGTCCTCAGTTCCGGATCCGCATAGCTGTGCCCGTTAACGGTAACTATGCCGTTTGTATTTTCGGCGACAACTTCCCCGTACGGGTTCATGCAGAATGTCCTTACCATATCATTGTACTTATCGGTTTTGTATACTATCTTGCTTTCATATACGTCATCTGTTATATGTCTGAATATCTCAGCAGGCAGTTCCACCCTGACTCCTATATCAACACGATTCTTTTCCTGTTTTATGCCGAACTTATCACATATGCTGGCGATCCATTTCGAACCTGATCTTCCTGTAGCGAGCACCAGATCTCTGCATGTAAACTTCTCACCGGCATCAGTAATGACAGTAAAAGTGCCATCATCCTCTATGGTTACATTTTCTATTACTGTATAGAATCTTGTCTCCACTTTTTCTCTGCTGTGCTCGAACATCCTTCCAAGTATTTTTACATTCCTGTCTGTACCAAGGTGTCTTACTTTAGCTTCCAGAAGATGAAGATTATTCCTGAGAGCAGTTGTCTTCAGTTCTGAGCTTGCAGTTGAATACAGCTTCGCATCAGCACCTCCCATACTGCACAGCACCTCATCAACATATTCCATGAGCCCCAGTGCTTCATCCCTTCCGACATAATTGTGGAGATCTCCGCCGAACTGGGTTGTTATATTGTATTTCCCGTCGGATAATGTTCCTGCCCCTCCATATCCGTTCATAATATGGCAGGGTTCGCATTTCAGACATGTTTTTGCTCCCTTCTTGATAGGGCAGAGTCTCTTCTCCAGAGGAGCTCCTTTATCCAGCATCAGAATCCTCGCTGATGCATTCAGTTTTGCCATTTCATACGACATGAACACACCGCTGGCTCCTGCGCCTACGATTATTATGTCATAATTGTTCATATCAGTCACATTAACCTCCATTTCATCCACTGCCCGATGATGTTCCGGCAATGACTCTATTAATAACACTATTATGCATTCTTTGCTTTCCTGCGATCATATGCCGCAAGATATCGCTTTACATATTCCACATCAGATGTACAGTCAATATATTCACTTCCGTATTTCTGACGTGTTTCTTCCCCTTTTCCTGTTACAAGCAGCAATGTCTTCTTCTCAACCGGTTCTATAGCTGCTCTGATTGCTTCTCCTCTGTCCTCGATCATTTCATAGCAGCAGTTCTGAGCCTCAACGTATTTTGCTATGTCTCTGGATATCTGTTCAACAGGTTCCGCTCCCGGATCCTCTGCTGTCAGATATACCTTGCTGGCATACCGGCCTGCAACTGTCCCCAGATCTCTTCTCCTGAGCAGAGCTTTTTTCCCGGGACAGCCGAATATGGCTACTATTTCATAATCCGGATACTCCTGCTTCATCGAAGAAAACAGCTTCTCAAAGCTCAGTTTATTATGTGCATAATCAACGATTGCTATTATCTTCTGGTCCTGTGAAGAATACATCTGCATCCTTCCTTTTGATCTGGCCCTGTATAAACCGGAATGAATATACTGTCTCGGGATTCCAAGTTTTACTGCTGCAATTATCACGCCCATTGCATTTTCAATATTAAAAAGTCCCGGCATAGTAAGCACAAATTCTTCTTCAAATTCACTGCAGCGTACCGTAAATCTTATCTCTCCATTTTCTTTTCTTATATCATGAGCGTAATAATCAGCATTTTCATCTTCAAGGCTGAAGGTTATCACTTCTCCTGCAGCCTCTGCCGCTTCAAGAACTCTTTCCCTGTCATCGGTGTCCATATTGACAACTGCTGTATCTGTCTTCCCGAACATCAGAAGCTTGGAAGACAGATAGTCTTCATAATCCTCGTGTTCTATAGGACTTATGTGATCCTCCGATATATTCAGAAATACTGCAACATCAAATCTCATACCATCAACTCTGTGATATTTTAATGCCTGTGACGATACTTCCATCTGTGCATACTCTATCCCGCAGTCAAGAGCGTTCCTCAGATAGTGCTGCAGTTCCATCGCTTCCGGTGTTGTAATATGAGATTCTATCAGTTCTTTTCCATCGTAAATATCAATCCCTGAAATCACGGCACTTTCTTTCCGTCCGTCTGCTTCCAGATAATCATCGACAATCGCTTTCATATAATACGCAGATGTTGATTTACCCTTTGTTCCACCTATACCCACAAGCTTCAGATCCTGCCACGGATTACAGTAGAACATGTTGGCAAGCAGAGGCATCGCTTTCCTGATATCACTGACGAGCATATATGGCACATCGGCTCCGGTCTGATATCTGATTTCACTGATGTAGCATATTGCTCCACTTTTCAGTGCGTCTGTCAGATAATCTTCTTTGAAAGCAGCCCCCTTACATACAAACAAAGTCCCTTTTACTGCTTCCTTCGAATTGAAGGTCAGACTCTCTGCCTTCTGTTCTTCCCTGCCCCAAAGCTCACATTCCACCAGAAGATTGTTTTCTTTTAAAATATCCGCATATTCCTTCAATGTATAGGATTTCATTTCCGACATATTATTCCCTTTCTGCTGCAATCTGTATCAGCCTGTGCCTTTTTCGGCTTTATCTATAATACTTCTTAAAATTGGAATACTGTTTTATGTGATTCTTCATCATACGTAGAAACCTCATAAATTTCATATCTCCGCGCTTGAAAACAGGATTTACCATTTTCCCTGCTCTGATCAGCTCTTTCATCTTTGATATATTTTCAGGCTGTTTAACATATCTGAAGGCAACCCCTTTCGGAACAGTCATCCACAGGTTCTCTCTGAAGCTGTCTTCATATTCCAGTTCCCTTCCGTATATGCAGTCTTCAACAACATACCTTGCTACATTGAAGCCTGAACCCGTGACATAATAGTTGCTTCTGCCTTGTCTTGTATTTATTTCAAAAAACCTGTATGTGCCATCACGGGAATCGTATTTGATATCAAAATTAGAAAACCCTGTGTAGTGCAGGTCTTCCAGAAGGTTCTTCGCTTTCTCCATAAGTTCTTTCTCATATTCCGTGATGATGACTGCATGATTTCCAAGGCCGTGGGGCGTATGCTCCTCCAGCAGCACATGTCCCAGACACATCATTTTCACCTTGCCGTTTCTGTCCGAGTATGATGTCAGTACACGCATAAACTCGTCATTGCCCGGTATCATATCCTGAATTATCACTGCATCATCATAGCCCGCATCGTATATCTGATTCAGCACCTTTTCCATTTCTTCTCTGGAACCTGGCTTGTACACCTTTTTCTGTGTCTCGAAGGGATGTTCCCAGTAGATTATGCTGTTGGAAGGTTTGACTATAACCGGGTATGAAAATTCACAAGGAAAATCAAATCCCATTTCCTTTCTGTGTATTATGGTTTTCGGATAATCAAGTCCGTGTTTATCACACAGCCTGTAAAACAGTTCCTTGTGCTGCAGCTGGTCCATCAGCTGGAAATCTATATATGGAACAATCACATTATCCGGAAATTCATTCCGATACCTGCTGGCAAGAGCCACATAACTATCTCCGCAGCCTATCAGGATAATCTTTCTGTCACTGTGCTCCTCAGCAAATCTGTTTATTCTTTTCACGAAATATTCATCCTGATCTGTTTCGGGATTACCTTCGTAAACTGTAAATCTGCTCTGCCAGCTAGGGCCTGTGTTGAATTTTCCAAAAACATATGATTTAACTTTATATTCTTCGTAAAAGGCTCTGGCAACACTGTATGTATTGATATCGCCCCCAAATATTACCGGTATGAATTCCCGATCTCTGAATTCCATTTCCTTTCTCCTTATTCTAAATTAGAATCCTTTAAATTATACTGCTTATACCATAAAGTGTCAAATTCTCTGAAAACTAAAAACCCATGCTGCATTGCATCAGCAGCATGGATCTCGCTTTAAGAATTATTGTATCCGATAATCTCTGTTATACTTCTTCTACCGCCAGTTTTTCAAATTCAGCAACTACCTTGTTGAATTCATCATCATCAACGATATCAATAAGTTCATAGTCTTCTTCGTATTCTTTATAGCCATAGATAAATACATCTTCTGTACCGAGAGGATTCAGAGCGATATATTCTTTACCCAGTGCATCGAATACTCCCAGAATACCACATTCCTCTTCAACTCCATCATCAAATTCAAGAGTAACGATATCCTCTTCTTCATATCCGTATAATTCTTTATCTGACATATTGTTCCTCCATATTCAAATATTTTCATTAGCATTACTATAACATTATGTTTTGTATTTATCAACATAATATTACTGATGAAAGAAACTCCATACATTTTCAGCAGCCTTCCTGTTCATCGAAGGTGCTGCCTCAAGTTCTTCAGGAGTGGCAGCTCTGATATTGTCCACACTCCTGAAATGCTCAAGCAGAGCTTTTCTCCTGGCAGGTCCTATGCCTTCAATATCATCCAGGACGGATAGAGACATTCGTTTGTTTCTCACCTTCCTGTGATATTCTATTGCAAAGCGATGAACCTCTTCCTGTATTCTGCCTATATATCTGAACAGCAGGCTCCGTCCCTGAAGAGGTATTTCTTCAAACTCTTCACATCCGCATTTTCTGAACACAAGAGCCCTCGTTCTGTGCTTATCGTCCTTTACCATTCCCACCACGGGAATGTCAAACCCTGACGCTTCAGCCACTTCCACAGCCGTCGACACATGTCCCTTTCCGCCATCCATCAGAATAATGTCAGGCAGAATTTCAAAGCCTTCATCACCGCTGTATACTCTGCTGAACCTTCTTGAAAGTATCTCTCTCATGGAGCCGTAATCATCCTGCCCTGCCACGGTTCTCACTTTGAATTTCCTGTAGCTCTTTTTGTCTGCCCTGAGGCCATCAAACACAACCATTGCACCGACAGTATCGACTCCATTGGTGTTGGAGATATCGTATGCCTCGACCCTGAATTCTCTGTCATCATACTCTCCGGATACTGCTTCCATTCTCTTTAATACATCAAATATCTCGTTTCCCAGCTCATGTCTGCGCTCCCGCGCGGTCTCGGCTCTCCTGTCTATGGTTTTCACCATTTCCAGAACATCTCTGGATGCCATATCCACAAGGGCTTTTTTTTCTCCCTTCTGAGGTTTCATCAGCTTCACGTTATGTCCTGCGATGTCTGCCAGATACTGCTCCAGCACATCTTTATCCTCAGGCATGACCGTAAGCAGTATTTCCCTGGGAAAGTTGGGAAGTCTGCTGTAATGCTGATTTATGAAGGCTGAAACAAGTTCGCTTTTATCAGATCCGGGCATTGCATCCATTTCATATGTCTCCCTGCCGGTAAGCTTACCCTCTCTCACAAAAAACACCACCATATGAGTCTCTTCTGTGCCCTTGGCAGGTATCACTATGTCTATATCCTTGCTCTGGTGCATCACGACACGCTGGGTGGCTGACAGAGCTTCTGCCGCTTCAATATAATCCCGGTACTTTGCTGCCTCCTCGTATTCCATTGCCTCTGACGCAGCATACATTTTCTCTTCCAGCATCGAGATTATCTTCCTGTTCTTTCCGTTAAGAAATTCTCTGGCTCCTTCAACCGCATCCGCATATTCCTGCCGGCTCACTTCACCGCTGCAGATTCCTCTGCACTGATTTATATGGAAATTGAGACACGGTCTGAAGTCCGGCGGGAAATCCGTTGCCGAGCATCGTTTAAGTGCAAAGCTGCTGTTGAGCAGATCGACGATCTTATTCACCGCACCTGCATCACTGTACGGACCGTAATATCTGCTTCCGTCTTTTTTTACCATCCTTGTTTTGAGTATTCTCGGATAATCCTCATTTGTTATCCTGATATACGGATATGTTTTATCATCCCTCAGCAGCACATTGTACTTCGGTCTGTACTTTTTGATAAGGTTGCATTCCAGAATCAGTGCTTCCATCTCACTGCCCGCAGTGATGTATTCAAACTCAGCAATATTCTCCACCATGCTGCGCACCTTGGGCGGCATGTTCCTCTTTGACTGGAAATACTGACGCACCCTGTTTTTAAGAGAGACAGCCTTGCCCACATAAATTATGTTGCCAAGCCTGTCCTTGTGCATATATACCCCCGGACAATCCGGCAGTTTTTTAAGATTTTCCTGTATATCAAACATATCTACCTGTTAAAGGGATTCTTTTCTCTATCCCGCTCACGCCTTCTGATATTTCTTTCTCTCTGAGCTTTTCTTCTCTGTCTTTTTTTCCTCCTGTGTCTGACATACAGCAGTCTTGCAGCAATAAGAACAATGAGAGCTGCCGGTATCCCCAGCAGGAAATAAATCACATGTTCATCTGCTATTCCGATATATGACAGCGCGCCGCCCCTGCCGGAGCCTTCGAGAGTAATCAGCTCTGACTGTGCAACCAGATCCCCGTCTTTATATACAGATACTGTACCAACCTTCTGACCTTTATCTACAGGTGCCGTTATTTTCTTCTCATCCTTTACAATTTCGGTTCTGAGACTGCCGCTGTCAAAGCCTTTATCAAGTGTGATATCAAGATCCTCCGCGATTCCGACAGACACTCTGCTTTTCTCACCGCGTCTTACTTTAAGTGTATCCAGCTCAACGTTCTTTCCGGCGGCATTGTATGTATAGTATTTCGAGAACCCGTAGTCCCATAGCTTTATAGCATCTGCAAATCTATCTTCAGCACTTGCAGCATTCAGTGTGACAACGATCAGTTCGGTGTCTCCACGTTTAGCCATGCCGCAGTAGCATTCTCCTGCAGTTCCTGTCGAACCGGTTTTTATACCAATGTTACCTTCGTATTTATACGGCCTCTTCTGTCCGTCTATATCCACGTTTTTTTCCGTTTCGTAAAGGCACAGGTTCGTATTTTCCAGTTTTCGTTCCTTCGATTTGTTTGTGGCAGGTATCGTATAACTTACCGTGGATACAAGCTTCCTGAAATACGCATTCTTCATGGCTTCATCTGCGATAAGCGCCAGATCATACGCTGTTGTCCTGTGGTTTTCCTGTCCGTAATTATTTAGTCCGTTAGGGTTTGTAAAATTGGTGTTTTCGGCACCGCACGCCTCTGCTCTCTCATTCATCATCTCGCAGAAGTTTTCGATAGTTCCTCCTGCCTCTATGGCAATGGCCTCTGCCGCATCATTTGCAGAATAAACCATTAATCCATAGAGCAGATCCCTGACGTATATCCGTTCTCCCAGCTTCAGCTCCAGTACGTGTCCTACAGTTTCAACCTCATAATCAATCGTCACTATATCATCAGAATCAAGGGTCTCAAGCGCCACCAGACACGTCAGAATCTTGGTGACACTGGCAGGATCTCTGGGCTCATGTGAGTTCTTTTCATACAGTATGTCTCCGCTGCCCGCATCGATCATTATTGCCGACGTTCCCGACACATCAGGCGCATCTTCCCAGCTGATTTCAGCAGCCGGAACAATATGAGCTTCTCCAGCAGCAAAAGACGGCGTTACTCCCGAAAGAACCAACGCCGCTGCTAATGCTATTATTGTTATTTTCGTTAAAACACTACTTCTTTTCAAAGAAAAAGTCTGCAAGTTCAAATCCACTGTCGAAATACATTCCTTTCTCGCCTGATTTTTCACAGAAGCACTTTCCCTCATCATAAGGTTCTTCCTTAGTGCTGTCATAAATCACGAAGGGAACCGGTGTCGCCGAGTGGGTTCTGATTGCCAGAGGAGTTCTGTGATCAGGAACAACCAGCACTCTGAAATCTTCACCTGCTTCTCTGAGATAATCCACAATAGGCTTCAGAACCTTGCTGTCTATGCTTTCCATACACTGGATCTT
>JBJESR010000149.1:0-2703 GCA_051882895.1 Lentihominibacter sp.
AAAAACAGACCGCATCTATTCGAAATAATCATCAAATCCATCCATGTCAAAATCGAAGGCTTCGCTGTCAAAACCGAATCTGCAATTATCGAAATCGCCGCTCCTGTATGGTTCATCGTCTGAAATATATATATGATCATCTACGTCATTATCACTGTAATCTTCATAATTCCAGTCGCTGAAGCTGTATTCTGAACAAGTGCTCATATCAGTTTCAACAAGCATATCTTTTTCTATCATAAATGCAAGTATATAAAATATTCCCGCATCTGTGAGATGCTCTGAGTACCCTGTATCTCCCGACTCCAAATCAAGCACCCGAAACGGTTCATTTCGATATATTTCAAGCATCACGCTATTCACATCAGATATATTATATATCATTTTTTTAACAGCTTCTTTAATGCCTCCTCTTTTTGTTGATGCTGTGCTGAGCAGGAAATACCCTTCCACAAACCGGAGGAATTCTTCTTCAACTTCCTGCGCCCTGTTCGTATATAAATTATCTTTTGGGGACAAAATTCTTATTTCTCTATATTTTCTTTCCAGTAATTCCAGCTTGCGGCTGCCAATCTTCATCTGCTTTTTAAGTTCAGGATATCTTGTAATCACCTTATCTCTGATATTCCTGATTGTTTCATTTCTCTGTTCTCTCTGCAGTTTCTTCTCTGTGCTGCGTATGTCAGCTGCTTCTCTCCTCAGTTCCGCTATTTCCTCATCAAATGTACCTTCAATACCCCATCTGGCTCTCGCTTCATCTACTGCTGCCGCGTAATCAGCCAGTTTATCCGTATTCTGTGAAGAGCTGTAATTTTCATTACAGCTCTCCTCTCTGAGTTTCCTGATACTTTCGATAGTTTCCTGATCAATGATGTTTCTCACAATCAGATTTGCAAACACCTGATCAAATTTCATACACTGTGAATTTCGGGGAATGCGTGCAATTGCCCACAGAGCTTTATTATAAAGTTCACGTTCCTTTTTCCTGTCATCGTTATAGTTCTTAAAAAACAGAACTGCACAGGCGATCAGTGCAGCAGGCAAAAAAACTGCTACTGACAGAATTAACAGGAGTGAATCAGTTTCCGATGATTCCAACAGCTCCCTTGAGACCCACATAATTGCGATAAAAACACCAAATGCTACCATCAGCTGAGTAAAACCATCGTCGTCTTTTTTTGTATACCCCGTCAGGTCCTGTACATATTCTTCAACGGTTCTATAGTATCTGTCTCTGGAATACATATCTGCACTTCTCCTCTTACTGCCTTCTGACTGTTAATCAAAATCATAGTCGTCCGGATCCAGCCCGGCATCTTCAATAGCCTCTCGACGTTCATCTTCATCCATGAACGAAAGCTCATCCGGGTCAAGGCCTTCAGCTTCCAGTTCAGAAAGCTTTTCTTCCTTTTCTTCTTCTGTAAGCAGCTCATTCAGAAAAGCCAGCTCCGCAGCCCTTTCTATAAAGCCCATTTCACCATCCTTGTTAAAATCAAACATGTCTCCAAATAATCCTTTTGACATTTTCATATCCTCCTTTGAAACTTTCAATACACTGCTTCCTCTTCTGTATCTACATTTTATCATTATCTGAGGGAGAAAAAACTCCCTGAAACCTGCGCCCAAGCGCAAATTCCAGGGGACTATCACTATTTCATACTATTTCTGATATTATCCAGCCATTCCATGAACTCATGGACAACATGGTCTGGCCCTTTGATTTTAACTCTGGCTCCAAGGCCCACCACCCATCCGAAGAACTGCCCGCTTACGGCAACCTCGTGACTCACGCAGAAATGTTCATCATCAGCCTTCCGGATTATGATGTCCTTACCAAATCTGTCTATAAAAGCACCTATCATGCTGTTTTCACATTCAAAGGTCACTTGCTCGACCTTGCCTCCGTACATGCCGAAGGTGCATTTTGCAAACCTGGCCAGGTCAAACTTATCGAACTCGGACTCCCCGGTACGCTTTTCTTCAGTAAGCTCGATTCTCTGCATCTTGTCAACGCGGTAATGCTTGACCAGCCCTGAGAAATCATCGAAGCCCACCATGTAATAATTTTCATCATCCCATGTAAGCGCCCACGGACTTATTACGAACGGCCTGCCTTCATTGCGCGGAACAAGTTCCTTTTCGATGTTCCACTTGAAGTATATGAAGCTGATTTTCCTGTCCGACAGAATGGCTTCCTGAATTTTGTCAACATTGTAGTAAATGCTTTCGTTCGGTGTCTTGATTCTGTTGGTTATGTAAACGTGACGCTGCAGCTGCTTCGCTTCATTTATGCTGGCAAGGCTCTCCAGTTTCCTGATCAGTTCTCTGGATTTTTTCTCTGTTATGAACTTGGAGGACTGAACAGCATCCACCAGAAGCTTCAGCTCCGGCAGCTCAAACTTACGGCTTCCAAGATAATACCCTGCCGGTTTCTCTTTGGTGTAAATGATGTCCATGCCCCATGTCTTCAGGGTTTCAATATCGTCGTACAAAGTCTTCCTGTCCGCTTTGATTCCGTTGCTGGCGAGCATTTCAATGAATGCCCCGGTAGATATGCGGTTATCCTCATCACTTTTCTCAAGTAGCTCATCCATTATGTAAAGCGTACGCAGCTTGTTTGTCGCAACTCTGGCCATTTGTGCAGCCTCCTACTTCCTACGTTTCCTGACAGTGTTTCTTATTATCAGCAACAATACAACTGAA
>JBJESR010000150.1:0-2699 GCA_051882895.1 Lentihominibacter sp.
CTTTAGACTCCAAGGTATCTGTTACTGAATATGTCAACAAATTCAGAATGCTGGGCTTCGATGGATTTATGATTGCGGACCACAACAGCTACAAAGGCTGCAGAACATGGGATAAAATAAAAAACGATCCCCATTATGCTGATTTTACCATCATACGCGGCATTGAATATGACACCAAAGACGCAGGTCACGTTCTCATTATCATGCCCGATGATCTGTACCTGCCCGTACTGAAAGTCCGCGGAATGAGATTGAAAAAACTTATCAGGCTTGTTCACACCTTTGGCGGAATACTGGGACTTGCCCATCCTTTCGGGGCTACCGGCTCCAGTGCTATGGGCTTCAGGAATATGAACATCGACCTTGTCAGAAGGCTTGATTTCATCGAAACCTTCAATACCTGCGAGTTTCCGGATTCAAACCGCCTGGCAGCGGAACTGGCTGAGAAATACAATATGGTGACTTTCGCAGGTTCTGATTCCCATGTACCAGAATATATCGGCATGGCATATACTGAAATCGATGCAGATATCACCTGCAACAACGATCTGATCAAGGCAGTAAGACACAGGCTGCCGATTACTGCCGGAGGTCAGGAACGGGGAGTCACCAAGAAAGCCAAACGAAAAGAGCACTGGATCGGTGTTCTGGGTTTCAGAATATACAACAGAGGTCTCGGCAAGCTGAAGTGTCCTTACAGGAAATACCATCACCGCAAGCTGCCTATCAGAAGCCCTCTGAAATTTCACGGATAAAAAAAACACCTGCCTGAAGCTGCCATTAAAGCTGCTTACAGCAGGTGTTTTATCGTTCTGATCTCAAGATACTGTTGATTTCAGGCTCTGTCTCGGTTTTCTGTGCTGCCGCGAACTTGTATTCCTGTGTTTCATGAGTATAATCACTGTTCATATACTGTGACGTAACCATGAAGTCCGCTGTCGCACTGTTTGTTGCAACCGGAATATCATATACGACTGCAATTCTCAGTAAGGCTCTGATATCCGGATCATGAGGCTGTGCTTCAAGAGGATCCCAGAAGAATATCATCATGTCAATCTCACCTTCTGCTATTCTGGCTCCTATCTGCTGATCACCACCGAGAGGTCCGCTTTTGTACGCTTTCACAGGAAGCTCCGTAGCATCGGAAATCAGTTTTGATGTAGTCCCAGTGCCGCACAGAAAATGCTTACCGAGTTCTTCCTTGTGCTTCATACACCATGCAACCATTTCATCCTTTTTCTGGTCATGAGCTATAAGTGCAATTCTCTTCTGGCTTCTCATAATCAGTTCTGTCATTTCAATTCCTCCTTTCCTTTAAAATATCTATATCAAGTTTTCTTTCCGCCATCATTATAATCCTTTTACAGCAGCTTTCAAGAGGAATATTAAACAGTTTACATCAACTTAACCTTATTCTGCAGATTATTAACTCTTTGTTAAACAGCATATGCAAAACCGGGCAGCCTGAACTGCCCGGCATATACATCACGTGCCTTTTACATATATAATTATTTCACGCTTTCTTCAACAGCCTTTATCATCTCGGCAACTTCGATAACACTGTCATGTCTTACAGGCTTGTTTTCCAGATCCTTGAGACCTGCCGGAACTCTGACGCCTGTTGCTGCTGCGAGAGCCTTGACATATTCGAAACCGTTAGCCTCTTCTCCAAGTCCTATAGAGCGGGCTGCACTGTCTGCGAATTTGTATGCGCTTGCCGTTGATGCGATGAGTGTAGGTGTCTTGTCACCTGTTTCCTTCACATAGTCCTGATATACCTTGTATGCTACTGCTGTATGAGTATCCATCAGATATCCATTGTCCTTATACATTGCACCTATTGCAGCGTTTGTTTCCTCAACGGTTGCTGTGCCTCCGCAGAAATCTGCCATGCCTGCTCTTATTTTCTCGCTGACTTCGTAACGTTTTTCTGTTTCCAGTGCTCCCATGAGTCTGCTGATTTCTTCACCGTCATTTCCTGACAGATGATAGAGCAGTCTCTCAAGATTGCTTGAAATCAGAATATCCATCGACGGCGAATTTGTCAGATAGAATTCTCTGTTGATATCATAAACGCCTGTGTTGAAGAAATCTGTCAGTACCTGATTCTTATTGGATGCACAGATCAGCTTGTTTACAGGGATACCCATCCTGCCTGCGTAATACGCAGCAAGGATGTTGCCGAAGTTTCCGGTCGGAACAGTGATATTGATTTTATCTCCTGCTTTGATAACTCCTCTCTCCACAAGCTTCACATAACCATAAACATAATATGCCACCTGCGGTACGAGACGTCCGATATTGATGGAGTTTGCTGATGACAGCTTGCATCCCATGCCGGCCAGTTTCTCAGCAAAATCCGCATCATTGAATATTCTCTTCACTCCTGTCTGAGCGTCGTCAAAATTTCCTTCTATGGCAAATACATGAGTGTTCTCACCCTCCTGAGTTATCATCTGTCTCTGCTGTACTTCGCTGACACCCTTATTAGGGAAGAACACTATTATCTCAGTTCCCGGAACATCTGCGAAACCCTCGAGAGCAGCCTTTCCCGTATCTCCCGATGTTGCTGTCAGGATGCAGATTTTCTTGTCTTCGTTCTCTTTTTTCATGGCTGTTGTCAGCAGGTACGGCAGAATGGAAAGCGCCATGTCCTTGAAGGCTGCTGTCTTGCCGTGATACAGCTCGAGGAAATGTGC
>JBJESR010000151.1:0-2695 GCA_051882895.1 Lentihominibacter sp.
AGGCTCTCGGTGTCAAAGCTGCAGGAATCTGCGGCAAGGATGGCGGGCTTCTGACAGCGAAGAAGAAACTTCTTGACGGGCAGGATATAGGTTTCGTAGGCGACATAGACAGGGTTGATGTCAAAATACTTAAGGATCTGCTTGAAAAGGATTTCCTTCCGATTGTTTTCCCGATAGGAATGGACGGTGAAGGAACAAGCTACAATATCAATGCAGATGAAGCGGCAGCTGCAATAGCAACAGCACTGAAGGCTGAAAAGCTGGCGTATCTTTCTGATGTGGAGGGCGTGAGAAAAGAACCTCAGGATCCGGAATCGGTTATTTCGGAATTATACGTCAATGAAGCAGAAGCGCTGATAGAAGACGGTACGATTTCGGGAGGTATGATCCCTAAAATAGAAAACTGCATTGATGCGATCGATAAAGGAGTTTCAAGGGTTCACATCATGGATGGCAGAATTCCTCACAGTCTGCTGCTGGAAATATTCACCAACAAAGGGACAGGTACCGCAATAATGAAGGAAGGCAAGGAAAAATACTGCAATGAATAAAGAACTGATCAGAGAAACAGATAAGAAGAAAATTGTATCAACATATTCAAGGTATGATATGGCGGCTGACAGAGGTAAAGGCGCATGCTGCTATGATACGGATGGTAAGAAATACATAGATTTCACCGCCGGAATCGGTGTCAATTCACTTGGGTTCTGTGATGATTCATGGATTGAAGCGGTAACGGCACAGCTGAAGAAACTTCAGCATGTATCAAATCTGTTTTATACAGAACCGCAGCTTAAGGTGGCTGAAATGCTGACAGCAAGAACCGGCATGGCTAAAGTGTTTTTCGGAAATTCAGGTGCCGAGGCCAATGAAGCGGCGATTAAAACTGCCAGAAAATACGGAACCACCAGAAAAGGTGATAATGTGAACAGGATTATTACCCTGGAAAATTCTTTCCATGGAAGAACAATGGCAACTATTACAGCAACCGGGCAGGATCATTACCATAAATATTTCACTCCTTTCGTGGATGGATTCAGATATTGCCGTGCTAATGACACAGAACAGCTTAAGGCCCTGGTAGATGATGAAACCTGTGCTGTAATGATGGAAATGATTCAGGGTGAAGGCGGTGTATTGAATCTTGACGCTGAGTTTGTCAAAGCAGCTGTGGATATATGTGAACAGAAAGACATATTGTTTATTGCAGATGAAGTGCAGACGGGAATAGGCAGAACCGGGAAACTTTTTGCTTATGAATACTTCGGAATAAAGCCGGATATTGTTACATTCGCGAAAGGAATCGGCGGAGGTCTTCCTATCGGCGGAACGCTGATGGGTGAGAAATGCTGTGACATACTGCAGCCGGGAGATCACGGAACCACGTACGGCGGTAACCTGGTGGCATGTGCAGGGGCCTGTGAAGTCCTCACAAGAATGGATGAGGCATTTCTCAAAGAAGTAGAGGAGAAAGGCACGTACCTTAAATCGGAGCTTCTGAAGATTCCTCAGGTAAAGAGCGTATCGGGCATGGGACTTATGCTGGGCGTTGAAATAGAGGGAAAAGAAGCGGCAGCGGTAGTAAAGGACGCTCTTAAAGGTGGTCTGATGATACTTACAGCGAAGACAAAAGTAAGAATGCTTCCACCGCTTACGATAACGTATGATGAGCTGGATGAAGGAATTGAAATATTAAAAAAAGCACTGATATGATTTAATTAAATCCGAATAAAAGAAACCTGATATGCACATAAATATATTACGGCATCAAGCGTTGCTTTAAGGGGAGCAAAAGGGATGTGAGGGTAATTGTTTATGGCCAGCAAGGTTGAAATTTGCGGAGTGAATACTTCCAGTCTTCCGCGATACAAAGATAAGGAGATGCATGATATGCTTACGGCCATAAAGGCCGGAGACATGGAAGTAAGGGATGAATTTATCAGAGGAAATCTGAGACTGGTGCTGAGTGTCATTCAGAAATTCTCGGGACGTGGTGAAAATCCCGATGATCTGTTTCAGGTGGGATGTGTAGGTCTCATCAAGGCTCTTGATAATTTCGATATGTCTCATGGCGTCAGGTTCAGCACTTACGCAGTGCCTATGATAATCGGTGAGGTCAGGAGATATCTGCGGGACAACAACAGCATCAGGGTGTCAAGATCTATGAGAGATATGGCATATAAAGCTCTTACTGCTAAAGAAAACCTTGGGAGGAAGCTCCAGCGTGAGGCGACTATAGAGGAAATTGCAGGAGAACTTGAAGTCAGGAAGGAAGATGTTGTTCTGGCCCTTGACTCGATTCAGGACCCGGTATCGCTGTTTGAACCATTATATAATGATGAAGGTGATCCGGTATATGTCATGGATCAGATAAGAGATATGAAAAATACTGATGCCAGATGGATTGAGAACCTGTCTCTGTCTGAGGCAATGAAGAAACTTTCGCCTCGTGAACAGCATATACTGACCATGAGATTCTTTGAAGGTAAAACGCAGATGGAAGTGGCAGATGAAATATCAATAAGTCAGGCACAGGTATCAAGGCTTGAAAAAAACGCACTGAATTATATGAAGAAGTATGTGTAGCTCACATACTTCTTTTTGATACAGCTGAGATAAGCAAGATAAATGAGTAAAAATCACCAAAATTACAAAAATATATGTTATGATACCAGAACGGACGCAGCAAAGGAGA
>JBJESR010000152.1:0-2664 GCA_051882895.1 Lentihominibacter sp.
ATAAATGCATCTATCGGAATATCCTTTATACTGTGCAGATACTCTCTCAACGGCTCAATATCCTCATTATGAGCAAATATGTTGAGCGTCATATGGCATTTGACGTTCCGTTCATGAGCATAAGCGACACCTTCGCGGATCTCTTCAACAGTGAGATTTCCTGCGCCTGCTCTCAGGCTGAACATCTCTCCTCCGAAATAAACAGCATCCGCACCATAGTCCACGGCAATTTTCAGTTTTTCAAGATCTCCCGCAGGAGCAAGCAATTCTATTTTCTTCATATTGTCATTAACTCTTTATCTATAACACTGAGCGAAACACCGTCTCCCACAGGAAGCACACATGTTTCAGCATAATTGAGATTAGTAATATATTTTATGAATTCACGCATTTTCCTTATGCTGGTCTTATATTTCCTGTTGGGATCACACTCGTCAGATACAGTCATACCCTTCATCAGTACATTATCGCATATCACAAGGGCATCATCAGTGCAAAGGGGAACAGCCAGATCCCAGAATGCCTTGTAATGGCTCTTGGCAGCATCAATAAAAACCACATCAAACCGGTCTGATTCCAGAGATAGCTTTTCCAGAACATCTCTGGCATCTCCGTAAAGTACTGTAATCTTATCATCCAAATCTAAAGATTTTATGTTGCTGCAGGCAATATTGTATGAATTTTCATCAGCTTCTATAGTCGTAACACGGCATCCGCATGCATCCGCAAATACAGACGCCGAATAGCCGACAGCCGCTCCGATCTCAAGAATATGCTCCGGTTTTCTGATTTTCAGAAGATTAGTGAGAAGCATCTCTGTGCTTCGCAGAATAATAGGAACCCTCCTGTCTTCAGCAAAGCTTCTCAAATCCTTCAGCTTTTCGTTATCACACGTATACAGATCATCTATATACGCCGATACAATTCTGTTAGTTATATCCATTTTATGTCTGCCTTCCTGGAGATATATTAATACCACACATTATCTTCGACAACTTTATTATGCTCATCTATCGTCTTCGAATATATCACTTCGCCATCCTCTGTTGCGAAGAAAAAGAGATAGTCAGTCTTCTCATAATTCAGAACGTCATCCATGGTATTTCCTGGTACTGCACATACAGGTCCCACAGGCAGTCCGGTATGCTTATAGGTGTTATACTTTGAATCAACCTCCAGATCCGCATAGCTTACATCAACCCTCTTTTCCTGCAAAGCGTACAGGACAGTGATATCACTCTGTAAAGGCATGTCTTTATTCAGCCTGTTGATAAACACCCCTGCAATAACGGGCCTGTCTTTCTCAAAAAGCGATTCACTCTCAACAATCGAAGCCAGCGTCAGAAATTCATGCACTGTTCTTCCTGATGCACTGATCTGGGATTTGCGGGCAGTCAGTTCTTCATCAGTTTTTCTGAGTATCATAGTGGTGACATCTTCAATAGTAGGATCTTCACTGGTGACAAAATATGTCTCCGGATATATATATCCTTCAAGCGGATACAGTATATCATCATCAAGTATATCGTCAGAAAGGAACCAGTATTCATCAATAAGCTCCTTAAGATATTTTTTATCCGACCACTTCTTTATTATTTCATCAGAAGTAAAAGGCAGCTCGGCAGCTACTGATTCAGCAGCCTGAGGAACAGTTGCACCCTCGATTATCGTGAATCTGTTCTTGGAGATGTAATTAAAATCTCCAGTATTCACAGCATCCATTATTTCAGGCAGCGTCATGGACCTGCTGAACAGATAGCTGTTGGCCTGCAGAGTATCGTAACCTCCTATACGTGCATGAATTTTAGCACATACTTTATTCCTGATCAGTCCGTTCTGGTCGAGGATTTCAATAATATATGAAGCACCGCTTCCTTCAGGTATCTCTACAGTTACAGTCTCCGTATCGTCAGGATCTGCTGCACCCAGACCGCTGAGATACAGCATGGAACCACCTGTTATCACAACAACCGCTATTATAACTGCTATCAGAATGATTCTGAATCTGCTGCTTTTGCTTTTTGCCATTAATTACCTCTTTTCTTCCATATTCAGGAAAAACATAAATACTAGTTTCAGGTGTTATAAATCAAGGGACGCATTCACGTCCCTTGCTGTTCTGTTATTTAGCTCTGCCCAGATATTCACCTGTTCTTGTATCAATCTGGATTTTCTCGCCTTCTTCAATAAAAATAGGAACCTGTATAACCGCACCTGTTTCAACTGTTGCAGCTTTAGTAACATTTGTTGCTGTATCTCCCTTGACACCAGGTTCTGTCTCTATTACTGTCAGATCCACAAAGTTAGGAGCTTCAACCATGAAAGCATTACCCTTGTAGAACTTGATAGTAGCTTCATCGTTTTCTCTCAGGTATTTCATAGCATCTTCAACCTGGTCATAGCTCAGCGGAACCTGATCATAAGTTTCCTGATCCATGAAGTAGTAAAGCTCTCCATCATTGTACAGATACTGCATAACCTTTGTCTCAATGTGAGCCTTAGGGAATTTGGCATCAGGGTTAAATGATTCTTCCTTGATAGCTCCTGTCAGAATGTTCTTATGCTTTGTTCTTACAAATGCAGCTCCCTTGCCCGGCTTAACGTGCTGAAAGTCTATTACAACATGTGGAGCTCCGTCAATTTCAAATGTCATACCTTTTCTAA
>JBJESR010000153.1:0-12772 GCA_051882895.1 Lentihominibacter sp.
AGTGAAGAAATACGAATAATATAAAAGCTGAGTTTTAAATCTCTGAAACTCAGCTTTTTAATACATAAACTAAATTAATCAACAAAATGGACAGTAATCCTGGTTCCGCTGCCTTCTGAGCTTTCAAGCTCTATCGTACCCCCTAGATGTGCCACAGCATTTTTAACGATCGAAAGTCCCAGACCTGTGCCCTTTATCTGATTGCTGTGGCTTTTATCGGCGCGAAAGAATCTCTCGAACACTCTATCCTGATATTCATAAGGAATGCCGATTCCTGTATCCTCCACAATAAGTACAGCACCGTCATCATCAGGTTTTATACTTACATTGACAGAGCCACCCTCTTTGTTGTATTTCACTGCATTTTCGCACAGATTGAAAATAATCTCATCACAAAGGTGCGGGATTCCTCTGACAACTGTCTTTTCACCTTCCAGCATGAAGCTCACTTTTTTTTCATCAGCATTCGCTTTAAGACGTTCAACTACATCGCTGGCAGTTTCAAAAATATCAACCTCTGCAAGCTCCTCTTCCGCCGGATTCTCATCAAGCCTCGAAAGCTTTATTATATCATCTATAAGGCTGATCATCCTGCCCGACTCGTCCTTGATGGTCTTAGCAAAACCTTTCACATCTCCTGCTTTCACAATGCCCTCTGCCATCATGTCAGAGACCCCGTAAATTGTTGTCAGCGGAGTTTTAAGTTCGTGTGAAACGTTAGATGTGAATTCACGTCTCAGTCTGTCCCGCTGCTCCTTTTCTGTCACATCCATAACTACTATTACGGCACCTACGACTTTATCATTCTCCGTTACAGGATTTGCCACTATATTGTAGCACCTGTTCTCCGTCTCATGAGGCTGCTGGTTGTTTTTACCTTTGAGAGCCTCCTCAACTGCTGTACGGAAACCTTTGCTTCTGTTGAGCTCGAATGCAGTTTTCGGTATATCAGCCGTTCCATCCCCCAGAAGATTCAGAGCTGCTGTATTATACGACAGTATATCCATATTTTTATCGATAAGAAGGAACCCCTCACTCATATTCTCAGTGATCGCAATGAACTCCTTCTGCCGCCTTTCCATTTCATCCAGCTGCAGCTGAATATGTTTTTTCTGCTGTCTTATCTTGGTCATAAGCGGTGCCAGTTCAGGATAAGGTTCATCCGCTTCTGCATCATTAAGATCCATTTCATTTATCGGCGCTATTATCCTCTTTGATGAGGATCTTGAAATGACTGATGTCAGTATCATCACTCCGATAAATATCACAATGAATGGAGCCAGTACGCCTTTAAGAAGAAGAAGGACTACACTCTGCTGCTGTGCAATTCTCAGTATCCTGCCATCATCCATCTGCACAGCATAATAGATGGTCTTTGTGGACAGGGTATCCGAAAACCTGACAGCATATGCTTCACCATCCTTCTCTGCACCTATTATCTCCTCTCTGCTGCTGTGGTTCTCCATTGAATCCTCATCTGCAGCAGAATCAAACAGTACTTTACCGGTGCTGTCTATCAGCGTTATCCTGTTATCTGCCAGCTTCAGAGAGCTGAGCATATTCTCGTCCCGCTGTATTTCCTGGGAAATAAGTCCAGCTTCGGTTTTCAGTTCATCTTTAATGATATCTTCAAAATACCCATACAGAACATAAGAAATACAGAGAACGCATATCACAAGAACAGCAACAGAAACAGCCAGTATATTCTTGAATATTTTTTTAGTCATGACTTCCTCCGATTTTGTATCCCAGACCTCTGACTGTCTCAATCAGCCTGCCTGAATCACCTAGCTTGGCGCGCAGTGTCCTGATATGCACATCCACCGTACGGCTTTCACCATCAAATTCATATCCCCATACCTTGGAAAGTATCTCATCACGTGTAAGAACTATTCCTTCGTTTTTAAAAAGCAGACACAGCAGTTCAAATTCCTTGAGGGTCAGAGTCACATCTTTATCTCCTGTTCTGACGATATGCTTCGAAGGGCACAGGTAGAGTTCACCTCTCCTGTACTCAACCGGTGAATCATCTCTGCCGGTTCTCCTGAGAAGTGCCTTAATCCTTGAAATAAGTTCCATCGTGCCGAATGGCTTGGAAATATAATCATCAGCACCGCTGTCAAGACCCATCACCTTGTCGTATTCTGTCCCTTTTGCTGTCAGCATTATTATAGGCAGATCCATAGTGCTGCTTTTTTCTCTCAGTTTTTTAAGTATCGTTATCCCATCCTCATCCGGCAGCATTATATCAAGCAGGACAAGGTCCGGCCTGCGCTCTGCCATTGCCTGCCAGAAATACTTCGGATGATCAAACCCCTCCGCTTCCAGACCTGTGTTGTTAAGCGCATAAATAACAAAATTTCTTATATTGTTGTCGTCTTCAAGGAAATATATCATTTTATTACCCAATCTCTTCCTGTGTTACATGTTTTCCGGTGATGGAAAAAATAACCCATTCTGCAATATTTACCGCATGATCGCTTATTCTTTCGAGATATTTCGCAATCATAAGGATATCGATGAAGTACTCTCCCAGAGACTTGTCTTCCGCAACTGCATTGATCAGATCATTTTTAACCTTGATAAACAAGTCATCAACGATATCATCTTTAATTATAACATCATTTGCAAGCGTCATGTCCTTTTTTACGAAAGAATCTATGCTTTCTGTAACCATTTCAATTGCTGTAGCCGCCATACTGCTTATATGTTCAGCTCCGGTACCTCGCCTGTCATAGCTTATGGTTTCTGTGATTTCTGCTATATCATACGCCTGATCTCCTATTCGTTCCATATCAGAAATCATTTTCAGCGCGGAGGATATAAGTCTCAGATCCTTCGCTACAGGCTGCTGCTGCAGCAGCAGCTTCAGGCACACATTCTCAATTTCTGTTTCTCTCTCATCAATGTCATGGTCGGTTTCATATGTCATACGTCTCATTTCATCCGAATCCTCTTCGAATGCTTTAACCGCATATGTGATAGCTTCCTCACACAATGCTCCCATATCAATAAGCATTACATTGAGCTGCTCAAGTTGTTCATCAAATCTGATCCTCATATCATCCAAACCTCCCTGTTATATAATCTTCTGTACGCTTATCCTTCGGCATAGAGAACAATGTTTCTGTCTTATTGAATTCAACCATTTCTCCCAGCAGAAAGAATGCGGTTTTATCTGATATTCTGGCAGCCTGCTGCATATTGTGGGTCACGATTATGATTGTGTACTTATCTTTAAGTTCTATCGCCAGATCTTCAATCTTCGAAGTGGATATCGGATCGAGAGCAGAAGTCGGTTCATCCATCAGTATAACTTCAGGTTCAACAGCCAGAGCTCTGGCTATACAAAGTCTCTGCTGCTGTCCTCCCGAAAGACCCAGTGCACTTTTTTTCAGACGATCCTTCACCTCATCCCAGATTGCAACATCCTTAAGTGACTTCTCAACTATTTCATCAAGCCTGGCTCTGGATTTGATACCGTGGGTTCTAGGACCGTATGCTATATTGTCATATATGCTCATGGGAAAAGGATTCGGTTTCTGAAAAACCATTCCTACTCGTTTTCTCAGATGATTCACGTCTATTTTGCCATAGATATCCTCATTATCCAGAGCAACCCTTCCTGTTATACGGCACCCCTCAACAAGGTCATTCATCCTGTTAAGAGTTTTAAGCAGTGTTGATTTGCCGCAGCCGGACGGTCCGATGAATGCCGTGATCTCCTTCTCCTGTATATTCAGATTTATATTTTTCAGAGCTTTGAAATCCCCATAATAAAGCTCCAGATTTTCTATTGTATATTTGTCCATTCCATTACCTCGTCGCTAATTTCTTCGCAACCATTCCCGAAAGGGCATTGATTATTATTACCAGTACCAGGAGCACAACTGCCGTGGCATATGCTTCATCAGTGTACAGACCTTCAGAAAGCAGAGCATACATGTGCACCGATAATGTTCTGGCAGAATCAAACAGACTGCCGGGAACCTGTGCTACTGTTCCTGCCGTGAAAATAAGTGCAGCACTTTCTCCCACTATTCTTCCTATTGCCAGAATCACACCTGCCAGAATACCTGGTACCGCGCAGGGAAGTATCAGTTTAAATACTGTATGCAGTTTACCGGCACCAAGACCGAAGCTTCCTTCACGGTACGCATCCGGCACCGACATAAGTGCCTCTTCGGTAGTCCTCATGATAAGAGGCAGAATCATGATTGCCAGTGTAACTGCCCCGGCTATCAGTGAATAGCTCCATCCCAGAGTAATTACGAAAAGGATATATCCGAACAGTCCGTAGACGATAGACGGTATTCCCTGAAGGGTTTCAGTCGTAGTCCTGACAACCTTGACAAGCCTGCTTCCTCTTCTGGCATATTCCACAAGATATATTGCCGAGAATATTCCGACCGGAACAGCCATAACAAGTGACAGCACCGTCATATATACAGTGCTGACAATCGCCGGCATCATCGACATGTTATCAGTATTGAATTCCCATGCGAAAAGCTCCGGCTTAAGATGTGTCACACCATTTACCAGTATATATATTATTAATGAAAAAAGCACGCCAACTGTTACCACTGCAGACAGCAGCACCAGTATAAGGACAATCAGTGAACCAGGTTTCCTTCTGTAGATATTCCAGAATTCTCCGAAGTCAAACTTTCTTTTCCTTTTCATCAGTCAGCCCTCCTCTTCAGTGCAGTAAAGGAAAGGTTTATGATAAGGATAAACACAAACAGTACAACAGCCGTTGCTATCAGTGCTTCTCTGTGCAGCCCCGATGCATATCCCATCTCAAGCACTATATTTGCAGTAAGCGTTCTTACTCCCATTGTGATACCCTGAGGCATTATAGCCTGATTACCGCAGACCATTACTACCGCCATCGTTTCTCCTATGGCTCTACCTATTCCCAGTATTATACCAGCCAGTATACCCATTTTGGCTGCCGGCAGCACTGCTCTGAAAATACTTCTCTCTCTTGTCGCCCCCAGAGCCAGTGAGCCTTCATAATAATACTCGGGAACCGCTCTTATATTTGATTCTGATACATTGATGATTGTAGGAAGTATCATTATTCCCAGAAGCACAGCTGAAGTGAGCAGACATTTACCGCTGCCGCCCAGTGTATCCTGAACGAGCGGAACGATTACCATAAGGCCGAAGAACCCATAAACGATTGACGGGATTCCTGCCAGCAGATCAACTGCAGGCTTTAATACTTTGTATAAGCCCTTCGGGCAGTAGCGCGCCATAAATACTGCACATAAGAGTCCGATAGGTACACCTATGATTATCGCTCCTGCTGTTACATATACACTGCCTATTATCATCGGAAATATCCCGTAAAGATCCTGTCCCGGCTTCCATGATGTGCCGAAAAGGAAATCGGTAAAACCGATTTCCTTTATAGCTGGTACACCACTTGCAAACAGGAACACACATATGAGGATCACCGCTATTATTGAGACACATGCCGTCACCAGGAATACTATCTTCATGATGCTTTCGCTGTATTTGCGCATTTTCTGTACCTGTTATTCTTTCTTTACATTAGAGTGAGTGTTTCAGTCTT
Organism: Lentihominibacter sp.; assembly: GCA_051882895.1. GTDB lineage: Bacteria > Bacillota > Clostridia > Peptostreptococcales > Anaerovoracaceae > Lentihominibacter. The sequence goes on from JBJESR010000153.1 coordinate 5,582, forward strand.
ACTGAATTTCTGACCAAGCTGTGATTTCACCTGTGTAGATCTGCATGATCTGTTCCAGTGTAATATCTTCAGCTGTATTGTTTGTGTTTACGATAACTGCGATTCCGTCCAGAGCGATTTCCTGACTTTCAAGTCCTTCGCTTGCTTCTTCATCTTCAAGTGCTCTTGAAGCCATACCTATATCACATACACCTTCGATTGTGCTCTGGATTCCAGCGCCTGAACCAGTCTGCTGTATTTCAATTGTAACTCCGTCATTCAGCTTCTTATATTCATCAGCGAGCACTTCCATTACCGGTGCAACTGATGTAGATCCTGCCAGTGTGATTGATCCTTCGAGTCCTGCTGCTTCATAGCTTGCTGCATTCTCATCAGCTGCAATATAGCCTTCTTCTTCAATTATTCCCTGGCCTTCAGCGCTCATGATAAAGTTGATGAAATCCTGCGGAAGCTCCTTCACTTCACCTTTTGTTACGATATTAAAAGGTCTCTGAAGCTCATAATCTCCACTCTTTACATTATCTACTGTTGCTTCAACTCCACCGATTTTCAGAGCTTTTACGCTGTCATCGAGCGAACCCATTGAGATATAACCTATTGCTGCTTCGTTTCCTGCAACTGACTGTGTAACTACTGAAGTGCTGTTTGAAATTTCTGCAGTGTCGATAGTTCTGTCAACATCGTCCTGCATTATTCCTGTCAGTTCAACGAAAGCATCCCTTGTACCTGATCCTTCTTCTCTTGAAATAACTGTGATATCTCCGCCTTCTGAATCAGCGTTTTCATCACTGCCGCCTCCGCAGCTTGCAAGGCTCAGTGCCATAACAGCTGCCAGACCAAAAGTAAGAATCTTTGCTAATTTGTTCTTTTTCATTTTTCCATCTCCTTGATTTCTTAAATAGTTTATGTACTTTTATTCTCTCTCTTTTGTACATTTTGTATTATAGATATCTAATGTTAAATGCAAAATCTCACCTAAGTTAAATCTATGTAAAACGTTTAACATTTAGCATAAGGACATGTGTAAAATGTTTAACATAAAAAAAGAAGGGTTCATTGACCCTTCTGATTCTTACTCTGTAATTCAGCCTGTAAATCAGTAAACCATTCAATAGTACGGGTAAACTTGTCCTGGCATCTGATTACTACCTTCCTGGTGGTTTTCCTGTACGGCGGATAATAGTTTCTGACACTGTATGTTATGAAATAATCTCCCGTTTTTTCAAAAACAAATTCCTTTGCCTGGGCATATGTCATACCAGTTTCATTAACACCCGGCCCGAGGATACTGACCTTGACCGCTCCTGTCCGGTCACGGGATTTCTGTGATGCTGATACGCCTCTCACCGCATTCCTGTCTCCGGGGCTGACAGTCCTGTCTGCCGGCACAGCGAGCTCCGGTGCTTTAATATCGGTGATATTGACTACGAAGCTTGCATAGGAAGGATCACCGCAATACTTACTGTATACCTTGTATGTAATATTATATCTGCCCTCCTGCTTTGTCGTGAATTCAGAGGTCACCCATCTGCTGCCGTTCCACTTCCGAATCGAATAGATTTCAAGCTGCGGTGTAAGATCCTGAAAAGTATTGGGGTCTGTAGCACTGACATATCCCATCAGATCATACGAGCTGCCATAGCCTATGTAATGAGGCTTTTTTTCTGAAATAGTTATCACCGGTCTGCGTATATTGAATTCAGGATTATCAGGATCCGGATCGGTCGGATCCCATCTGCACGACTTATCCAGCTTCATAGCTTCAGGCTTTCCCAGAGGTCCCGGATCGTCACTGCTGTAAACAGTCACTTTCGTTCCTTCACAGCAGTTGTCATATACCCATTTGGCATCCATAGCAGTCAGACGTACACATCCTTTGGAACAGCTGGTTCCCAGCTTGTTGTACTCTTCAACGTGAAGAGTGTCCTTCCTGCCTTTCTCATCATAGTAAACAGAGTGGAACAGGTAATCACCCCTTATCTGCGTGACATACTGCCCCCATACATCTCCCAGCAGATAACACCATCTGAATTTAAGTCCTACTTTGCTGGTCATCAGCGGCGTTTCAGAACCGGGTGCTCCGGTTGAGCATACCATGGCCTTAAAGGGAACGTATTCTCCATTCTCATGTCTGTACACAGTGACCACATTGGCTTTCCTGTTTACTTTAAGCCAGTACAGCTCAGGATCTTCAGCTGCAGAAACCCGATCTGCACTGACAGCAGAAACACTTAAAAACATCACCAGGACAATTATAAATAAAAGTCCTCTCTGTTTCATGGTTTTATTCCTCCGGTTCATATGGGAACGAAGGCATCAGCTTAAGCTTGAACAGGTTCATTCTGTGCATCCTGTCGATCTTTTCTCTGATCTGCTGATCCTCGCATATACCCTCTCTGATATATCTGTCCAGTACAGCATATGTGAATCCCAGATTATCTTCATCGGTACGGCCGCACAGTCCGTCAATCGGCACCTTGTCCACAAACATTGCAGGAAGTCCGAGAGTTCTGCCAACCGCTTTCACTTCCTGAACCGTCAGATTCGACAGAGGGCTGAAATCTCCTGCACAGTCTCCGTATCTTGTGGAATAACCCACCCAGTCCTCAGAAAGATTGCATGTATTGGCAACTCTGCCGTTAACCGTCTGTGAAACCGCATAAAGCACTGACATTCTCAGTCTCGGCGGCAGATTGACTTTAGCCTGACCCTCGAATTTTCCGAAGCGCTTCATCATTTCTCCAACAACACCTTCATATGCATCTTTTATATTGATAACGGCACTTTCGATACCCAGATGTTCCACCAGTTTATGGGATACATCTATGTCAAACTGCTCACCGTTAGGCATCAGAACTCCAAACACATTGTCTCTGCCCAGCGCTTCAACACAAAGAGCCGCAACAACTGAGCTGTCCTTGCCTCCTGACAGTCCCACCACTGCTTTGCAGCCTCTGCCGTTTTCTTCAAACCATTCCCGTATCCATTCGACAATATCATTTTTTACTTTTTCTGCATTAAAGCTCATTTCAACCACCTCCATTTGTTAAATATATCTATCCGGCACATTTCCATAACACTGAGTGCCGTTTCATGGCTCTCCTTAAAACTATATACAGTTATTATAAACAAAGTGTGAATTTACCGCAATTAATTTATTGAATAAAATCCCCTGAAGTGCTAATATCAGTATATGAGTATTATGAAAAAAGCAGATATACCCGGGCTTTACAAACTGCGCCGGTCCGACAGAAACAGAGTAAACCTCACATATCTCAGTGCTTTCCGAAACTACCCTAAATTAATGACGGCCTTTCCGGGGGAAAGAGAAAGACTGTTCGCACTGGAAGCAACCCTGAGATACTATACAGCATACGATATGACATACGGGGCAGCCTTCAGCCTTGACGAAAACGTGCATGAAGCTGTTATGCTGGTACATTCAGATGACATGAACTATACACTTGCCAGACATATTGCAGCAGGCAGCTACTGCCGGGAATACAGGAAGGTTATGGGGCTTCTCTCAAAAAAGGACAGAGCCCTGCGTGTCGCCCTGTTCGAAGAGCTGGACAGACTGGAAGCAGGTGTTGATATACCCCGCCCCCACATTTATCTCGACTTCCTGGGAGTTGATGAGAAATACCAGCATCAGGGACGCGGTCGCAGTCTCATGACAAAGGTATGCGAATATGCTGATAATGCCGGTCTTCCTATAATGCTGTTCACCAACACAGCCGATGATATCAGGTTTTACGAAAGTCTGGGATTCAAGGTCATAGGCGAAACAGCTTCTCAGGAATTCGGATTTACCAACACTTATCTCTTGTACGGGATCTGAAGCAGACTGCAATAAAAACCGGTACTGTGCATTTCATAATACACAGTACCGGTTTTTTTTATACATTCATCATATAGATCTCAGAATTGCCTTGACGATAGCTCTGCAGTTGACGATATATGCCTCCTTCGGCTGTTCCTCAATCATTTCGGGTTTCCAGTATTTATCCACATAGCAGTCCAGTATTTCCTCTTCTGTTTTTCCTGAATCCCTCAGTTCTCTGACGAAATCTGTTTTCTCATTGCAGAAATACCTGAACATCTCCCAGTACTGATCAATATAATCCTCCGGAAGCATTCCCGAGTGAGGCAGGCAGACATATTTCGCACCATATGATCTGCACTTTTCCAGTGAAACAGCCGCATCATTGAAATCTTTCAGCACAGGCGTATGAAGGAAATCCTCTGAAACCAGGATTCCTGTGCTTTCACTGGTAAACAGAAGCTTCAGAGGTTCCAGTGCGAAGCTGAGCGAACAGTCGGTATGACCTTTTGTCTCCAGCACAACGATTTTCTCATTTCCCAGAGATATTTCCTCTCCATCCTTCAGCACTCTGTCAACGGCAAGGGTTTCAACAGGGATCTCTTCAGTGCTTTCCGGTCTGTAAAGGTCACGTGCTGCAGTTCCCAGCTCTTTCATAAGTTTTCTGGCATTAGGTCTTATCAGTATATTTCTGCATTTAGTGCTGCCGCATACGACAGCATCCGGGAAAGCTTCCCTGACGTACGGCAATGCTCCGATATGATCATAATGTGAGTGGCTGAGAAGCACGTAATCCAGCTTGTCCCTGCCGCATTCACCGAGAACTCTCTTAAGATTATCTACCATATCCCTTCCGCAGTAAGCCATGCCGCAATCAATGAGAGCAGTTTTCTCACTGCCTTCTATCAGCAGTGCTTCTCCACCATGTCCTGCTGTCACTCTATGTATCATACTGTCCGGGAAAGCGAATCTGTCATAGCCTTCTCCAAACACATCAAACATTTCAGCTTGTTCCTTTTCCATCAGGTCAGACTCCTTTTTTTCACCGGCTGTAAACACTGCCAGCCCTATCCATACTATAACGAATGCTGCAAACTGTACCGAATCAAATGGTTCCCTGAACAGGAATACTCCTATTATCAGTGACAGGGACGGCGATATGTATTCCAGTATTCCCAGAGTAACAAGGGGAACCTTGTTTGCCGCCTCGGCAAAGAAAATCAGCGTAAGTGCAGTTATCGGTCCGCAGAGCATCAGCAGACCATACTGGTACGGCTCTCCGGCACCTATAGCTCCCTGCCCCGTCGCTTCAAGGTATATTATGACTGCCAGTGCCGGCAGCATGAGAAACATTGTCTCATATAGCAGAGACAGCACCGAAGGCAGATGAAAGCTTTTCTTGAGCGCCGCATATGTCGCGAAGGTCAGAGCGAGCCCCAGGGCAATAAGAGGGACCTCTTTAAAATGTACAAGCATCACGACCACACCTGCTGATGCCATTGCAAGCGCTGTCATTTTGTATTTAGTAAGCTTTTCTCTGAAAAAGATTATTCCGAAAACGCTGACCATCAGAGGTTCGATATAATATCCCACACATGTCTGGATCACATGCTCGGCATTGACAGCCCAGATATAAATACTCCAGTTGGCTGTAATCAGCAGCCCGGCAGCAAAAAACTTGAGCTTCGCACCTTTAGGCCGCAGATGCTTCCTTATTTCATCCATCCCGTACATTTTAAGCGATGCTATGATACATACGAGGCCCACCAGAAATATCCTGTAATATATTATCACTGAGGATTCTATCGGCCTCAGAGACTGCCAGTATATCGGCAGAACACCCCATAGAACCGAACATGCCAGTGCGCATACGAGACCTTTGTGATAAAGAGACTTCCTGTTTTCTGATTTCATTTTCTCCCCGCAGCTTCTCCTATTCTTCATTCATCTCTTCGTCAGGTGAGAAGATAATTGTACCCTCATTCTCATCCTCTGCCTTTGCCAGATCTGCGAATGACATGGAATAGCTGTCCAGTTCATAATCAAGAGCATTCTCAAAATCATATCTGTATTTCTCACCGCCCAGCTTCTCCATTCTCGAAGCTGTTACTGCATCTCTGACATTATGGTAAATCGGCCTTCCACCGTCTTCAGGTGTCAGCTCTACCTCAGATTCATGGGAATACCAGTTCCTGAACCTGTGAAACTCATCTGTGAAAAGTCTGAGATCGCTGTCATCCTCGATATTGGATGACATACCGATAAGCATGACCTTTATCTGATGCAGAAGTGAATATATTTCGCCGCTTGCCTCCGGCAGCCCTTCAAGGATGTCCTCAAAATAGTCTTCAAGAAGCTCTGTGATCATAGTCTTGTCTGCGCCGTCAAAGAGCTGATACATGGCCTCCTGTTCAACATATTCCTCGCTCTCGATCAGATCTGCCATAGCTTCAAAATATTCAAACTGGGCAGCTTCATCCAGATCAAGATACTCAAGTAATTCTTCGTAATTCATATATGTCTGTCTCCATTCTCAATATCAAAATTCAGGAACTTGACTTTAGCGTCTTCATTCTCGTCCTCAAAAATATGATCTATCATATTCACAAAATTCTCCGAAAGGTCACTGGCATAAAATATATTCTCAAAATCGGAATTCTCCGCCAGCATATTTCTTCCCTCCAGCACTTCCCGGATCTTGTTCACAATTATACTCGACGGATTGATTATATCCAGATCCGGATAGATTCTTTCTATATTTTTTTTGATAAGCGGATAGTGTGTACATCCGAGTATCACTGTATCAAGGCTGTTGCTGCGCACAAAATCGTTCATATAATACTTTATCGTCAGATCCATGATTTCATTATCTATTATGCCCTCTTCTATCAGCGGCACAAATGCCGGACAGGCGGTCTCGTAAATGTGGAGATTTTCATTATAGCTGCTTATCAGCGATTTGTATGTACCGCTGTTGATAGTCACCTTGGTTCCGATAATCCCTATGTTGTTTTCTGATGTACATCTATCAGCAGCAGCCCTGGCTGCAGGATCGATTATACCGAGAATCGGTATCTGAGGGAATCTTTCCCGGAGCATATCAAGACATGTAGCACTTACAGTGTTGCAGGCTATCACTATCATTTTGACATTGCTTCTCACCAGAAAATCAGCTATTTCCATGGAAAAGCTGCGTATTGTCGTAGTTGCCTTGGAGCCATAGGGCGTCCTGGCAGTATCTCCGAAATATATCATTTTCTCATCCGGCATTGCTTTCATCAGATATGGTATGCATGTCAGCCCGCCGAGACCAGAATCAAAAAAACCTATAGGTCTGTTATCCATTAGTTATAATAATCCTTTCCGGT
>JBJESR010000154.1:0-2654 GCA_051882895.1 Lentihominibacter sp.
CTTCGGTAATATCCAGAGCTTTTGGTGAAGGTCAGGTGCAGTTTGCCAGAAAAGTATCAAGCTTCTGCATGTGGGGCTCGCTGTTCTGCGGTGTTTTATTATCGGTATTGTTTCTTGTTTTTATGGATCCGTTACTTTCACTGCTTGGTGCGAGCACAGATACATGGCAGTTTACAGAAGAATATCTTACAATTGTTGCTTTCTGCGGGCCTTTTGCTGTTATATCCAGCTGTTTTTCAAATGTTCTGAGAGCAGAAGGACAGGCGACAAAAGCAATGAATGGTCAGATTATAGGCAACATGCTGAATATGTGTCTTGATGCAGTATTGATTATGGGATTTAACTGGGGTATTGTCGGATGTGCCATTGCGACACTTCTGGGGGAGATAGCAGGTGCGATATACTATCTGGCATTTTTCTGGCAGAAAAAGTCGAGCCTTTCAATCAGCCTTAAGAATTTCACGATAAATAACGGAGTGATAAAAAAGGTTTTTTCGATTGGAATACCGGCTTCTCTCGGGTCAATTCTGATGAGTGTGTCGAACATTATCATGAATGCACTTATGGCAAAGCATGGGGATATGGCAGTTGCCGGAATAGGTGTGGCCATGAAGGTGACTATGATTACAGGAATGCTTTCCATGGGAATAGGGCAGGGCGTCCAGCCGCTGCTGGGATATTCAATAGGTGAGAAAAATCAGGTGAGATTCAGGAAGACATTACGGATATCTATTGTATTTGCTGCACTTGTAAGTGTGGTGCTGACGGTTTTATGCTATTTATTCAGGCCGCAGATTGTCGGAGCATTTTTATCCGAGACAGAGAGCTTCTCATATGGTATGAGTTTTACCGGAGTGATGCTCTGGACAGGTCCTGCGGTCGGGATGTTTTTTGTACTGACTTATGCATTGCAGGCGATGGGTGCAGCAGTCCCTTCGCTGATAATCAATATAAGCCGTCAGGGATTGATATTTATCCCGGTTGTGATTGTCATGGACAGAATCTTCGGTGCTGCAGGACTGGCATGGGGACAGCCTGTCGCAGATATGGTTTCACTGGTTATGTCTGCTGTTTTCTGTGGTGCTGCAATGAAAAAAACACAGCTTTATTCGTCAGAGCTCTGAGCTTTCTTGTATTTTTCTCCCCAGTCCCACATAGCATCAAGTATGGGTTTCAGGCTGTATCCCAGTTCAGTAAGAGTATATTCCACCCTGGGAGGAACCTCGGCGTACACTTTGCGAGAGAGAAGACCGCTTGCCTCCATCTGTCTGAGTTGTGACGTCAGTACTTTCTGTGAAACGCTGCCGATTGATTTTTTCAGTTCACCGAAACGCCTGGTTCCCGGCATAAGATCACGCAGAATCAGAACCTTCCATTTATCACTGATAAGAGTCAGAGTTGTTTCCACAGGGCATGCCGGTAAATCTCTGGCAGGAATCGCTGCTATTGTTTTATTGTCTTCCATAAAGCCTCCAATTCTCCAATAGTTTCCTCAAGGTAACTATAGCACAATATTGTGCTTACTTTACATTCTGTCTGTATAGCCATATTATAAAGCTGTCAGAAGAAAAAATCAAATGGTTTGAATTTATGAGGAGGTAATCATCATGAAAAAAGTCGTAGAATTTCTTAATCAGAATCCTGTACAGTATATGGCAACAGTGGGCCGTGACGGTAAGGCGAAGTGCCGTCCGTTCATGTTCTGTTTTGAAAAGGATGGCAAGCTCTGGTTCTGCACCAACAGCACCAAGGATGTCTATAAGGATATGCAGGAGAATCCTTATGTGGAGGTTTCTGTTTCAAGCCCTGAGTTTGCATGGATACGCCTGCACGGCAAGGCAGTGTTTGAAAACAACATGGAAGTGAAGGAAGGCTGTATGAAAAATCCGATTGTCAAGGAGCAGTATCAGACAGCAGACAATCCGATTTTTGAAGTATTTTATCTGGAAAATGCACACGGTGTGATTGCCGATTTTTCGGGGAATCCACCATATGAGTTTTAGTACAATGAATCAGAGTGAACGCAGAATATATTTAATAGAACAGCTGCTGCAGGAAAATCCTTCACTGGTTAACAGGCAGATACCTGAAAGCGCTGACGAGCAGAAGATGCTTCTGAGGGCACTTATGAATGTACGTCCTCCCAGCACTGCCTGCATGGAATTTCTGGAGATTCAGGACGCATATCTGCAGGAGGAACTGGCGGCAAAAGGAATCACCGGGCTGGATGAACTGCAGCCGGCTGAGCCGGGAATTTATCTGTGGCGTGGTGATATAACGACTCTCAGATGCGGTGCCATAGTCAATGCGGCAAACAGCGGAATGACAGGATGCTATCATCCGTGCCATAACTGCATAGACAATTGTATCCACACATATGCAGGAGTGCAGCTGCGGCTGAAATGTGCGGAAATTATGGGACGTCAGGGATATGAAGAGCCGGTCGGACAGGCGAAGATAACACCTGCATATAACCTGCCGTGTGATTATGTGATCCACACAGTGGGCCCTATCGTACAGGGAAAACTGACCGGCACTCACATAAAACAGCTGGAAGCATGTTACCGTTCATGTCTTTGCAAAGCAGATGAAAATCACGTATCGAGCATAGCCTTCTGCTGCATTTCAACGGGAGTGTTCATGTTTCCCGGTGA
>JBJESR010000155.1:0-2646 GCA_051882895.1 Lentihominibacter sp.
GTATTTGACGGCAAGGATTACGTTGGTCAGAAGGGCGACGGTCAGTTCGTTAAATGCAAGAAGGTTAAGTTCAAATCACCTGAATTTTAGAGATAAAATATCCAGGCTAAGTAACCCCGGGGCACATCAGTACCCCGGGTTTTCGTTATGAATGTTATGAAAAAACAGAACCCCGTGTCGGACACGGGGTTTTCTTTATACAACAAGGCCATGCATCTGATGCATGGCCGGTGATTTTACAGTGTCAGTGATGGTGCTGAGTATGCTCTTGATTTAAGTTCGTTATCCAGCTGGTAAAGTCCTTTGCTGTCGTTTCCGAAAAGCTCGAACTTCTTAACCATGTCATCAGCATTGTCTTCTTCCTCAGCCTGTTCCTTAACAAACCAGTCGAGGAACTGCATAGTTCTGAAATCCTTTTCCTCGTATGCAGCAGCATAGATTTCGTGAATAAGACCGGTTACAAATCTTTCGTGCTCTGCTCCTGCCTTGAGAGGATCGATGAATTCCTTGAATTCCTTGTCAGGCTTAGCTATAGCGTCGAGAACTACTGCTATACCGTTCTGCTGCAGATAGTCCATGAAGAGAAGCGCATGATCTCTTTCTTCCTGAGCCTGAACCTTGTACCAGTTGTAATATCCGTCAAGGCCTTCATTCTTATAGAAGTTTGCCATATCCAGATAAAGATAAGCTGAATAAAATTCCGCATTAACCTGATTGTTTAATAATTCTACTACTTTTGCTGATAACATTGTTACTACCTCCTCATTATTCTATACACATAATTTCGTGCAAAAAGTATACTATTTTAGTACATTAAATATTATCATATTATACAGTAAAAATCAATATTTTATTTCTAAAAATCCTTATGCCTGTATACCGACTGGGAGATTCTGAGGGATATCAGCACGATAACAAGTGACAATACAAGCGAAATGACCGCCAGTACGACATCGTTCAGCTTTACACTTAAAAAGGCATTACTGACAGCTGATGCTCTATCCCCCGAAAGCCACACAATCAGGGCTGCCGAAGCTGCAGCTATCCCCATAAAAATAACTCTTGCCTTCTGGACTCCGAACTTCAGTGTTATCGGCATTATCACAGCAGTCAGCACCGCTGAAACTGCAAATAACAACGCTGTCGTAATGAAGGCTTCACTGAAATCCCTGTTTACTATCAGATACTCCGCAAACGTCAGCACGGCCATTGCAGTCATTATCACCATCATAAACAGATATCTGGCTGTTACAAGCCCTGCTCTTGACACAGGCATGGACAGGGCGAATCTGTTCCAGCTGCTCAGATCGTCATAGGCTACAGTTGTAATCGGTATCAGAACTGCCAGCATCGGCATCAGTGCAGAAATCACCTCCGTCGCTCCGCTGACAATACCTATAACAAAGAATCCTGCGACGAATACCACATACATTTTAAGCTGCGGCCTTATATTCACATAATCTTTATATATCAACCCCTTCATTTCACACCCTCCTTTGCAAAGTACAGCATGATATCCTCAATGCCCGCCGGGCTCATATCAAAAGCAGGATTCACCCCTGCACGCACCACAAGGGCTTCTGCGCCGAACTCGTTCATTTTGCATGACACTACGGCCGATCTGTCTATCGCTTCGAAATTCTCACGAGAGCATTTTACCACCGCGTATTTATCCGTCAGTTCCTCTCCCGATTCGCAGAAAACCAGCCTGCCGTTGTGGATGTACGCAATATAATCGCATATTTTCTCAAGATCGCTCAATATATGTGATGAAATCAGGATGCTGTGGTCTTCGTCCTGTATAAACTCTCTGAAAACATCCAGAATTTCTTCTCTTGCCACCGGGTCAAGTCCGCTGGTGGCTTCATCAAGAATCAGCAGTCTGCTGTCATGAGATAGAGCCACAGCGATGGATATTTTCATCTTCATCCCTCTGGAAAAGTCTTTGATTCTCTTGTTCCGGGGCAGTCTGAAATGCTCCAGCAGTTCTGAAAATCTGCTGCTGTCCCATGTGCTGTAGCACATTGACATGATTTTCTCCAGGTCTCCGGCAGTGGCTTCTGTCGGGAAATTGTTATCATCCAGCACAAGTCCGATGTGTTCCTTCATGCCGCTGTCCTCCAGATCAAAGGGTCTGCCGAAAAAGCTCACTTCACCTTCATCCTTTTTTATAATATCGAGCATGGCCTTTATCATGGTGGATTTGCCTGCGCCGTTTTCACCGATCAGTCCCATGATATATCCTGACGGCAGCGCCAGGTTTATGCTGTCAAGTCTGAAATCACCGAAGGTTTTAGTAAGGTTTCTTATCTCGATGGCATTTCTGTTCATTCTTCCTCCTCCTCACATATCAATGTCAGCATTTCTCTGAGTTCTCTGATGCCAAGGTCACAGGATGATGCAAGCTCGGCAATTCTGTGCATGTGCTCCTCGATCTGGCGCCGGTATTCTTCTCTGATGAAATCAGTGTTTTTTTCTGCCACGAAGCTGCCCTTGCCTGTCATCGTTACTATGAAGCCGTCCCGTTCCAGTTCTTCGTATGCCCGTTTTGTCGTTATCACGCTGATGCGCAGCTCCTTTGCCAGATATCTCATGGACGGAAGCGCATCTCCGGCTTTAAGTTCTCCTTTTATTATTTTATCTCTG
>JBJESR010000156.1:0-2626 GCA_051882895.1 Lentihominibacter sp.
GGCTTCGGAGTTTCTTTGTTCTTCAACTGTCAAACTCGAGATTATATCATAAATCTTCATATTGTGCTATAATATTATAAGGAGGCTGATATATATGTTTACACTGCCGGATTGCTTTTATGAAATAAATACTGTTTCTATAGCTGCAAGGCTTTTTCTGGCTGTTATCCTCAGCGGAATAATCGGTCTGGAACGAGGTGCCAACAGACACCCTGCCGGATTCCGCACCCATATACTCGTATGCGTGGGAGCGGCCCTTGCCATGATGACAAACCAGTACATCGCTGAAGCTTTCGGGGCTACTGACCCTGCACGTCTTGGTGCACAGGTCATAACCGGAGTAGGTTTCCTGGGAGTTGGCACTATACTGATAACGGGGAAGAACAAAATAAAAGGCCTTACCACAGCTGCAGGGCTCTGGGCCTCTGCATGTCTGGGACTGGCCTTAGGTATCGGTTTCTATTCAGGTGCTGTAATAGCAGCAGCTGTAATTTTTATCAGCCTTTCTCTGCTACCGAAAATAGAAAACTATTTTTACAGAAAATCCAGAGTTCTGGAGCTTTATATCGAAATCGACAGCATCGATAATTACAGGAATATCACGAAATATATCCGCTCACTGGATCCGGCATTCTACGAAACACATCTCAGTCAGACCTCTCCTGCGGTAAAAGGCGGCATAGCTTTTAATATATCGCTCATTCTCCCTAAGAGTCTGAACCGTCAGGATACCATCAGCAGACTTGAATCAATGGACGGAGTGTATATGATAGAAGAAATCAGCTAATCCAGCAGATCTGTTATCTGGCTCAGCTGCTCCATTCGCAGCGGCTTGGTGAGATAATAATCCATTCCCGCTCTGAAAGCCTCGTCACGATCTGAATCAAAGGCATTGGCAGTCATCGCTATTATCGGTATATTGCTGTCACAGCGATTGAGCCCTCTGATCATTACACAGGCCTGATATCCATTCATTACAGGCATCTGGATATCCATGAATATCCCTCTGTAGAATTTTTCTTCTGACGCCATGAACTTATCCACGACCTCTTCTCCATTTTCGGCAACATCGACTTCATATCCCAGGTCCTCCAGATATGTCACCAGGACCTCCTGATTATCATGCTGATCCTCGGCAACAAGAACTATCTGTCTTTCCCTGAGGCTCTGAAGTCTTCTCTGTCTGAAGCTGTCGACATCTGTTATAGCCTCCTGACCTTCTGATATTCTGAAATTGAATACCACTCTTACAGTTGTCCCCACACCTGGTCTGCTCTTGATTTTTATCGTTCCGCCGAACATATCAACAATATTCCTGACGATTGACATTCCAAGACCGGCGCCTTTGATCTGATTCACTCTGCTGTCTTCGGCTCTGACAAAAGGCTCGAAAATGTGTTTCAGGAACTCCTGATCCATTCCGATTCCGTTATCCTTGCACATGAATTCATATGTCGCAACTTCAGGATCGTTATTTCCCTTCTCTTTTATCCTGATCTTGACAAATCCACCCTGCATCGTATATTTGATTGCATTCGTCGCCAGATTTATCACAACCTGAAGGAGATGCCCGTAGTCCGCAACAACCTTGCGGTTATATACATCTTCAGCTGAAACATCAAGTACTATGCTTTTCTGTTCAGCCAGAGGTTCAAGCAGAGATCTCACCTCGTCGGCAAAATCGTCAACACACATGTCCTGTTCCCTGATAAGCTCTCTGCCCTGCTCTATTCTGGTAATATCCAGCGCATTATCCACAAGTTCTATGAGCCGGTCGCCTGCTTTGCTTATTTTATCCAGGCATTCCCTCACTTTATCGATATCATCGATATGATGTCTGGCGATATCACACATTCCGATGATCACATTGAGCGGAGTTCTCAGCTCATGTGACATATTGGAAAGGAATTTCGTCTTTGCGATATTCGCCCGCTCAGCTTCACTGACCTCACTGTTATCATCAGAAATGATATCTGTATAAAGATTTTCTTTTTTCATCCGGCTCTCTCCCTTCTCCACAGCAGAATATAATATATGCCACATTGAATATTGTAACCGCTGTTTACTGCTGCCTGCAGAGAAAAATATCGACTTGCTGCTCTATATACCTGCAAATTCTTCTCTTTTGAGTCAGAATCAGACAATTATTTCATTCTTTCCTGCTTTACTTTGTGATCTATAACGTGTCTTTTTGACAGTTCCGCAGTCACATCCTTTAACGTTATACCCTGCTGAACCATCATAACCATAATGTGATATGCCAGATCTGCTATCTCATAGATAGTCTCTTCTTTATCATTTTTAGCTCCGGCTATGATAACTTCTGTGGATTCTTCGCCAACCTTCTTGAGGATTTTATCCATCCCCTTGTCAAACAGGTATGTAGTATAGCTGCCTTCCTTTGGCGTCGTCTTTCTGCCCTCTATCATTTCATAAAGTGCCTGGTACGAAAACGGCGTCTCTTCAGGATTCACATATTCCAGATTGAAGAAACAGCTCTCTGCACCTGTATGACATGCCGGTCCGTCTTTAATAACTTCAACGACAAGTGCATCATTATCGCAGTCTGATGTTATGCTGACCACCTTCTGTCTGTTGCCGCTGGTCTCGCCTTTTCTCCACAGTT
>JBJESR010000157.1:0-12518 GCA_051882895.1 Lentihominibacter sp.
TCGGAGCGGCTCGTATGCTGGAAGCTGCTGATTCTGATGCAATGAAAATATCCGCCATCAGAACAGAAGATATATTAAGTGTTATCGAAAATAATGCAGATAAAGATATCTGTGTGATATACAGCGGGGATACAGGTTTTTATTCAGGAACCACCGGGCTGGCAGATGAACTTCGCAGACGTGAAAAAAACTTCAGAATTATTCCTGGAATTTCCAGTATTCAGATGATGTCTGCAAAGCTGGGGATTCCATGGCAGGACTGGAACCTGGTGTCTGCTCATGGCAGGGACTGTAACATTCTTGGCAGGATTATGGAAGGGAAGGATACTTTTTTTCTCACAGGAGGAACTGTAGTCCCGAAGGATGTATGCAGGCTTCTGGCTGATGCAGGCTTAGGACAGACAAAGGTGTTTGTCGGAGAAAGACTATCATATGCCGACGAAAGAATTACTGAAGGGTCGGCAGATGAACTGAAGAATACAGAGTTTGACAAACTGGCGGTAATGCTGGTTAAAGCAGTTCCTGTTCCGGAGAAACAGGCGGCAGGAATAGATGATGATCAGTTTATCAGAGGCAGTGTACCGATGACAAAACAGGATGTCAGAGCATCTGTACTGGCAAGAATGAATATTTCGCCAGGAGAAACTGTCTGGGATGTGGGAGCAGGTACAGGAAGCGTTTCTGTCGAAATGGCTCTTGCCGCCAGGGGCGGAAATGTCTATGCTGTCGAATGTGTCCCGGAAGGCTGTGAGCTTATCAGTGCAAACAGAGAAAAGTTCCGGACATGGAACCTGACAGTGGTGGAAGGCAAAGCCCCAGATGCTCTAAAAGGGCTTCCGGTTCCGGATGCTGTTTTTATCGGAGGAACCAGAGGAAATCTGGATGCAATCCTTGACGTGATATTTGAGGCAAATCCGAAAGCCAGAATATGTATAACAGCAATTGCCCTGGAAAGTCTGGCAAACTCACTGTCTGAGCTGACCTCAAGGGGCATGAATGTGAAAGTGGCACAGATAGCTGCCAGCAGAAGCAGGAAGCTTGCATCATATAATATGCTTGCAGCGGAAAATCCTATCTTTATTATAACAGGAGGTTGTGATGCTTAAACTGCTTATAACAGCTCCACAATCGAATACAGGTAAAACCTCGGTAACCTGCGGGATGCTGGAAATGGCTCTGAGAAGGGGTATGAATCCATGTGCCCTCAAATGCGGCCCTGATTACATAGATCCGATGTTCCATAAAGCTGTACTGGGTATAGACAGTCATAATCTTGACATTTTCCTGGCAGGAGAAAAGAAAACACAGCAGCTGGCATTACAGTACAGCAGAGGACATAAAGCTGTTATATGTGAAGGCGTCATGGGATATTATGATGGTGTCGGAATGGGCTGTGAGGCCAGCAGCTGGCATGTAGCGGCATGTGCGGACTTCAGATCGATGCTGGTTATCAGACCGAAGGGGGCATCCCTGTCGCTGGCCGCTGTAATCAGAGGTATGGCGCAGTTCAGGGAGGACAGCCGGATTGCGGGAATTTTTCTCAACGACTGCCCGCCGATGCTGTACAGAAGTCTGGCACCGATGCTGGAAGAGGAAACAGGACTTCCTGTGCTGGGGTATCTGCCGCACATGGAGGAGGCTGTATTTAAAAGCAGACACCTTGGCCTTTACACGGCTGGCGAAATAACGGACCTCAAGGAACGTATCGGGAAAATTGCTGATAAGATGGAAGAAACTGTGGATTTTGACAGAATCCTTGAAATATACAAGGCAGAAGATATTGAAGAAGCATCCGGAAAACATGTAGAAAACTCCGGTGGACCTGTCATTGCTGTGGCGAGAGATGATGCCTTCAATTTCTGCTATAGTGAAACGCTGGATGCGTGGCAGCAGGAAGGTGCGTCAATTCAGTATTTCAGTCCGATGAAGGACAGTGAAGTACCTGAAAACGCAGATGCAATCTACTTGCCGGGCGGATATCCGGAAATCTATGCCAGGGAGCTGTCCCGGAACATATCTATGCTGCAGTCGGTAAGAAACTGCAGGAAGGCAGGTATGCCGATTGTTGCTGAATGCGGAGGTTTCCTGTATCTCGGTAAAAGTCTGGAGGACAGTGAAGGAAATATTTATCCCATGGCAGGGGTTCTGGAAGGTGAAGGAAGAAGACAGGCCCGACTGGTGAGATTCGGATATGCCGGGATCGAGGCGAAGGAAGACAGTATGCTTCTGAAGAAAAACGAGAGGATACCTGTTCACGAATTCCACTACTGGGATTCCAGTGAGAACGGAGACTCTTTTAATGCTTATAAATATTCCGGAAACAGAAAGTGGCAGTGCGGGTTTGCGGATGAAACCATGTATGCCGGTTTCCCGCATTTGTATTTTGCAGGAGATAATAATATGGCAGCAAGGTTTGTTGAAGCTGCAGATAAATACAGGAGAAGCAGATGATAATTGCAATAGCTGTTGCGGCAGGTTTTATAATGGACATATTGTTTGGAGATCCATCATGGATCAGACATCCTGTTGTTATTATGGGAAAAGGAATCAGCGTTATGGAAAATGCACTCAGAAGGCTGTTCCCGAAGACAGATAGAGGTGAGTTTGCTGCAGGACTGGTAATGACAATTGTTCTGCCTGTTCTGGTACTGGCGGTAACTGCCGGTGTATGTGCAGCGGCGTACATGGTACACCCGGGTCTGTGCCTTGCAGTTGAGATTTTGTGGTGCTGGCAGGCATTTTCAATGAAAGGTCTGAAAACGGAGAGTATGAATGTGTACAGATGCCTGGCAGAAGGAGATCTGAATGCCTCCCGCAAGGCAGTAGGAAGGATAGTGGGAAGAGATACTGCAAATCTGGATGAAACAGGTGTTACCAAGGCTGCAGTTGAAACTGTTGCAGAAAATTTCGGTGATGGTGTCATGTCACCACTGGTGTTCATGATAATCGGAGGAGCACCACTGGCTATGTTTTATAAATCCATCAATACAATGGACAGTATGGTCGGATATAAGAATAAGAGATTTCTGTTTTTCGGCAGAGCGGCTGCGAAGCTTGATGATTTCGTTAATTATATTCCGGCAAGGCTTGGAGGAATCATGTGGGTTGCAGGTGCAATGCTGAGCGGCTACGATTACAGGAATTCCTGGAGAATCTGGAGAAGAGACAGGAGAAATCATGCCAGTCCCAATTCAGCACAGACTGAAGCTGCATGTGCAGGCGCACTGGGGATAAGGCTGGCAGGACCAGCTTACTATTTCGGTGAATATTATGAGAAGCCGTACATTGGTGATGCAATCAACGAGATTTCCTATGAGAATATCAGAGACGCAGACCGTATGATGTACTGTGCAGGCATTGCTGCTGTTGTTCTGGCAGTGGCAGTAAGGGCGGCTGCTGTAATCATCATTTCTGCTGCAGGAGCGTAGAATTGCCGGAAAGGAAACAGTAGATGAAAAGGAAACTGAATCATGGCGGAGACTGGGCAGGGTTTAAAGAGGAGTTCGGATATGAACCGCTGGATTTTTCTATGAATGTGAACCCGATGGGAATGCCGGATGCTGTCAGAAAGGCAATTACAGATTCGGCAGCAGATGCATGGAAATATCCGGATCCCTTGTGCAGAAGGCTCGTTGATGCAATAGCAGAATACGAGCATTGCAGTGCAGAGCATGTGTTGTGCGGCTGCGGGGCTGCAGATATAATTTACAGAGCTGTGCTTGCTGAAGCTCCGAAGAGGGCTATTGTGACGGCACCGACCTTTGGAGAGTATGAGGAGGCTCTTTCACTGACAGACTGTGAAGTAATATCATATTTGCTTAGCGAAAATAACGACTTCGGAATCAGTGATGATATTCTGGAATATATAGACGAAACAGTGGATATGGTGTTTCTCTGTGAACCCAACAATCCAACCGGTGTGACCACAGACAGAAAGCTGCTTGAAAAGATTATTGAGAAATGCGGTGAGAGCGGAACAAGGCTCATAGTTGATGAATGCTTTAATGACTTCCTGGAAAACCCGGAAATGCATTCACTGAAAGGATATATAGAAAAATCTGACCGGCTTCTTATACTGAAGGCACTGACAAAGAATTTTTCTATGGCAGGAGTGAGGCTGGGATATTGTCTGTGCTCAGATCGGATTGCTCTTGAACGGATGAGAAAATCAGGGCAGCCGTGGCCGGTATCTGTTTTAGCACAGAATGCCGGTATTGCAGCATTTGGATGTGCTGACAGACTTGCTGATCTGGGCAGAGTGACAGCCGTGGAAAGGCGATATCTCCTCAGCGAGATGAGAAAAATAGGACTGGAGCCTGTTGAATCAGAAGCTAATTATATTCTGTTTAAAGCAGAAACCGGTCTGGAAAGCTATCTTAGAAATAAGGGAATACTTATAAGAAACTGCAGCAATTACAGAGGACTTGGCGAAGGCTGGTTCAGAACAGCTGTAAGAACAAGAAATGAGAACGAGAAGCTTATTGAAGAAATGAGGTCGTGGGCAAATGAGTAAGACTAGATGTATCATGGTACAGGGAACAATGTCAGGTGCCGGTAAAAGTATATTGTGCACAGCATTGTGCAGGATTTTCAGGCAGGATGGATATAAAGTGGCACCATTCAAAAGCCAGAACATGGCATTGAACAGTTATATCACCAGAGACAATCTGGAAATGGGGAGAGCCCAGG
This sequence comes from Lentihominibacter sp., assembly GCA_051882895.1. Classification (GTDB taxonomy): domain Bacteria; phylum Bacillota; class Clostridia; order Peptostreptococcales; family Anaerovoracaceae; genus Lentihominibacter. The sequence continues at coordinate 4,690 of JBJESR010000157.1, forward strand.
TTGTGCAGGCCGAAGCCGCAGGCAAGGAACCTGATGTCAGAATGAATCCGGTGCTTCTCAAGCCCTCCAGCGATACAGGAAGTCAGGTGATCGTCCTTGGAGAAGTGCGCGGACAGATGTCTGCAATGGAGTATTTCAGATATAAAAAAGAGCTTGTTCCCGAGGTGAAGGCGGCGTTCGATGGTCTTGCTGAAGAGAATGATATAATAGTGATAGAAGGTGCAGGAAGTCCTGCAGAAATAAATCTGAGAGAATCGGATATCGTCAACATGGGATTTGCCGAGCTTGTGAATGCTCCTGTTCTGCTGGTCGGAGATATCGACAGAGGTGGAGTATTTGCTCAGCTTTATGGAACTGCAGAGCTGCTGGAACCTGAAGAGAAGGCAAGAATAGAGGGATTTATCATTAACAAGTTCCGAGGAGACCTTGATATTCTGAAACCGGGACTTGAAATGCTGGAGGATAAGACAGGAATACCTGTTGCCGGATCTGTACCGTATTTTTACCTTGATATTGAAGATGAGGATTCACTGGCACCCAGACTTCAGAACAGAGCTGGAGGGAAAGCCCTGGATGTAGCAGTTATTTCCATACCTCGTATATCAAATTTCACAGATCTGGGCGGTCTGGAGGCACATCCGGCAGTGGGAGTAAGATACGTGAGAAGGCCTGAGGAACTGAAAGATCCAGATCTTATCATTATTCCAGGTACGAAGAGCACCGTTGATGACCTGATATGGATGAGAGAGAGCGGGCTGGAAGCTCTGATCCAGAAGCACGCTGCAGAAGGAGGCCCTGTAATAGGCATCTGCGGAGGCTACCAGATGCTGGGTAAGACACTCCTGGATCCTGACCACGTCGAAAGCTCCAGAGATTCAATAAGAGGAATGGGACTCATTGATGCAGAAACCACTTTCGCAGGCGATAAGAGAAGAACACGGGTAAAGGCGGAGGTTATTGCCGGTCCGCTTTCAGGAGCAGTTATAGACGGGTATGAAATTCATATGGGAAGAACCGTTGTTAACGGCGCATCATTCTGCACCATCGAAGGCGAAGGTGATGACGGATGCTGGAACGGAAATGTATTCGGAACTTATCTTCACGGTCTCTTTGATACAGGTGAGCTGACAGAAAAACTGGTAAGCTATCTGGCCGGCAGAAAAGGCATCAGCGTTGAAGCTTTCAAACCTGTCGGCAGGCATGAATACATGGAACAGCAGTATGATCAGCTGGCTGACATTGTCAGGGAAGCACTGGACATGGATATGATTTACAGGATCATGGACGAATATGCGAATCAGGAATAGGAGAATGATATGGAATATAAGCATATACTGCCGGGAGACATCGAGAAAACAAGCATGTCGATTATCGAAAATGAACTGGCACAAAGAGGTATAACAATTGAGGAATCCGTCAGACCGGTAATGTACAGAGTAATTCATACAAGTGCAGATTTTGATTATGTGCAGAACCTCAGATTTACTGACAGTGCTGTTGAAATAGCTGTCAGCAAGCTCAGGTCAGGAGGACTCACATTTATCACAGATACGAATATGGCCCTTTCGGGGATTAACAAGAAAGCTCTGGGCAGAACAGGAAATAACGCTGTATGTTACATGGCGGAGCCTGATATTGCGGCTGCAGCAAAGGAAAAAGGCACAACCCGTGCGGCGGTTTCCATGGAAAAGGGACTTGCAGAGCACCCTGAAGGAATCTTTGTATCAGGGAATGCTCCTACAGCACTGATTACTATATCAGAAATGATCAGACGCGGCTGCAGACCGACTATGGTAATCGGTGTACCGGTGGGATTTGTAAATGTCGTGGAAAGCAAAGAAGAAATACTGCAGGTGTGCGAAGAGTACGGAATCCCTGCAATCGTTGCTCTCGGACGCAAAGGCGGAAGCAACGTGGCAGCTTCAATCTGCAATGCGCTGCTGTATATGGCATCTGACGGAGTTGATCCTGATAAAAGGTAGGTGGAGATAATATAATGTGTGAAAAGAAAACCAAACCGTCGATGGATACATGGCTGCAGGAAGCCAAAGCACATGAGAGTGCAAATAAAATCGGGATGTACCTGGTGCATAATGGAGTAGTCAGAGAAACTGCCAAGGCAAAGGTAAGAGCAGGTGTTCAGGATACACGCCCGGTAACAGGGATGCATTTTTCGTATGACAGCGCCAAGGTTGAGAGTGCCATTGAGGATACCTATAAAATGGATGGTATCTTTTACATAAGAACATGGCTTGCAGAAGGTCAGCTGAAGACAGGAGACGATATAATGTATGTGATGATCGGCGGTGATATCAGACCGCATATTGTGGATGCACTCCAGTATCTTGTGGGACGCATTAAGAATGAATGTGTTGAAGAAGTTGAGCTGTACGAACAGTCGGCATATTAATATTAATTTCAAAGGAGAAAAGAACGATGAAATGGATGATAGCTTCAGATATACATGGGTCTGCGTATTACTGCAGCAGATTGATAGAAGCTTATAAAACTGAGAAGGCAGAAAGATTATTGCTTTTAGGCGATGTGCTTTATCATGGACCTAGAAATGATCTTCCGAGAGATTATGCGCCGAAGAAGGTCATCGAAATGTTAAATGCCATGAAGGATGATATATTTGCCGTCCGCGGCAATTGTGAATCGGAGGTGGATCAGATGGTGCTGCAGTTTCCGGTTCTGGCTGAATATGCTCTCATACCTGCCGGAGACAGGCTGATATACGCAGTGCATGGACATAACTACAATGAAAAAAATCTGCCGCCGCTGCACAAGGGAGATATACTGCTGAACGGTCATACCCATGTTCCCAAGTGCGTGGAACACGATGACTATGTATACATGAATCCCGGATCGGTTTCTATTCCCAAAGAGGACAGCCATCATGGCTACATGATATTTGAAGATAATGTATTCATCTGGAAAGATCTGGAAGGTGAAGTGAAAAACAGATATGAGATATAAATAATGCCCCGCTTCAATCTGAAGCGGGGTAAATAATTTTATGCGAGAATCATCTTTGTAAGATCCATTGGATCAACGATTGAGCCGTCTTTGTAAACTCTCATGTTGCCGCTTGCAATTTCATCGATCAGGATAACTTCACCATCTTCATTATACCCGAATTCGAATTTTATGTCATACAGGTCAAGTCCTTTGGATTTCAGATCATCAGCAACTACCTTTGTGATTGCCAGAGTCTGTTCCTTCATGCTTTCGTACATTTCAGGAGTCATAACACCCAGCAGAGCCAGAGCATCCTTTGTTACAAGGGGATCTCCTTTGGCATCGTCTTTGAATGTTGTTTCTACATATCCTCCTTCGATAGGTGTACCGTCTTCAATATATTCGCCATAACGACGGATGAAACTGCCGGTGGCAACGAGTCTGCAGATAACTTCAAGACCGTGACCGAACACTGTTGCCGGGAGAACTTCCATTGTAGCATTATCAACATCGGCGCTTACATAATGAGTCTTAACACCGGCAGATTTCAGCAGTTCAAAGAAGTGAATCGAAGTTTTAAGATTCTCTCTGCCGATGCCTTCGATAGTAAGTCCTACTGAGTTTTCACCCGGATCGAATTTACCATCTTTGCCTGTACAGTCATCTTTGAACTTGAGCAGTACATTGCCATTGTCAAGTTTAAAAACATCTTTTGTTTTACCAGTATATACTTTTTCCATATTAACTTGCCTCCTGATATAGTGTGGTATGATTTTTTATATTATATAATATACAGGAAACCATTGACAAGTATATCGTAGTGCGATATACTACACCCAGATATATCGAGATACGATGTATCGTAATGAAATATAATACAGTGCAGGTGAAAGCGCACGTTCATCGCTTTGCACAGAAACAACAGGGTGGCAGATATGAAGAATGGAGAATAATATGGAGGAGAGACTGAAACGCATTTATGTTCCGATGACTGAAACAGGGTTTTATATACTGTTCTGTCTTCAGGAGGAGATGCATGGATATAATATAGGCAAGAAGGTCAGGGAACTGACAGACGGAGAAATTGCAATAAGTCCGGGAACAATGTACGGTACGCTTTCCAAGATGGAAAAAGACGGCCTTATTGAGTTCGTCAGGGAAGAAGAAAAACGCAAGATCTATATAATAACTGGATTGGGTGAACAGATACTGCAGCTTGAAATAAAGAGAATATGCAGGCTTTATCAGAATATCAGAGGAGAGGTGTACAATGGATAGAAGGCTCAGGAAAGAATACCACTGGTTCGCACTTGCCGATTATGAGCAGGAAGAGAATTTTCTCAGAAGGAAGCATAATGCCGGATATAAACTGGCGAAGGTCACAATGCTGGGTACATATTATTTTGAAAAATGCAAGCCTGAGGACGTGATATATAAACTTGATTTCAATCCTCAGAAACCGGAGGACAAAGACAGTTATATTCAGATGTATGAAGATTACGGATGGGAATATATTCAGGATCTGAATGAATACAGCTATTTCAGGAAACCTGCAGCAGGTGAGAATATTGCTTCGGAGAAGGAAAATGCAAATCAGTATGACAGCGAGATTTTCAGTGATGATGAATCAAAACTGGAAATGATGAAGAGAATATTTGTGAAAAAGATGCTGCCGATTCTGATTATATTTGGAGCTGTAGTCATACCGCAGTTTATGATATCGCTGCATAATAATGGGAGAAGCACAATCGGCACAGTATTACTGATAATGTGGGCGGTGCTGTTTGCAGTATACGTTGCTGTAATCGTACGCTGCGGCATGGGTTTTCGCAGACTGGGACAGAAATATAAGAATAAGAAGGATTAGGCTATAGACCATGGAAGAAAAGTGTAATAAGAAAGCTGTGATACGCATAATGGGTGCCTACGTTGCATGGGTCATGGGATCAGGCTTTGCCACGGGACAGGAAATTCTGCAGTTCTTCACAAGCTACGGCTACAGAAGTTTTATTCTGCTGATTATTAATCTTGCAGGATTTCTGGTTATAGGGCCGGCTATTCTTGAGGCAGGATGTGATAACAAGGATAATGATGATTTCAATCAGTGCCGGTATTTCTGCGGGGATAAGGCAGGTAAGTTCTATGAGTGGTTTGTCCCTTTAAGCCTGTTTGCAGGGATGGTGATACTGATTTCCGGTGCGGGGGCAACACTCAGTCAGTATTATGGACTGAATCATTATGTGGGTGCACTGCTGATGGCTGTCATGGCTTTTGCCGCATATGTGGCAGGATTTCAGAGATTTGTAAAAGTGGTGTCTTTCGTAGGCCCGGCGATAATTGTGTTTACTGTTGTGGTCGGGATTATTACAGTATTACGTGATTTTGACGGGATTATGTCAGTCGGAGATTATGAAACGGCAATGGAGGATGTCAGACCGGTAAGGTTCTGGTGGCTTGCAGGAATTCTTTACATATCATATAACCTGACGGGAGGATCAATGTATTATTCAGCCCTTGGAGCTACTGCAGGCAGCAGGAAGGAAGCTGTATGGGGTGCCTGTCTGGGAACTGCAGCTCTTATGCTGGCCATACTGCTTATGAACAGTGCAATGCTGACAGATATAGGAGCAGTGTGCGAACTGGGCATACCTACTCTTTATCTTGCCAGAAAAATATCATTTATTCTGGGAGCAGTATTTTCGGTGATACTGATACTGGGAATATTCTCCTCATGCAGTGCTATGCTCTGGACGGTAAGCGAAAAATTCGTAGAGCAGGGTACCCGCAGGAGCTATATCTTTGCAGGTTCGGCAGGACTGGCTGCTTTCCTGCTGGGACTGCTCCCGTTTGCTGAGCTGATAGGGATAGTATATCCGTATCTGGGGTATATCGGACTTGTATATGTAGGATGTGTGGCGTATAAACAGGTCCGGAAGCTGCTGAAATGACCTGCATTGTATGTTTTCTCCTCAACTGGGAATAATAGACAAGGAAACTATTCCCGGGAGGGAAAAAATCTCAGAGGAGAAAATGAAAACGAATTTTACTGACAAGAAAACAATACCCGTCCCCCGCAGGGGAAGAGTAGTTTTGATTGCAGGGCTTATGATGATTTTCGCTGCATCAGTGGCCGCAGGGGCTATAACAGCTCCTGAAGAAAGTGAAATACCGGTCATACTTGCAGACGGAAGTGTCATAACGCCGCCATGGTATATTACAGTTGATGGTAAAAAAGAGGTGCTTGTTGATTCACAGGAGACTGCAGCAAAAGTGATGCAGGATGTTATAGATGTGTACAGCAGAACAGATAATGTAATACTGGACATTGAAATAAAAGAGAAAACAAGCTTTGAAAAAATGGATATAAAAAGCGGTGATGAGGCACCTGAAATTCTTAATGAGGTTCAGGCAAAGGCAAAGCTTCTGGGCGATGATGAGACAGCAGGGTGTCTGACCGTAGTGACTACAGAGGAAGAAACCGATGAGGAAACTGTAGCATTTGAAGAAAAGTACAGACCGGAGCCGGAGATGTATGCCGGACAGACAAAGATTCAGGTTCAGGGAGAGGATGGACTTAAAGAGATAAAGAAAAAAGTTGTCCGTGAAAACGGTAAAGCAGTTACCGAGGAGATCATTGAAGAAGAGGTGGTCGAGGAACCGGTTGAACAGGTCGTCCTTACAGGAACAAAAGGATATGATGGTTACGGTGGAGGCAGCGGCAGTGCGGATACCGGTGTTTCATACGATAAGGATGCATCATATGAGGACCTGAGAATTCCTGTGGACAGCGTATATGTTTCGTCAGGGTATGGTATGCGATGGGGGAGACTTCACAGAGGAACAGATTTCGCATTACCGACAGGAAGCAGTATATATGCTGCTGATGAAGGAACCGTGTACTGTGCAGGATACAGCGGGAGTTACGGAAACCTGGTGAAAATAGATCACGGAAACGGTATGCAGACTTATTATGCTCATTGCAGCCAGATCATGGTCAGCGACGGCCAGCATGTTGAATGTGGCGAAGTTATCGCCAAGGTGGGATCAACCGGCAATTCAACAGGTCCCCATCTGCATTTTGAGGTTATAATCAACGGAAGCTGTGTGGATCCGGTCAGTATGCTGGATCTGTAGCGTATAAACAGAAATGACCTGCATTCTCTATGATGAATGCAGGTCATATGATTATCTGAGTGTTTTACTGAAGATCATTGATGATATCATCTATATCGTCATACTGCTGTGATTCTGTTGAATTTGGAGCCATGTTTGAAGGAGCATCGGAGGTTCCGAAGAAAAAGTATGTTATTGCCGCCGCTGCTGCAAAGATAATTATAATAATACCGAATACGATGAGGGATTTTTTTAACCGCGCCTGTCTGACCGGGTCATGAGTATGCCTGCTGTCGGCAGCCGCACTATCGGCAGTATCAGTAACAGTTTCTTTCTCATCCTCATCCTCATCCTGCTTTTCAGGTATATCTGCTGCTGTTTCGGAGATGTCATCTTCTGACGGTTCAGGTGAAGCTGAAACCGGTGCAGGTTCTGCTTCTGAAGCTTCAGAAGATGCTGTCGGAGATTTTGCGGCAGTCTTTTTTTCGGTTAACATTATAACCTGATTGAATATTGCGTCAAGAATTCTGCTGTCCTTTTCTTCATATGGCAGCTTCACTGACTTGCCGTTATATGTAAAGGTATAATAACACTCATCAGCATTATGAGAGACATCCGACATTTTAGAGTAAAATAATTCGATACCGTTGATAGTCACAGAACGTGTTGTGAACTGTGTTTTAGCTCCCCCGCAAATCAATTCTATTGTTTTCATAATATCCTCCAATTTACAGATTTAAATTCAATTGGGAAAT
>JBJESR010000158.1:0-12425 GCA_051882895.1 Lentihominibacter sp.
TAGCAGATGCCTTCAAAGTTGATGATGAGATCCAGGCAAAGGTTATCAAAACAGATGATGGAGATGGCGGCATTTTACTTTCAAAGAAAAAGTTAGAAATCAGCGCTAACTGGGATGAAATCGTTAAGGCGCTTGAAGATAAAACGGTTCTTGAAGTCAAAGTAACCAGACCTGTTAATGGTGGAGTTATTGCTGAATATAAGGAAGTATCAGGCTTCATTCCGCTTTCACAGCTTTCAGATCATTATGTTGAGAATGCTGAGGAATTTGTTGGACAGACTATGGAAGTCAGAGTTTCCAGAGTTGACCAGAGAAGAAACAGAGCTGTGTTCTCACACAAACTGTTCCTGAACGAAGAAAAAGAAAAGCTTATAGCTGAGATCTGGGAAAACCTCAATGTGGATGATGTTGTAGAGGGTACAGTAATGAGATTCACTGATTACGGTGCTTTTGTAGATATCGGCGGCATTGACGGACTTCTTCACATTTCAGAGATTTCATGGGGTAAGCTCAAGCACCCTCAGGAAGTTCTTTCAATCGGACAGAAAATCAATGTCAAGGTTCTGTCAATGAACAGAGAAAAGGGCAAGATTTCATTAGGTCTCAAGCAGAATCAGCCTGAACCTTGGAGCGTTATCGATGACAACTATCAGGTTGGACAGGTTATCGAAGGCAAGGTTGTTCAGATTAAAGAATACGGTGCTTTCGTTGAACTGGAGCCGGGACTTGACGGACTTGTACATATTTCTGAAGTTGCTCATAAGAGAGTTGGAAATATCAACGATGAACTGGAAGTCGGCCAGATTGTAACTGCTAAGATCCTCGAGATCGACAAAGAGAGAAAGAGAATCAGCCTCAGCATCAGAGAAACAATTGAAGCTCCGGCTGAGGAACCGGCAGAAGCTGAAGTTCCTGCTGAAGAACCGGCAGAAACAGAAGAAGCTTAGGCTGTTCCGGTTAATAAAGCAATATAATAAGAGATGGTCTGGCCATCTCTTATTTTTTTGCAGGTCAGGACTGTTAGTACGGAATGGCATAGGAGCAGATATGAGAAAAATATTAGTGAGCATGTGTCTGTACGGAGGAGACCCCGTAAGATACGATGGTAAATCAAAGGAAGAGACCAGTATAATTTTTAAAAAATGGAAGGAAGAAGGCAGACTGATTCCTGTGTGCCCTGAGGTCTTCGGCGGGCTTCCTGTTCCCAGGAGTGATGCCCAGAGGCAGGGAAACAGAATAATTGCGAGAAACGGCAGAGATGTGACAGCAGAATATCTTAAAGGTGCAGAAGAAGCTGTGCGGCTGGCATCTGAAGAAAAGGTCATCTGTGCTGTGATGAAAGAGAAAAGTCCATCCTGCGGCAGCAGCAGGATTTATGACGGATCCTTTTCGGGCAGACTGATCGAAGGGGAGGGCCTTGCAGTGGAACTTCTGAGGAAGGCCGGTGTGAAGGTGTTTTCAGAAGAACAGCTCGATGAGGTTAAGGCGCTGGTGGATGCAGCAGAAAATGTTTAATAGTGCGAAAGGAAAAATAAGTTGGGTGCAAGAAAAAATATAGTACTGATAGGAATGCCGTCCTGCGGCAAAAGTGTGACCGGTGTAGTTCTGGCCAAAGCGCTTAAAATGAAATTTGTAGATACGGATCTGCTTATTCAGGAGGAGGCAGGCAAAGGTCTTCAGGAGATTATAAACGAAGATGGCATTGAAGCCTTCAAAAAAATCGAAGAAAAGGTGCTGGGTTCTGTAGAACTGGATAATGCTGTTATTGCCACAGGAGGCAGCGCTGTATATTACGATGCTGCAATGAAGCATCTCAAGAAAAATGGTGTGGCAGTGTATATACAGGTTTCCCTGAAAACTGTGAAAACTCGTCTCAGTAATATAAGAACCAGAGGAGTTGCGATGGGGAAGGGGCAGACGCTGGACGATCTGTATGATATAAGGGTGCCTCTTTATGAAAAATATGCGGATATAACGGTAGAATCGGACAACAGATCCACGATGGAGGATACTGTTGAAAAGATTATTGAAGAATTAGGATATTGAGAGGCAGATATGTTTCAAGGGAAAAAAGCCGTTATCTTTGATATGGATGGAACTCTGATCGATTCCGTCGGTATATGGAATGAAGTAGACAGAAGGATTCTCTGCCGGTATGGAAGAAATGGCGCAGATAAACTGACAGAAAAGGAAATACAGCAGCAGAGAGATGAGATCCTTCGCATGAATAGAAGTGCCAAAGATCCCTACAGAGAATATTATATTGAATTAAAGAGAAGGTATGATTTTGAGGGATCTGCTGAGGAGGCGATAAGCGCCAGATATGAACTGGCTCAGAGTATGCTTGCAGACAGCATAGATTACAAACCGGGTGCAGAGATTTTTCTGAAGGAGCTGAAACGCAGAGGGTTTATACTTGTAATAGCATCTACAACTAAACGGAGCAATATGGAGATTTACAGAAAAAAGAACTGCAGCATCATGGAAAAGGCTTCTATTGATGATACCTTTGAAATTGTCTATACAAGAGAAGATGTCGAGAAGATGAAACCTGATCCTGAGGTTTATCTTAAGGTGATGGATGTACTTGGACTTGATGCGGAGGAGTGCCTTATTTTTGAAGATTCTCTGATAGGTACTGAAGCAGCAAAAGCTTCAGGGGCAGAGGTTGCTGTAATTCATGACAGATATTCAGATGATGATCGGGACCGGATCAGCAGTCTGGCAGATTATATCATTGATGATTATTATCAGGCATGCAGGATGCTGATGAAAGGATAAATCAGAGCCGAGTGTTAAGAATATAGTTTATGTAACATAAAGAACAAAGTCGGCTTCGCCGATTCTATCGGAGAAGTGGACTTTGTTGATATTCCGGAAATATCGAAACGATATTTCCTACATAATAAAGAAATCGGGAATATGCAGTTTGCAGATTCCCTATTCTGATATTTATTCGGATGCCTCAATGAGTTCCCTGGCAGATTTTAATGTTGTGTCAGTTATATTAGCGCCACCCAGAAGTCGCGCTATTTCAGTGATTTTTTCTTCGTCGGAAAGCTGTGTGACGGTAGTGTATGTCATAGTGTCATCTGAGCTTTTTGCGATTTTATAATTATATCTGCCGAAAGCTGCAATCTGAGGCAGGTGCGTGATGCAGATAATCTGATGCTTCTGCGCAATTTCACACAATTTGCGGCCTACAACACTGGCGGCTACTCCGCTGATTCCACTGTCTATTTCATCAAAAATCATTGTTGGAATCTCATCGTAATCACCGATTATTTTCTTGAAAGCCAGCATGATTCTGGACATTTCACCGCCTGAGGCAATTCTGCTCAGAGGCTTCATAGGTTCGCCGCGGTTAGTGCTGATAAGAAACTCGACAATATCGGTCCCATCTGCAGTGAAGGTGTCTGATCTGCTGAAACTTATCGAGAAATCAGCATCCTTGAAATTCAGCTGTGAGAGTTCGTTTTTTATTTTATTCTCCAGCTCAGCTGAAGATTCTTTCCTGATTTCGGATAATGTATTGCAGGCAGCTTCGAGGTTCACTCTGGATTCCGCAAGCTTATTTTCAAGTTCTGCTCTGACTGCATCCATGTTTTCTATATGAGACAGACGCTCAGAAAGCTGATCCTTGTATTCAATAAGCTGGTCTATTGTCATGCCGTGCTTGTTTTTGAGCTTATTGATTGTCTCAATGCGTGCGATTTTGCTGTCCAGCTCTTCCGGAGAGAAGACAGCGCTGTCACGGCAGTCTCTGATTGAAGAACATATATCTTCAAAATCATAGTACAGTTCGCTGATACGAGCACTCAATTCTCCAAGATCTTCAGAATATGATGCGGTTTCGCTCAGCATGTCTGAAACTCTCTTGAGTGCTGATATTATGGAATAATCGTCTTCAGATGCGATCTGATATGCTCCTGCCAGGTCTTCGTATATCTTCTCACTGTTCTGAAGCAGAGAGATTTCGCCCTCCAGAATATCGTCTTCTCCAGGCTGCAGATCTGCTGCTTGAAGCTCCTGCAGCTCGAAGGCCATGAAATCCTGTTCCCGCTTGTCTTTATTTGCCTGGGAAATAATATCCTTAAGTCTGTTTCTTATATTGGAGTACTGTTCATAGCATGTGGAGACCTGTTCTTTAGCAGGAAGTGTTCTGTCTTTTCGATACAGATCCACAAGACTGATATGATATTCAGGATTCAGAAGCGACTGATGATCATACTGCCCGTGAATATCTGCAAGCTTCCTGCATATTTTGTTGAGGTTTCCGAGGGTGACAATGTTGTCATTGACCCGGCAGATGTTTTTGCCGGAAGCAGAAATCTCTCGTGTTATCACATATTCCTGATCATCATAATCCGCTACCATCTGAATGACAGCTTTATCTGCTCCAGAGCGAACAAAAGCAGTATCCGCCCTGCTGCCCAGAGCAAGACTAACTGCTTCTATGACTATGGATTTGCCGGCTCCTGTTTCGCCGGTAATGATATTAAGTCCATCGTGGAAGTCCACATCGACATTTTCGATAATAGCGAAATTTCTGATGCTGATATGCCTGATCATTTAATACCTCTCAGATAAAAACTGTTATAATTATTATTTTTTCAGCATATTGTTGAGCATTGTCACGACCTCCGGAGAATTCTCAGGGTCATCTACTACAAACATTATTGTGTTATCTCCTGCAACGGATCCTATAACGTGAGGCAGACACATGGAATCAAGGGCTTCTGCTGCGGCGTTGGCGCATCCTGATAAGGTTTTGAGAAGCACGATGTTTCCGGAATAAGCTGTCGATTTCACGGTTTCTCTGTATATATTTGACAGTCTGTCTGAAACAGGACCATCCAGACTTGCAGTTGCTGCATATTTATACTTTCCAGATGATGACAATATCTTGATGAGCTGAAGCTCCTTGATATCTCGTGAAATTGTCGCCTGAGTCACCTCATATCCGTACTCGCGAAGCAGTGCTGCCAGCTTATCCTGAGTTTCAATTTCGTATTTTTCAATGAGCTCAAGAATTTTGTTCTGTCTGGAAATACGCATAATAATCCCCTCCGAATATACTGATGTGTTCCTTAAAGTTCACACCAGAAATACAATTGTAATAATGAATATTTTACGAGTGTATTTATAATTATACCACAAAGTAAAATTGCTTTTCAATAGACAAACATATGTTTGTATGATATACTTAATAATATTAAAGGAGCAGTTATGAAAATACTAGGAATCGACCCGGGATATGCTATACTGGGATATGGTGTGGTCGAAAAAACAGGAAACAGATTCAAGGTATGCAGCTACGGAGCAATTACCACTGATGCCGGGATGGAAATGACAGACAGGCTTGAGCATCTTTATGATTCACTTCGTGAGATAATAGAAGAAGAGAAGCCGGATGTCGCATCGATAGAGCAGCTGTTTTTTAACACAAATGCCAAGACTGCCATCATGGTAGGGCAGGCAAGGGGTGTTGCTGTACTGGCATGCGTCAAGGGTGGTCTTGAAGTTGCTGAGTATACGCCGCTGCAGATAAAGCAGGCACTTGTGGGATATGGCAGAGCTGAGAAGAAGCAGGTTCAGATGATGGTAAAGACTATTCTTAATCTGAAGGAAGTACCCAAGCCTGATGATACAGCTGATGCACTGGCGGCAGCAATCTGCCACGGACATTCTGCAGATACAAGAAAAAGATTAAAGGAGTTAAATATCAGATGATAGGATTTGTGAGAGGAATACTCGCAGAGAAGGGAAACGGATATATTGTCATCGATGTCAGCGGAATAGGATATGAAATTTTCGTCCCTGCCAATTCCGGTGCATATATGAGTGATGAGGGACAGGAAGTTATGGTTTATACAGCCATGATGGTCAGAGAAGATGATATAAGTCTTTATGGATTTTCACGAAAAGGAGAACTTGATGCGTTCAGAAAGCTTATCACGGTAAGCGGGGTGGGAGCTAAAGCAGCTGTATCGATTCTGTCTTCATTTACTCTGGAGCAGCTGCAGCAGGCAATAGTTTTTGAGGATTCCAAAGCTCTTACTAAAGCAAACGGCATAGGCAAGAAGACTGCAGAGAGGATAGTTCTGGAACTGAAGGATAAATTCACTGCCGACGGTATGGACAGCTCTGCTGCAGACCAGCAGACCGTATCGGAAAACGGTGCAGGACCATCAGACGGCAGGAGCGAGGCGGTATCTGCACTTATTGCGCTGGGGTATACCAGAGGCGAAGCGGCAAGTGCACTGGCAGGTGTGAAAGAAACTGACCTTACTGCAGAAGAGTATATAAAACTGGCACTTAAAAATTTGTTTTAAGAATATCTGAGGATAAAGAATGGATTACGAAGAGAGAATAACGGCCGCAGAGCTTGGCGAGGGTGAGGAGCGCAGCGAGAAGACCCTCAGGCCACAGACTCTTGATGACTATATAGGCCAGAAAAAAGCTACTGACAATTTAAAAATATTTATAGAAGCGGCCAAAATGAGACATGAACCGCTGGATCACGTTCTTTTTTACGGACCTCCGGGGCTTGGTAAGACTACGCTGGCAGGGATAATTTCAAATGAAATGGGTGTTGACATCAGGATCACATCAGGTCCGGCTATAGAACGTGCAGGAGATCTGGCAGCCATACTGACAAACCTTAATGAGAACGACGTTCTTTTTATTGATGAAATCCACAGGCTGAACCGTTCAGTGGAAGAGGTTCTGTATTCTGCCATGGAGGATTATGCACTGGATATAATCATAGGCAAGGGTCCTTCTGCCAGATCCATCCGGCTGGATATAGCAAAATTCACACTGATAGGTGCCACAACAAGAGCCGGCAGTCTGTCGGCACCCCTCAGGGACAGATTCGGAGTAAGCTGCAAGTTTGAAATGTATACCCCGGATGAGCTTAAAAAAATTATTGGCAGATCAGCTGATATCCTCGGAGTGACAGTTGATGATGAATCAATGGATGAAATGGCGAGAAGATCCAGAGGTACTCCCCGTGTGGCCAACAGAATGCTCAAACGTGTCAGAGACTTTTCACAGGTGCGGGGAAACGGCAATGTGGATATAGATATAACAAGACAGGCGCTGCAGGCACTGGGAGTTGATCCGATGGGACTTGAAAGCCTGGATCGCGAGATACTGAGAACTATAATCGAACGGTTCAGGGGAGGCCCGGTAGGTATTGATACGATAGCAGCAGCTATCGGTGAAGAGAGAGTAACCATTGAAGACGTTTATGAGCCGTATCTTATACAGAAGGGTTTTCTTCACAGAACACCTAAGGGAAGAGTCGTATCTGAACTGGCATATAAACATCTGGGCATCGAGTATGGAGATGAGCAGATAGAGATAAAAATCAGTGAATAGTATTGAGTTTTGAGAATTAAGAGGAATTATGTATGAGAATAGATGACTTCGATTATCATCTGCCGGAGGAGCTTATTGCACAGAAGCCGGCTGACAGAAGAGACAGCTCCAGACTGCTTGTAGTTCATAGAGACAGCGGTGAAACAGAGCATAAGCATTTTTATGATATAGTGGATTATCTGAAGCCGGGAGACTGCCTTGTGATGAATAATTCAAAGGTTCTGCCTGCAAGGCTTTTTGGTGTCAAGGAAGGTACCGGTGCCAGAATTGAATTCCTGCTGATAAAAAGGATAGAGGGAGACATCTGGGAAACCATGGTAAGGCCGGGAAAGAGGCTGAAGCCGGGTGACAGCGTGCTTTTCTGCGAAGAACCGCTGCTTCGTGCACATATCAGAGATTACGGAGCTGACGGAACCAGAATCGTTGAGTTTGAATATGAAGGAATTTTTATGGAGAGACTTGAGGAAATCGGCAGTATGCCGCTGCCTCCTTATATCGAAAGACCCAGCGAGGATGAAGACAAGGACAGATATCAGACTGTATACTGCAGAGAAGAGGGGTCTGTAGCAGCGCCTACAGCAGGGCTTCATTTTACTGAGGAACTGCTGGAGAAAGCAAAGAACAAGGGGGTTGAGCTCGTTTATGTTACGCTTCATGTAGGGATAGGAACGTTCAGACCGGTTAAATGTGAAAATATAGAAGAACACTCAATGCATTTTGAGGAGTACGAAATAAGTGAGGAAAGTGCAGCTGCAGTAAATCGTGCAAAACGTGAAGGCCGCAGGATAATTTCGGTGGGCACTACTTCAACGAGAACTCTTGAGAGCGCAGCATATACTGATGAAAACGGTTGCCACCAGATAAAGAGCGGGCATGACAGTACAGGAATATTCATTTATCCCGGATATGAATTTAAGATTGTTGACAGCCTGATCACCAATTTTCATCTGCCGAAATCGACACTGCTGATGCTGATATCGGCACTGTATGACAGGGAAAAGATACTGCAGGTGTATGATGAGGCGATAAGAGAAAAGTACAGGTTTTTCAGCTACGGGGATGCGATGTTCATTGAATAGGACGGATTTTCAGATCGTTTCATGGAGAGGAGGAGTGTGATGGCTCAGACAGAAACAGTAACCCATGAGTTCGGACCTTTTTATGACCATGATTCCAGAGTCCTTATCCTGGGCAGCATACCATCTCCTAAATCAAGGGAGCAGGGCTTTTATTACGGACATCCGAGAAACAGGTTCTGGACGGTGATGGCAGATATTCTGGATGAGGATTTTCCCGAGACAGTCGAAGAGCGAAAGGTCATGCTGTCGTCCCATAATATTGCCTTGTGGGATGTGCTGGCCAGCTGTGAAATAAGAGGGGCTGATGACAGCAGCATTAAGAATCCGAAGGCTAATGACCTGACAAGGATATTTGATGCGGCAGATATAAAAGCGGTATTTGCGACAGGTAAGAAAGCGGCGGCTCTTTATGACAGGTTCTGCCGCAGCACCTGCGGAAGGGATGTGATATGTCTGCCTTCAACAAGCCCGGCAAACTGCGGGTGCTCCTATGAGCGGCTCAGGACGGAGTACAGCAGGATACTGGAATACCTATGATCTCAGAAACATGTCAAGCTCTCTATTGAACTTTTCGGGAGCTTCGAGGAAGAGACAGTGTCCGCATTCGTGAAAGATTACAAGCCTGCTGTTATCACCGATGTGATCTTTCATATATTCCCCATGTTCAGGGAAACAGATCAGACCTTTTCCGCTGTATGCAAGCAGTACGGGAATTTCAATCCGGGGCAGAACTCTCCTGTAATCTTCTGATGCCATAGATATCCAGGAGTTTACCATGCAGTGAGGTGTGTTATCCTTTACTTCAGAAAGTACCCATTCATATTCAGGTTCGTTTCTGCTGAAGTCTGAGGCAAAGCAGTTAGGTGTGAAACGTTCTGCTGCAGCATCCCAGTCTGCAGACATTGCAGACAGAAACATGAAGTTCTTTTTCAAGGTCATGGAAGCACCGTGTCCCAGCTTCCATTCACTGTCATTAAGCAGTTTCGGTGTCATATCTATAAAACACAGTTTGTCTAAATGAGCGCTTTTGTATTTTCGGATATATGAAAGCAGGATACTTGTTCCCATAGACCAGCCGACAGCGTTCACTTTATCCAGCTTCAGATATTCTATAAGTTCCCTGAGGTCTGCAGCCAGTCGGCGTAGCGTCATGTTCTTTTCGGTGATTTCAGAACGGTCGGATCTGCCGTGTCCTCTGAGATCGTACAGTATCACGCGATAGTTATCGGACAGCTCTCTGGTCTGATACTTGAAAAATCTGTGATTGCAAGCCCACCCATGTATGAAAATAAGCGGTTTGCCGCTGCCGTGCTCTTCATAATATATTCTGCAGCTGTCGCTTGTGATAAAATATGGCATTTTCCTGATTCCCTCCTGTTGGCTGATACTATGTAGATTATACTAAAATAAAGTCAGAAACAAAAGAAAAAGCTCTAGCATTTCATGTGTGAGCAGGGATTTGGTATGATTTCCGGTTTAAAAAAACGGGATGATATGATATTATTATATAACCTGATAAAACAAAGAAATAACAGGAACTGAAAGGAAAACAAGATGCCAGCAGTTACTTATGAGCTGATAAAGACAGATACGAGAACAAAGGCCAGAAGAGGTCGTGTGACAACTCCTCACGGTACAATAGAAACTCCGGTGTTTATGCCGGTGGGCACAGCGGCAACGGTTAAAGCCATGCGTCCGGAAGAAATTAAAGAGCTTGGTGCGGAAATCATTCTTTCCAATACCTATCATCTTTATTTAAGACCGGGTCATGAGATTGTCAAAGCAGCAGGCGGGCTCCATAAATTCATGAACTGGGACAGACCGATACTGACAGACAGCGGCGGTTTTCAGGTGTTCAGCCTGGGAGCTATGCGAAAGATACGGGAAGAAGGCGTTGAATTCCGTTCGCATATTGATGGCTCCAAGCATATGCTGTCACCTGAAAAATCCATGGAAATACAGAATGCGCTGGGCTCGGATATAATAATGGCGTTTGATGAATGTGCTCCTTATCCTGCGGACAGACAGTACGTCAAGGATTCCCTTGAAAGGACAACAAGATGGCTCAGGCGCTGCAAAGAGTATCATCAGAATACAGACAGACAGTCTCTATTTGGTATAATGCAGGGAGGCATGTATACTGACCTGCGCAGGGAGAGCGCAGAGCAGATAGTCGAGCTTGATCTGCCCGGCTATGCTATCGGAGGTCTCAGTGTAGGGGAACCTAAACCGCTGATGTATGAGATAATGGATGAATGCGTTGATTATCTCCCTAAAGAGAAACCAAGATATCTTATGGGAGTGGGCAGTCCGGACTGTCTCTTTGAAGGTGTAGAGCGGGGAATAGATATGTTCGACTGCGTGCTGCCGACGAGAATAGCAAGGCACGGTATGGCAATGACATCCCAGGGCAGAGTAAATATCAAGAATGCAGCCTATGAGAAGGATTTCACTCCACTTGATCCGAATTGCGACTGCTACACATGCAGGAATTATTCAAAGGCATATCTGAGACACCTTTTTAAGGCTGATGAGATTCTGTCATCCATGCTGATGACAAATCACAATCTGCATTTCCTGGTAAATACAATGAAGAATATCAGGAAGTCGATTGAGGAGGACAGGTTCCTGGAGTACAAGAAAGAATTCTATGAAAGCTACGGAAGGTTTTAAATATGGAAATATGCAGAGACAGTAATATATGCGGAGGCTGTGTGTATCAGGGTGTTCCCTATGAAGAGCAGCTGGCCAACAAAGCGGGAGAGGTGCGAGGACTTCTTGAAAAGAAAGACATCAGATATGAGGAACTGCTTCCCATTGAGCCGGCTCCTGACAGATATGCGTACAGGAACAAGATGGAGTACACTTTTGGCGATATGATCAAGGACGGACCTACAACGCTGGGAATGCACAAGAAAAAGCATTTCATGTCTATAATCACAGTGGATGAATGTCAGCTGGTGCACGAGGATTTCAACAGGGTGCTCAGAGGTGTTCTTGATTTTGTTATGGAAAAGGGTTATTCTCACTATCATAAAAAGACTCACAAGGGTCTTATGAGACATCTTATTGTGAGGCGCGGTGTCAGAACCGGAGAACTGCTGGTAAATGTGGTGACCAGTTCTGAGGAAGGTTTCGATGAAGAGGCATTCACAGAGATGATACTGGCTCTGCCCCTTGAAAATACAGTTGTCGGGGTGCTGAGAACAATAAACGACAGACTTGCCGACGCAGTGTACTGCGATGAGCTTAAGGTCCTTTACGGCAGAGACTATTATATGGAAGAAATAATGGGACTGAAATTCAGGGTAAGTGCATTTTCCTTCTTCCAGACAAATGTTGATGCTGTGGAGAATCTGTATACCTATGCCCTGAGCCTTATCGATGATTTTGAGAACAAGACGGCCTTTGATCTCTACTGCGGTACAGGAACCATAACCCAGACACTGGCAAAGCGTGCAGGGAAGGTTATCGGAATAGAGCTGGTGGATGAGGCGGTTGAAGCTGCCAGAGCCAATGCTGCTCTGAACGGTCTTGACAATTGCGAATTTATTGCAGGAGACGTATTCAAGGTTCTGAATACAGTTGCAGACAAACCGGAGGTCATCGTGGTGGATCCGCCGAGGGTAGGCATCTCGGCTGATGCTCTTGATAAAATAATCAGCTATGGTGTGGATCAGATTGTCTATATTTCCTGCAATCCTAAATCTCTGGTGGAAAATCTGTATTATCTGCAGTATTATGGATATCGGGTGAAATCTGTGAAGCCTTTTGATAATTTCCCGGGAACAAAGCATACGGAATGCGTATGTCTGCTGACGAGGAAAGGTGTACATGAAGCAGCCGGCAGATGATTCTGTTTATAAGGCGGGGGCTATGAAAAATGCGTGTGGTAAAAGAAGCAGAAGAAAGAAAAGAGGAAATACTGGATGTGGCGGAGAAGCTGTTCGGTGTAAAGGG
>JBJESR010000159.1:0-2565 GCA_051882895.1 Lentihominibacter sp.
TTGAAACCTATGGTGCTGCATTGTGGTACTGTTTCGAGCTTGTTACAACCGTCGGCTTCGGTGATCTTGTTGCAGTCACCACAACCGGCAGACTTCTGAGCATTCTGCTGTCAGTCTATTCAATCGGAATGATAGCTATCATCACAAGTACAGTTGTCACCTATCATCAGGTCAAGATAAAAAGCCAGGAGGACACTATCGCTCTGTTCATGGATAAGCTGGAAAAGCTCCCCGATCTAAGCAGGGAGGAGCTTGCTGATATTTCCGAGCGTATCAGGAGGCTGAGAAAGTGAGGCTGTGAATGCCATATTGGTTTGGTCGCAGCCGAACGCGGAATATGTGCACAAAGGATTTTATTTTATGAAAAATTGCACATTATTCTTTTTAAGATACCTTTTAACGGGGGTATATACCCTACAGACTATCTCGATAATGGAAATACTTCGGAAAAACAGTTTGATTTTACAAAATATACATTTGATCGGAACTTCCGCGGTTTTAAATGTGCAAATATTTTCAAAATATATTGAGTTATGCACATTTTAGGTGTGCAGCATTGGTTAATATACCAATGTAGGGTATATTCTCTTAAATAAATTAAAAGCGTAAGCATAGCAAACGGGTTCGTTCTGCCCCGGGTGCTTACTATGTCATATCCGATGACTATATCTATGGCAGTAAATGAGCTTTACAATATTGTGGACTCGTTTTTCGTATCGCAGATAAGCGATAAAATGATGACAGCCCTTTCTCCGCTGTTTCCAGTGCAGAATTTTGCCAATTTTGCAGTAGTGGAATTCGTCATCAGTTATCCTGTCAGGGGCCCTTGAAGGTATTGGAAAAGGAACATAGAAATTAGAAGCAGAGGGTTGTATCTTCATTATTTTGCCACAATAGGAGTGTATAATCCCAAATCACAGGAGTGATTTAAGAAATGTGATTCCTGATAAAGAAGATAATTAAGAACCGGACATAACAAGGGGGTTAACAATGAAAAAATCAACGAAATTCAGAAAAATTATCAGTATGATGCTGACTGCTGCAGTGGTTGCAGTTATGGTATTATCGCCGGTGGCAGTAAGTGCGGATTCTACAGATGAAGATTTATCGGACACATACGTATCGCTTGGAGCGAACCTGTCTGACAGCGAACGTGCAACTGTACTGAGCCTGCTTGGACTTACAGAGGATGAGCTTCAGAATTGTACGGTAGTACAGGTTACAAACCAGGAAGAGCATGAATACCTTGATGCTTATCTCAGCAGCAGTGTTATAGGAAATCGTGCTATTTCATCAGTTAAAGTAGTCAATAAGGATGATGGCAATGGTATTAATGTGGAAACACATAATATTACCTATTGCACAGAAACCATGTATCAGAACGCTCTGGCTACAGCAGGTCTTGAAGATGCAGATGTGACAGTGGCAGGTCCATACAATGTTTCGGGCACGGCCGGGCTGATAGGTGCGATTAAAGCATATGACACAATGACAGGCAAGGACACCGCTGAAGAAAGCGTTGAAGCGGCAACTCAGGAACTTGTTACCACAAGTGAGCTGGGAGAGAGCATGGGAGATCAGGAATCTGCAGAGACTCTGGTAGGTGCTGTCAAGGACAAGGTGGTTTCCGAAGGTCTTGATACAGAAGAGGAAATCAGAGAAGCGATTGAAGATACTGCAGACCAGATGGATATTTCTCTGACAGAGGATCAGATTGCTAAAATAACTGACCTTATGGATCAGATAAAAGATCTTGATCTGGATATAAATGCTCTCAAGGAACAGGCAAAAGGCCTCTATGACAAGCTGGACAGTCTGGATATAGATCTCAGCTCAGCACAGGGATTTTTCAGCAGAATCGGTGAGTTCTTCAGCAGTCTGTGGGACAGGATTTTCGGATAAATTCAGCTGTTAAAAAAACAGATTCTGATATATTATATATGTACGGAGTAAACTTATGCGATGAAAGGAGTACATGTCATGTTCAGAGAAATGCGATTAAAAGAAGATAATCAGCTGTCCGATGCTCAGGCAAGGGAAATACTTGAAAATGCAGTGTATGGTGTGCTGGCGCTGGAAGGCGATGACAGCTATCCGTATGCAGTGCCTGTGAATTACGCACTCGATGGAAACAGAATATATTTTCACGGCGCAGTAGAAGGACATAAGGTAGATGCAGTAAGGAGAAATGAAAAGGTGTCATTATGTGCGGTAGCAAAGGCGGATATCGTCCCGGATGCGTACAACTGTCTGTATCTGAGCACCATTGCCTTCGGCTGTATCAGGATGACAGACAGTGATGCCGAAAAGCAGAAAGCACTGGAACTGATAATAGATAAGTACTCAAAAGGATTTGAAGAAGGTGGCAGAGAGTACATCAAAGCCTCATGGAATGAAGTACAGACATTTGTTATTGATATTGAACATATGACAGGTAAAAAGGGGACACCATAAAACCTGTTTTACATTTCACGGCCTTTACTATATAATCACATTGTAGGAAGGAGCGTGTCATGAAACAGGATATTTTGCTTGTAGAAGATGACAGAAGCCTTAACAGAGCAG
>JBJESR010000160.1:0-2564 GCA_051882895.1 Lentihominibacter sp.
TTCAGGCACTTTTCTGAAAAAGCTTCGGATAAGTAAATCCTTCGGATAAGGCGAGATTGTTGGTCATTTCCACATCAGGATTTTCAAGAAACAGATACAGCTTGTCCTTCTGATTTTTGGCATAAGTGACCGCCGTGCCAAGGTTTGTTCCTTTGCCCGGATTCATGGTATTTATGATCTCGTAAGCCTTATCCAGCAGTGGTTTGACCTTTTCCTGCCGCATCTCAAGTATCTGCTCTGCGGTAAACTTTGCTTTCTTAGCCTCTGCTTCAAAAGCAAATGCCTTGTCGATAAGGGCAACTGTCTTTGCAGACGGACAAGTGGTATCGCCTTCGGGAATACAGTCTACAAATTTACGCCGGGCGTGCGCCCAGCATCCGGCACTCTCATAATCACCGCTGCCGTAGGACTGCATTCCGTCTGTCTGCACAACACCTGTGTAATTTCCCAACAACTCCTCTGCAGCAACCTTGCTACGGCTGTCCTTGTAGGTGTACAGTGCTATCTTTTTTGATGCTGCTGCACCTGTGCAGACTACCCACATCTGTCCTTTTTTCTTCGTGGGCTTCCCATCTTTTTTCAAAACTCTCGTTGGAGTTTCATCGGCATTGAGAACAGGCTCAAGATATGCAAGTTCCCAGAATCTTCTGATAACAGGTTCAAACCATTCAGCACCCTTTATGACCCAGTTCGCAAGCGAAGTGCGGTTCATATATATCCCCCTTAGCTTCCAGTACTGCTCCTGACGGTAAAGCGGTTCGCCAAGCTGATACTTTCTTTGCATAATATCAGCCACCAGCGAAGGATCGGGCAGACCCTTTTCAATTACAGGTACAGGAGTCTGGTTTTCAGCCTTTACAATGTTGGCTTTCTCACCGTTTTTATCGCAGTTTTTACATTTGTACACCTTTCGGTAGTATTCTATCTTGTAGATTTTTTCGGGAATAACTGCAAGCCTTGTTGTAAGGTATTCCTCGGTATATTCCTTTAAAGTATCTCCGCACACATTGCATATACGCTGATTTTCAGGCAGGTCAAAGCAGACCTTTTTAGTTTCAAGGTCTGATCTTATCTCTTTTCTGCCTCTATGCTTGCCGGTCTTATTTGTTGTTCTTGTTACCTTTTTCTCATCAGGCTCAGGAGCTGACAGATCTGACTGTTCCTCAGCTTCATTGAACATTCCCTCAAATGAAAGCTGACCGTTGCAGAGATATTTGCCCTTTTCGCTTTTCTGTCCAAACAGCATTTTATTGCGTTTGAGAACCAGCTCGGTCAGATGTTCAATCCGGAGGTCTTTATCTTCAATGGTTTTATCTTTTTGCTCAATTAACTTTTTAAGTTCAGCTTTTTCAGATTCAAGTTCGGAGCATTTTTTAGCGGCTTCTTCGTATGCTTTTTTCAGTTCTTCATAAGTCATAAAAACAGCTCCTTTCTTTGAATTTCAGGCTTCCTGCCATACTTAAAGTATAGCACAAAAAGCCTGAAAAATCAAGGAAAAGAGCGTATTTTAAAGCTTTATGTACATAGAAAAATACTCAACATTTATGTGCATTTTTTCTGTTGAAAATTCAGCAGATATCAATTACGCCTTCTATCTTTTTGATAGCTTTCGGCTGGTCTATGGAAAGCCCCTGCATCAGCCAGACAAACTGCTCCCGGGTGAGATTTCTGACCTCCTGCTCATTGCGTGGCCAATTAAAACGTCCGCTTTCTAACCGCTTATACAGCAATACAAATCCGTCATCTTCCCACAAAAGTGCTTTCAGACGGTCACGGCGTCTGCCGCAGAACAGGAACAGGCTGTCTGAGAATAAGTCGAGATCAAACTGTTGCTGTACGATAGCTGCAAGGCCGTCAATGGATTTTCTCATATCCGTATGTCCGCAGACGATGTAAATATTTGAGGCAGTAAGATCTTTCAGCATTGCTTTAACCCTCTCAGAAGTACAAGGATAGTGTCCTCCGATGTGCTCTGCGGAAGCTCAATCTCCATGCCGTTCTTTCGCATTATTATCTTATCCTTGCTTGAACCGTGTACCTTCACGGCATTCTGAATTACCATATCATACGCATCTGTAACAGCAGATGAAACACTTACAGGAACAATACTCTGTTTTTCGCTCCCTTCAATAAGCTCATTTCTCAGCACATTCAGTCTTTTGTAGTAAGTGCTGACTTTGATTCCATTTTCCTGACACCATATGTCAACTCTCTTGCCGCTTTCCTGACATTTCTGCACCATCGCTGCCCATTCTTTGTGACGCAGCTGCTTTTTGATCTCATCTATTCTTCCCATGATGTTTACTCCTTTCAGGTTTCATTTTTCCTTCTGAGTAATTATATCATTATTTTATTCTTTAGTCGAGTGCTGGGGGGATTGGCGGTTACGAACAATTTTCTGTTTGTTTTTTGGTAATAATACTTTTTAAATCCCGACTTGCACATGGGGTGTAAAAAAGGTATAATATAATTACTTCTGAAAGGAGTGATTTAAGGTAACCTCTAAAACCCCCTTGCCAAAATCCGAAAAATATGGTAAAATAGATATATAAGATATATATATC
>JBJESR010000161.1:0-2548 GCA_051882895.1 Lentihominibacter sp.
GTTCCATTGCCCCCACAGGCACAACTCGGAGCCTTGAAAATACAAGAAAAAACATTACATATCCTGCCAAAAACCTGCACGATTCATTGACGGAAAAACTCATATATGATAGAATTTTATACAATAAAAAAACAAACTGCGAGGGGACGCAGTAAGAAAAACAGGAGAAGAAGAAAACAAAATGAATCAGACGAAAGAGAAGAAGTACACCATTCAGCACTGGATGAAGATCGCACTGCTTCTGGCAGTTTATGATATCATCACAACCAATCTATGCTACGGACTCGCCCTCTGGCTGAGATTCGATCTGCATTTTTCATCAATACCCGAACAGTATCTTTACACCTGGGTTAAATTCATTCCGATTTATACAATAGCAGTTTTCATAATACACTACGCCTTGAACCTGTACCACAGCATGTGGCGCTTTGCCAGCTTCAACGAACTGGAGCGCATCTGCATCGCATCAGTCCTCACACTGGTAGTACAGATAGCAGGAACCAGCATAATCTTTGACCCGATGCCCGTATCATACTACGTGTTCGGCGCCATCCTGCAGCTCATCGCAGTAGGAGCCATCAGATTCTCCTACAGAGCCCTCAGACTGCTCCGGGCCAGAATCTACGGAAACAGAGCCGACGGCATCAGAAACGTCATGATCATAGGCGCAGGCGAAGCAGGCAAAATGCTCCTCAGAGAAATTCTCGTGGAAAAACCGAGAACCTCCAGAGCATGCTGCTTCATCGATGACAACAGCAACAAAACCGACAGAATGATAGACAACGTGCCCATCGCAGGAACCCGCCGGGACATCCCCGAAATGGTAAAAAAATACGAAATCGACAGGATCATAATCGCCCTGCCGTCCGCCAGCGAGGAAGAACGAAAAGCCATCCTCGAAATCTGCAAAGAAACCGGCTGCGAGCTCAAGATCCTCCCGGGAATCTCCAGGATAATCAACGGCAAAGCCACCCTGAACCAGCTTCAGGACGTATCCGTCGAAGACCTCCTGGGCAGAGAACCCATCCGCATCGACATGCAGGAAGTAGGAGGATACCTGACAGACAAAACCGTCCTCGTCACAGGAGGCGGCGGCTCCATCGGCAGCGAGCTGGTGAGACAGGTAGCATCATACAGACCGCGAAAACTCATAATATTCGACATATACGAAAACAACGTCTACGACATCCAGCAGGAACTCAGGTGGCACTTCCCCGAGCTTGACCTGGAAGCCCTGATCGGCTCCGTCAGAGACCGCAGACGCATCAGACAGGTGATGGCAGAATATAAGCCGGACATCGTATATCACGCAGCGGCTCACAAACACGTGCCCCTTATGGAAAAGTCCCCTAACGAGGCAATCAAGAACAATGTCCTCGGCACTTATGAAACCGCCATGGCGGCAGGGGATGCAGGAGTCAGCAGGTTCGTGCTCATCAGCACCGACAAAGCCGTGAACCCGACAAATATCATGGGAGCATCCAAGCGCCTCTGCGAGATGATCGTGCAGGCCATGAACGATAAATATGAAAACACCGTATTCGCAGCAGTCCGTTTCGGCAACGTGCTGGGCAGCAACGGCAGCGTCGTGCCCCTTTTCAAAAAGCAGATCGCTGCAGGCGGTCCTGTGACGGTGACCCACCCGGAAATCACGCGATTTTTCATGACGATACCGGAGGCCGTTTCCCTGGTGCTCCAGGCGGGGGCCTACGCCGACAAAGGCGAAGTTTTCGTTCTGGACATGGGCCAGCCGGTGAAGATCGCGGACCTTGCCAGGAATATGATACTGCTGTCGGGCCACACCCCGGACGGCGACATCAGAATAGAGTACACCGGCCTCAGACCCGGCGAGAAGCTGTACGAGGAACTCCTCATGGCGGAGGAAGGCCTCACCAGAACAGCCAACGAACTGATATACATAGGCAGACAGGCAGAAATCGAGGAGGACTTCCTGATAAAAGTCCAGCAGCTTGAAGAACTTTGCCGCAGCAATTCCCGGAACATCAAGGAGCACATCAGCAGCCTCGTTCCAACTTATCATGTGCAAAACGAACGTGCCGCATCCCCTGAGCCGCCGGATGGACCTCTGGACATCATGGCCAGAAGGGAACGCTCCATAGCTGTCTCCGACGGCACCGCCTCGGCCGGCCCGATGCTGGGAGCAGTAGCGGAATAGCACCGGAATAATATGCAAAGAGAACGGAGTCCGTCAAGACTCCTTTGTCTTTTTGAGTGAAAGATTAAAAGAGAACGGTAAACAGAACAAGGAGATGCAAATGTTTAAAGGTACAGATATCAAACCTTTTGAGAATAAAGTATGGCTGGCATCACCGACAATGCATGGTGAAGAGCTACAGTATATGACGGAGGCTTACGAAACGAACTGGATGTCTACTGTGGGAGCCAATATCAATGAAGTTGAGAGGATCACATGTGAGAAAGTAGGCTGCGGATATTCGGTTGCATTAGCTTCAGGAACTGCAGCACTTCATATGGCAGTTAAGCTTGCCGGTATTGAAGCTTACGGACAACCTGATACAGGTCATGG
>JBJESR010000162.1:0-2539 GCA_051882895.1 Lentihominibacter sp.
GTCCAAAGTGCACACCTGCTTCGAGTAATTGTTTCATTGAAATTACTGACATTTTTGTTTTCTCCTCTCGGTTTTTGACTTCCACTGCAGCTACATATAAAAGCAACCCTCAGTTAACCCAAAGGCACCGGTTTCTATAATGCTGCCGTGTGTTTACTGTTAATTTCCGATGTCAAAACAAATGACACCAGCTAATACTATAATATAAAAACCCTGCAATTGCAAGGTTTTTTTCACGTTTCTGTTCACTTTCTGTCAACCTGTCCATTATCGGCATTATTTTCCAGATATTCTCTGAAAGTTTTTACCGCTCTGCCATACGAATCTCTGCCCAGATAAATATCTTCACCATTTTCCAGGTATACTGTCTGTTCCCTCATCATCACTATTTTATCCATATTGAAAATATAGCTTCTGTGACAGAACATGAACCTTTCATCGAGAAATGGCATAATATCCTCAAAGCGGCTGTATGCCTCGATATTTCCTAACGATTCTATCTGAGTGTGTATGCATATTTTCCTCTGCGCTTTCTCGAAATACAGAATCCTGCTGACCGGCAATGCATATATGCCGTCCTTCTTTCTTACTATGAGCTTTCCTGTCAAAACAAATCCCCTCCTTATGAAATCCTATAGTAACAGTCTCTCATATTCCGTTAAGATTTGTCTGTACCGATATTGCTACATTTTATCACTCAATTCTGCAATACGAGAATATAACAGCAGTTATTCTGCTGATTCTCTGTAGGTTATCAGATCCTCCGCAATCTCGTTCGCAGCGATGGAAACAGGCTTCTCAACATCTGCCTCAGTAAGCTTCGGCATCCCTTCAATAATGTCTCTTGATCTCTTGGCAGCCAGTACAACAAGAGTGTATCTGCTGTCCGCTTTCTCTCTTATTTTATTGATAGATGGATATAACATTATAGTTCCTCCTTATACTTATTTACTATAAGCTCAACATCCTCACAGTTTATCCTGCACTGTTCTGAAACAATAATCGATTTCACCTTATCTACAGCAATACCGATATCATCATTTACCACACTGTAATCATATTCTCCAACCAGAGCAATCTCATTTAACGCTGCTCCAAGTCGTTTATTCAATGTCTCTTCAGTTTCTGAGCCGCGGCCTGTGATCCTGTTTCTCAGTTCCTCAAGAGAAGGCGGCAGTATAAATATCAGAACTGCATCCGGATATGACTTTCTTACCTGCATGGCACCCTGAACATCTATCTCCAGAATAACATCTATACCCTCATCAAGCCATTCCATGACCTGCTTTCTGGGCGTTCCGTAAAAATTACCGTATACGTTGGCATATTCCAGAAATCCGTCTGCTTCTATCAGGTTGCGGAAACTGTCATGATCTGTGAAATGATAATGGATTTTATCTGTTTCACCATTTCGCGGAGATCTTGTGGTCATTGAAACCGACATCCTGATATTCGGTCTCTGGTCCAGAATTTCACTGCATATAGTTCCCTTACCTGTCCCTGACGGACCGGAAATTACAAATAAATTACCTTTAGTCATAGTCTACTCCTGCGATCATTTGAGCATGCATTCTTGTCTGAAAGATTATTATATCACTTTTTTTATATAGCTTCAATAATAATATTGACCGTTATTCTATATTCTGTACCTGTTCTCTGATTTTTTCTATCTCACTTTTTGTTTCCAGCATAAGTGAAGTAATTTCAAGATCGTTGGATTTGGATCCTATGGTATTTGCTTCGCGATTCATCTCCTGCACCAGAAAATCAAGTTTCTTGCCGACAGGACCATCTCCTGATGATAATATATCGCCAAGCTGCATCATATGGCTGTCAAGTCTGACCAGTTCTTCTGTGATATTGGACTTATCTGCAAACACTGCAGCTTCCATCAGTATTCTGTCCTCCGGCACTTCCACAGCACCGTCCGTCAGTTCCCTGATACGGTTATACAGCTTTTCTGTATAATCCTTTACCACCATAGGAGCCCTGGTTTCGATCTTCTTTACTATTCCTCTGATCAGTTCTCCTCGCATCAGAAGATCCTCTGCAAGCTTTGATCCCTCTGCAGCACGCATTTTATCAAGATTATCTGTCGCTGCCATTACGGCTCTGCCGATAACCTCCGCCACCTCATCTTCATTCTCCACATCCGGAACCGCCTTCATTACATCCGGCATAGCAGACACAAGGCTTATATCGATCTCACCGCCAAGCCTGTACAGACTCTTGAGCTCCTTCAGATTATCTATGTACTGCTTTGCCACCAGTTCATTGAGCCTCACAGTAAGATCCTCTTCTGTCAGATTCTCCACGATAATAGAAACCTCAGCCTTACCTCGCCTTATCTTGTTTCTTACAATGTTTTTTATTCCTTCTTCTGCAAAGGAATACCTTTTAGGCATCTTGACGTTTATATCTGAATATCTGTGATTCACGGTTCTGATTTCTGCCGTTACACTTCTTTTACCGTCAGAATACTCGCCTCTGCCAAAACCTGTCATACTTTTTATCATCTTTTTTCCCCATTTCGTCAGTT
>JBJESR010000163.1:0-11930 GCA_051882895.1 Lentihominibacter sp.
TAAAGGGATTCGATAACACCAGCACCAGTGATATTCTGGATGAAATCGGAATAGCCAGAGGGACTCTTTACTATCACTTCAGTTCTAAAGAGGCGATTCTGGATGGTGTCATTGCGAGGATGACCAGCCGGCAGATGGCTGAAGCCGGAAAAATCGTCCGTAATACTGAACTGCCGTTTCTGGAGCGTCTGACAAGAGCGGTTCTGGCTCTGAATGTGGAATCGGGCATAGGTCACGAGGTGATGGAGCAGATACATCGTCCGCAGAATGCACTGATGCATCAGAAAATACAGAAGAAACTTCTTGCCGGAATCAATCCGATTCTGACCGAACTCATGGAGGAGGGTGTGAGGGATGGCATCTGTCATACCGAGTATCCTGCAGAGGCGGTGGAGATGATAATGCTGTATGCCAATACCGCTTTTGATGATATTGATATGGCCGGGCTGAGTCAGGAGGAAAAAGAGCAGAAGATCAGCGGATTCATATACAATGTGGAAAGGCTGATGGGAATGGAAAGAGGCAGTCTTCAGGATGCAATCATGAGAATTTTTCATAGAGATAACACGCAAAGAAAATGATATAGGACCTGAATGATAGGAAGCCTGCAATGCTCGCTTTCTATTATATTTAACCGATAACCGACAGACTGTCGGTCTGTAACCGGAAAGGAGTATTATATGCATAGGAAAAAAAGTTTCAGACGGTTTCTGCTGCTGTGGACAGGAGAACTTGTATCGGGGATAGGAGGAGGGCTGACGAGCTTCGGGCTGGGTGTGTATATTTTCAGAGAAACAGGAAGTGCGGCCGGTATGGCTCTTGTTACTCTTCTGGGATTTCTGCCGACGATGATTCTGAGCGTCCCGGCGGGAGTTCTGGCTGACCGTTATGACAGGAGACTGCTGATGATGCTGGGAGACGGGTGCTCAGCGATAGGAATAATATTCATTCTGATATGTATGATCAGAGGCGGGGCGACTCTGACGGAAATCTGCATCGGTGTGGCAGTAAGCTCGGTTTTTTCTTCGCTGCTGGAGCCTTCTTATCGTGCGACGGTAACAGATCTGCTGGAGGCTGAGGAATATTCAAGAGCCAGCGGCATGGTCAGTCTGGCTGGAAGCGCCAGATATCTGATCTCTCCTGTCGTTGCAGGTGTGATTCTGGCGGTTTCAGATATCAGGGCGATTCTGGTCATTGATATATGCACTTTTTTTGTGACGGTGATATGCACCGGGGTTGTCAGAAATGGTCTGGAGGCAGGGAAACCTGATAACAGAGAGTCATTTATTTCATCACTAAAGATAGGATGGCAGGCTGTTACAGAAAAAAAGGGCGTATTGATACTGATTATTGTGGCATCTGTAATGACGTGCTTTATGGGAGCATTTCAGATTCTGGCGGAACCTCTGATTCTTGATTTTGAGGACAGCATGACTCTGGGAATTGCAGAAACAGTGTGCGCCTGCGGAATGATGGTTTCAGGTCTTTTCCTGGGAGCCAGAGGAATACGCAGAAGCTATGCGGATGTATTATCCATATCTCTTGCAGCGGCAGGAGTTGCTATGATTGTTTTTGGAATAAAAGAGAATATGTATCTGATATGCACGGCCGGATTTGTTTTTTTTGCTATGCTGCCTTTCGCAAACAGCAGTCTGGATTTCCTCATAAGAACTAATATTTCAGATGAACTGCAGGGCAGGGTATGGGGACTGATCGGTTTCATGTCTCAGATCGGTTATGTGGTAGCCTACGGCTCAGCTGGAGTTCTGGCTGATGGAATCGGAGAAATGTTCCGGATAGGGGTGGGACGTGGTGCTGCCACGGTGATTATGGTGTCGGGGATGCTGCTGGGAATTATTGCTGCAGCTGTTCATTTCATCCGGCCTGTACGGATGCTGGAACCGGATACACATGAATTGTGAGAAGGGAGAAGTTTATGAAAAGAAGAATCATATGGAACGATATCAGAGAAAACCGGATGACGGCTGTGACTACGTGGCTGTTCATGGCAGTAAGCGCATTCATGTTTGCACTGACATGTTTCCTGTTTGTGAATCTGTCAGGATCAGTGGATTCTCTGATGGAAAAAGCAAAGACACCAGATTATCTGCAGATGCACTCTGGTGAGATTTCTGAGAATGATATTTACAGGTTTGCCGGAGAAAGTGAACTTGTGAGGGATTATCAGATACAGCGCTTTCTGAATCTTGAGAACAGCTCCATCAGTTTTGACGGCAGTTCTCTGGCTGACAGCACTCAGGACAATGGAGTATGTGTACAGAATGAAAGTTTTGATTTCCTGCTGGATACTGAGGACAGAATTATAAGCGTATCCGATGGAGAAATATACGTTCCTGTATGCTACAGACAGAAGTATGACCTCAGGGCGGGGGAGAAGATGAAGGTCGGAGATAACGAATTTGTCATTGCAGGCTTTCTGAGGGATTCCCAGATGAACTCAATGATGTCATCTTCTAAACGTTTTCTTGTCAGCAAGTCTGATTATAATACGCTTCAAAATTCAGGAAGTGAGGAGTATCTGATTGAATTTTTACTTACAGAAAGGGCTGATACGAAAGAATTCGCAGCGCAATACACTGATGCACAGCTGCCTTCCAATGGCCCTGCTGTTACCAGACCTCTGATACGACTGATGAATGCCCTTTCGGACGGGCTTATGATACTTATTATTTTTGTTGCAGGTGCTGTACTGCTGCTGATTTCTCTGCTCTGTATCAGATTTACACTGCTGACCCAGCTGGAAGAGGACAGGTGCGAGATAGGAATATTAAAAGCTATAGGAATATCAAAAGGTGATATACGTCGGATATACAGTCTTAAATTTCTGGTGCTTTCGGGACTTGGTGCTGTAGCCGGGCTGGGTGTCGCTGCACCTGTGCAGAAAATCATAGCAGTTCATATACATGAATTGTACGGAGGTTCTGCTGGCAGCATGACAGGATGGGCAGCTGCTTCAGCCGGAGTTGTACTGACTGAAATCATTCTGCTGGCTGCCATCAGGAGAACATTGAAACGCACAGAGAAAATGTCTGCAGTAGAGGCACTTACTGGTAAAGAAGACCATAAAAGCAGAAAAAAGCATACTGTTCTTTCTCAGCATCTGATTGTAGCGCTGGTTATTGTTCTGGGGACATTTATGATGGTGCTGCCCCAGAATATGTTAAACACCATTTCGTCTCCGGAGTTTGTGACATATATGGGTATAGGCAACGGCGAAATCCGCATTGACATACGGCAGACCGGAAATATTGAAGAACAGACAGAACATCTTCGGAATATACTGTCGGATGATAAAAAAACAGAGTGCTTCACAGCCCTGCAGACTTCTTCATGCGACGTGATTCTGTCCGATGGCTCCCATTCGGGTTTACTGGTGGAAGAGGGAGAGCATGATGTTTTCCCGGTTACATATGCACAGGGTGAGGCACCGGAAGGCAGAAATGAAATCGCACTTTCCTGCCTGTGTGCAGAGGAACTGGAAAAGGAGCCCGGGGATGATATTGTGCTTATGATAGATGGTAAAACACGTGAATATACTGTCTGCGGAATATATTCTGATATCACAAACGGCGGCAAGACGGCAAAAGCCGCACAGCTTCATGGTGTCGGGCCGGTTATGTGGAGTGTATTCTATGTTGCTCTGAAAAGTGGGGAAGCAGAAGACCAATGGCTGTCAGAACTGGATAAAAAAATGTCAGACAAGGGTATAAGTGCGGATGCAGTGGATATCCAGGAGTATGTGACGGATACTTACGGACAGACTATACAGCAGGTAAAGACAGCAGTGAAGCTTTCGATACTGGCTGCAGTCATGGTTATATTTGCTGTTGTAGTACTGTTTACGCGGCTGCTTGTGGCAGGAGACCGGAATGATATTTCTCTTCGTAAGGCGATAGGATTCAGAAAAAGCAGAATAAAAGTCATGTATATTCTCAGGTATGTGCCGGTAGTGATTGCCGGTATTGCGGCGGGTGTTCTGTCGGGGACTTTTCTCGGCGAAGAGCTCGCAGGTATAGTACTGAGCAGGTTAGGTGCAGGCGGTTTCAGTTTTATTACCGACTTTAAGGCTGTTTGTGTATGGATCCCCGGAATTGCGCTGGTTTCGGTATTCTCCGCTATACTTCTCGGTCTGCACGAGATAAACAGTATCAGAGCATATGAATGTTGTACAGGAAAGGAATAAATAACTATGAAAGAAATATTGACTGTCAGAAATCTTTGTAAAGATGGAATTATCAGGGATGTGAGTTTTTCTGTAATTTCTGGTGAAATGGTTGCAGTAATGGGTCCGTCAGGTTCAGGAAAATCAACGCTGCTTTATCAGATTTCTGGTATGGATAAAGCGGATTCCGGGGAAGTGTGTATAGGAGATGTGGAAATCTGCAGCTTGTCGGAAGATGATCGTGCAGAACTGCGCCTCAGGAAAATGGGGTTTGTATTTCAGCAGATGAACATGATTAAGAGTCTGGACCTGATCGATAATATCATACTGCCTTCCCATCGTTTATGCAGAAGTAAAGCAGAGAGAAGGGAAATCGCCGCAAGAGCGCAGAAGCTTATGCAGAAAACAGGAATTGAAGCACTGGCACATCGTAAAATCACACAGGTGTCCGGAGGTCAGCTTCAGAGAGCCTGTATATGCAGAAGCATGATGAATGAACCGGAAATATTATTTGCTGATGAACCTACCGGTGCACTTAATCAGAGTGCGGCTCAGGAGGTTATGGATGAGTTCATGCGTATCAACCGGGAAGGTACGACCATACTTATGGTGACCCACGACAGCAGGATAGCCGCAAAATGCGGCAGGATTCTATATCTTCTTGACGGCAGTATCAGGGGACAGCTGATTCTTAATGATCTGCCTCAGGGAAGAATCAGAGAAGAAAAAGTCAGTCAGTGGCTTGCAGAAATGGGATGGTGATATTTAGTCCTCCCAATATTGTACATGACGTGCTATAATGTATTATATAACAAATTGTATCCACCGAAAGAGAGGCGAAAATAAATGGAGTTTAGTTATTCGGAGAAACAGCTTGAAATCAAGGCGATGCTCAGGGATTTTGCGGAGAAGGAAATTGTTCCTATTCTGGATAAGATGGACAGAGATGCGGAATATCCTCTGGAAACAGTTAAGAAACTGGGTAAAATGGGAATCATGGGAATGCCTTTTCCTAAGGAATACGGCGGCGCAGGTCTTGATTATGTCACATACGTCATGGCAGTGGAGGAAATATCCAAGATATGTCCGTCACATGGTGTTATCGTTCAGACTCATAACGCACTGTGCTGCTGGCCTATTTATACATACGGAACTGAAGAACAGAAGCGAAAATATCTGCCGTCACTGCTTTCAGGAGAAAAAATCGGTGCATTCGGTCTGACTGAGCCGAATGCAGGAACAGATGCTGCGATGCAGCAGACCATAGCAGAGGATAAGGGCGATCACTATGTGCTCAACGGTTCAAAGGTGTTCATTTCAGGCGGCGGAATAGCAGATGTATACGTAATAATGGCTATGACTGACCAGTCGAAAGGGACAAAGGGCATCAGTGCATTTATTGTGGAAAAGGGGACACCTGGATTCTATAAAGGCAGAACTGAAGATAAAATGGGAATAAGAGGCTCCATCGTATCAGAACTGGTATTCGATGACTGCATCGTCCCTAAGGAGAATCTGTTAGGGGAACTTGGAAAAGGCTTCAAGGTTGCTATGACATCCCTTGATGTGGGCCGT
Organism: Lentihominibacter sp.; assembly: GCA_051882895.1. Lineage (GTDB taxonomy): Bacteria > Bacillota > Clostridia > Peptostreptococcales > Anaerovoracaceae > Lentihominibacter. The sequence goes on from JBJESR010000163.1 coordinate 5,759, forward strand.
CTCGGAATCGCGGCACAGGCACTGGGAATCGCACAGGGGGCTTTTGACATGACTGTGGAATACATGCAGCACAGGGAGCAGTTCGGTAAGAAGCTCAGCGGATTCCAGGCTATGGCATTTGAAATGGCGGAAATGGAAACCAGAATAGACGCCTCAAGACTGCTGCTTTACAAGGCGGCGTATATCCGCGAGAAGGGACTTGCTGAAATGACTGAATCGGCGGCAAAAGCCAAGCTGTCCTGTTCATCAACAGCGATGGATGTCACGGTCAAGGCAGTGCAGTTCCATGGAGGATACGGATATATCAAAGATCTTCCGATCGAAAGGTATATGCGTGATGCCAAGATAACCCAGATATATGAAGGAACTTCAGAAGTAATGAAGCTTGTTATATCCGGAAAGATTTTCCCTAAGAAGAAGGCTACTAAGGAAGAAAAGGCACCTGTTGTATTGCTTGACACTGTTGATGAACTCATTGAAGCTCTCGCTGATGTGAAGAAGGACGATATCGTCTGTGCCGGCGGCAGAGGCTTCAGGAAGACAGAGAGTCTTGAACTGGTTGAGAAGCTTGCTGAGGTGACAGGCGGAACCTTTGCGGCTTCCAGAGGTGCTGTATCAATGGGATGGGCTGATGAAGAAGTTCAGGTAGGCCTGACAGGTAAAAAGGTGACACCGGATATCTACATCGCGTGCGGTATCTCCGGAATGAACCAGCACCTTGCAGGTATGAAGAACTCGTCGGTGATTGTTGCAATCAACAAGAATCCTAAGGCTCCTATCTTCAAGGCCGCTGATTTCGGTATTGTCGGCAATGTATACGATGTACTACCTGAACTTATCGAAAAATGGAAAAGATAAATAAAATGCCAGAAACCAGAAACGGCGATACGGATCAGATTATCCGTATCGCCGTATTATTTCGCTGATAGAATCGGGCGAAGCCGACTTTGTTCAATTTCGTTTACTGCTGCTGAACAAGACTCTCCATAAAATGAATGATGTTAAGCATTGCCGCTTCCTGATGCGACGTATCAAAGCTGTACGATATGATATTCAGATTATCAGCTTTGGAAGAAATGATATCACATTCTCCGGAGCTGAGGGTTGAAGACTGTATATAATCGTCAGAGCCCAGAGCTTCAGTGAAGAAGCTGCCCAGTGATTTACCGCTGTCTGATGACCAGGTGGTTACGGCATCAGTGGAAGAGTAATCTGTTTCACAGAGTCCGGATGTTGTCTGGAACACACTCTTCATTTCTTCGAGTACAGCAGAGTCGGAACTTCTGGAATTTATCTTCAGACGGAATCTGTTATCTGAGGTGCTTACATACGATATATCTGAAGCTGCAATTATTTCGCCGCTTTCATCGTCCTGCTGATATATGCCGGTTTTGAGAGTGTACATAAGGCTGATGATGTTATCGGATGTTTCATTGCTGAGCACTGTCTCAGGCATATCAGTTTCAGTTAAAGTGTAGACGAAATTCTGTTCAAGCTTCTCGAATCTTTTCTTGACCTTCTCGTAGGAACTGTTGAATCTGCTGGTGAAGCTGTCGACATCGTTATTGTCGATAACTACTACAGCTGTTGCAGACTGAGGGGTATAGCCCTTCTCTGTCTCGCATTCAAAAGATGCCAGCTGAAACAGCTGCCCGGAGCTTTTCTCTGTTGCCAGCAGGCTGCCTATGGTATCAATAGGATTCGGGAAATGGCTGCTGTAATCAAAAGGATCGGAATAGCTTGTTGTTGTCATGGTTATCTTATAGGCATTCTGGTAAGATGGAGATGATGATGATGTTTTTGAGGTCATTGTACCTTCGGAAGTATAGCAGCCGGAAGTATAAAGAACCGATTCATCATCATATTTAATATTTATGATATTGTCATAGTCTGTGTATTTCGGGTCAAGGTCTGCTGCTCCCTTGAGATGTCCGCCTTCGTTTTCTGTGATGACAAGAGCTGTGTCACCATGGCTTTCTGGGCCCAGAAGTGCTGTCAGAGCTGTGGATAATGTCCTGAGAGAATTGCTGAAGTCCCGGGTGTTTATCTGACACTGAAGCAGGGTGGACTCGCTGTCTGAGCATCCGTCTGTTGCAGGATTTGACAGAATCATATATGTGTCAGCGCTTTTCTTGATCCTGATTCCGTTGTTGTTGGCCCAGGATTCAAGGTATTCACAGACCAGAGAGTAATCGCCGTCAGCTCCCGAGAAGTTGGACTGCAGCTCCTCTGAAGTTGTTTCAAATGCTGCCTTGAGCTCCTTCTCGCGGTCTATCTCCTCAAGACCGCATCCGCTCATGAACATGGTAAGCAACAGAGTGCCGGATATGATAAAAAGAAAAAATTTCTTCATATTTGATATTTCTCCTTGTTTGTTTGTATTTTTCTTAATATAATAATATAATAACACATGGCAAAATAATTTTGTAGAGTTTAAATGAATCTTTGATAAAATCTGTAAGGAGACTGAAATGGAGACTCAGAATTTTATAATTAGAGAAACGGAATTTGCGGACTATGAGTTTTTTGCCAGATGGGAAATCGATCCGCAGGTTATTAAATATCTTAGCTTTGATGAAGACAGAACTTATGAAGATGTTGTTACAGAAGCTCTATATAATAAATTCTCAGCAGATAAGCTGGATTATACCGTTGTAAGCAGAGAAACCGGCAAACCGGTGGGCAGAATCTATATTTCCAGACTTGACAGGCATTCCGATTCTCTGGATATCACCAAATTCTATATAGGTGAGCCTGAACTGTGGGGCAGAGGATACGGTCGTGAAATAATGAATGAACTGCTCAAATACTGTTTCACATTCCTCCATATGGAGAGGGTCACGCTGGATTATTACACAGGGAACAAACGCGCTTCGACGCTCTATGAAAGTCTTGGCTTCAAGTCGGAGGGAGTTGCCAGAAATGCCACGAGAAAAGACGGACGGTATTATGATCTTCATCTCATGTCAATGCTGAGAGCGGAGTTCTTTGACGAAAACTGATCAGCTGAATTCAGGAAGGGTCTGAATACAGAGGATTTTGTGTGCATTTTACAGCTTCGGCATCTGCCGGGGCTTTTTATTTATCCGTCAAAAAGAACACTGAAATACATAAAATATAGTTGACTGCAACTGTATTTAGGGTATAATTTTCATGGTACATATAATAACAGACGATATATTGTGGTTTTATGTAATGAGATAACAGGGAGATACAGTATGGAACAGATTAGGAAAATAATTAAAAGAGATGGACGAACCGTAGATTTTAATGTGGACAAAATTGCCGATGCTATATACAAAGCTGCTCAGGTGCTGGGAGGCAAGGACAGGGATATGGCTAAATATCTGGCAAGACAGGTTGAAGTCTATCTCATCGAAATATGCCATAATGAAGTTCCTACTGTTGAACAGATACAGGATACAGTGGAGAAGGTACTCATCGAAAACGGACATGCCAGAACCGCCAAGGAGTACATACTCTACAGGGCTGAGCGCACGAGAGTAAGAGATATGAACACCCGACTGATGAAGACATATGAGGATCTTACTTTCAAAGAAGCCAAGGACAATGATACCAAACGTGAGAATGCCAATATCGATGGCGACACTGCCATGGGAACCATGCTTAAATACGGTTCGGAGGGTGCCAAACAGTTTTATGAGATGTTCGTGCTGAAGCCGGAGCATGCCCAGGCTCACAGAGACGGGGATATCCATATACACGATATGGATTTTCTTACTCTTACCACCACCTGCTGTCAGATCGATATTGAGAAGCTGTTCAGAGGAGGATTCTCAACCGGCCACGGGTTCCTGAGGGAGCCGAATGATATACAGAGCTATGCCGCTCTTGCATGTATAGCCATCCAGTCAAATCAGAATGATCAGCATGGCGGGCAGAGTATTCCGGATTTTGACTATGGTATGGCAAATGGAGTCAGGAAAACCTTCAGGAAGCTGTACTGGATGAATCTGGGTAAAATGCTCAACCTCCTTTTTGACATCGAAGATGGAGTTGAGAAAATAAAATCCATCGGAGCGGAAATAATGGAAAAGCACGATGTTTACCCTGTTCTGGCTGATGACAACGGATATAAAGAAATAGAAAGATCCTATCTGAGGGATATAATAGATGAGAAATTTATAGACAAGCTTCAGAAGAAAGCAACGAAATATGCCAATGAAGAGATAAAGAGGGCTACATATCAGGCTATGGAGGCTTTTGTGCATAATCTCAACACAATGCATTCGAGGGCAGGAGCACAGATACCTTTCTCTTCGATAAATTACGGCACAGACACATCACCGGAAGGAAGGATGATAATAGAAAACATTCTGCTGGCCACAGAAGCCGGTCTGGGAAACGGAGAAACTGCTATTTTCCCTATTCACATTTTCAAGCTTAAAGAAGGTGTGAACTATAATCCGGAGGATCCGAACTACGACATGTTCAAGCTGGCATGCAGAGTTTCTGCCAAGAGGCTGTTCCCGAACTTCTCATTCATAGATGCTCCGTTTAATCTGCAGTACTATAAAGAAGGCGATCCTAATACGGAGGCTGCCTATATGGGATGCAGAACCAGGGTTATAGGAAACCATTATGATCCGTCGAGAGAAGTGGTAGGCGGCAGAGGAAATCTCAGCTTCACATCGGTGAATCTGCCGAGGATAGGTATAAAAGCCCACGGAGACATCGACTGGTTCTTCGAGGAGCTGGAGAGAAAAGTGGATCTGTGCATAGATCAGCTTATGGAAAGGTACAAGATTCAGGCTTCAAAGAAGGTCAAGAATTATCCGTTCCTCATGGGGCAGGGAATATGGCTGGATTCTGATAAGCTCAAGCCTGAGGATTCAGTAGCGGAGGTTCTGAAGCACGGAACTCTGACAGTAGGTTTTATCGGGCTTGCAGAATGCCTTAAAGCTCTCATAGGAAGCCACCATGGTGAAACTCCGGAGGCTCAGAGTCTGGGGCTTGAGATCATAGGCTTCATGAGAAAAAAGATGGACGAAGCAACCGAAAAGACAGGCTTCAATTATTCCCTGATAGCGACTCCGGCAGAAGGCCTTTCGGGCAGGTTTGTCAGAATAGACAGAGCTAAATACGGAGTCATAGAGGGAGTTACCGACAGAGACTACTACACGAACTCTTTCCACATACCGGTATATTTCAATATCAGTGCTTTTGATAAAATCAGGCTGGAGGCACCTTATCACGCACTGACCAATGGAGGTCACATCACATATGTAGAGCTTGATGGGGATCCATGCAAGAATCTCGATGCATTTGAACAGGTAGTAAGGTGCATGAAAGAAAACGGTGTCGGCTACGGTTCGATAAATCACCCTGTTGACAGGGATCCGGTGTGCGGATACACGGGAATTATAGACAATGAATGCCCTTGCTGTCACAGAACTGAGGATGACAGTGACAGGGGATTCGAAAGAATCAGAAGGCTGGATGTATGAAAACGTCAGATGTGAAAAGTGTACATGATTCACTCAGAATTGCAGGTATAGTGAGGGAATCCATTGTAGATGGTCCAGGCATAAGATTCACCGTATTCTGTCAGGGCTGTCCTCATGGATGTCCGGGATGTCATAACCCTGAAACTCATGATTTTAACGGCGGCAGCGAATGCAGCACTGCCAGACTTATGGAAGAAATCGACAAGGATCCTCTGCTGGCGGGAGTCACGTTTTCGGGAGGAGAACCGCTATGTCAGCCGGAAGCCTTCGCATACATGGCAGAGCAGATAAAGGACAGAGGTCTGTCCCTGACGGTTTTCAGCGGGTACACCTATGAACAGATATCGCATATGTGCGAAGAAAATGATGCTGTCAGAGAGCTTATGGAACTGACGGATATTCTGATTGACGGTCCGTTTATTAAAGAGGAGAGGGATCTGACACTGCAGTTTCGAGGAAGCAGGAATCAGAGAGTTATAGATATGAATGAGACAAGAAAAACAGGCAGCCTGGTGCTCTGGGAGCAGAAATAACTGCGGTGTGAAATTAACTGTAATTTGAAATAAAAAAAACTTGTCTTTATAGCATACCTGTGCTATAATGTCATTTGTTCGAGTCTGGACGAGGAGACGCAGACTCAAAATCCAGCAGAAAAATTGCGAAAGCATTTAGATACTACATGTATAAGGAGGTGCGGCAGATGT
>JBJESR010000164.1:0-2504 GCA_051882895.1 Lentihominibacter sp.
GAGCGGTGAGGAGCTTTATTACCGTGATAATACGGCGGCGCATATTACTGTGTCCGGATGGGTGGTGAGCCCTGACAGAAGAAAGGTGCTGATGGCTTATCACAATATATACAACTCCTGGTCATGGCTTGGTGGACATGCAGATGGCGATCATGATCTGCTGAGAGTGGCAGCGCGGGAAGTAAGGGAAGAAACAGGTCTTGAGAGCTTCAGGCCGGTGTCGGAAAAATTATTTTCCCTGGAAATACTGACTGTTGACGGTCATGTGAAAAATGGACATTATGTGTCGTCACATCTTCATCTGAATTTCACTTATCTGTTTGAAGCTGATCCTTCTCAGCCGGTGAGATGCAAGCCGGATGAGAACAGCCGTGTAGGGTGGTTTGATGCAGAAGAGGCCATCGAAGCTTCGGACGAGCCATGGATCAGAGAGCGGATCTACAGGAAACTTAACAGTAAAATTAAAAAATTTTCCCCTTGATTTCATGGTTATATTACCACAAAATCGTTGAAATTTCAAGTCTTGTATAATTCGCGCTCCGGGTGTATTAAGTATTCGGAGGTGAATGAAATGAATGAAAAAAACATGACTGCACTGGTGAGCTGTTTCGCCAGAGCATACCATTACCGTAACAATGAAGTAAGGGTGTTTGATGACGATTATGCGGAGAAGCTGCTGAGCCCGCAGGAGTATGATGCGATTTCCGGCAACATGAGCGGTGGAATAAGCTATTTCAATCCCGGATTTGAGGGTGATGCGCAAGAAGCTCTCAGATGGATTGCTGATAATCAGCTGTCACCGTCTGTGCTGGGAAGAAGTGCGTTCTGTGAAGATATGCTTGAAGCTGCTGTGAAGGATGGATGCAGGCAGTATCTTGTCTTTGCAGCAGGCTACGATACCTTCGCATACAGAAACGGCTTTGATGATCTTAAGGTGTTCGAGCTGGATCTTCCGGACATGATTGATGATAAGATATCAAGAGCAGGTGATACTGGAAACCGTGCCATATATATTCCATGTGATCTGAGCAGTTCGTCATGGCAGGAAAAACTGATGGCGGGTGGATATGAGGCTTCTGAAATGAGTTTCAGCAGCCTTCTGGGAATAAGCTATTATCTGACGAAGGAGCAGTTTGAGAAGCTGCTTGAAGGCGTGGCTGCTGCAGCATGCTCTGCAAGCCTGATATGCTTTGACTATCCGCTGGACGAAGCCGGCGATGAGAGCATCAGAAATGAGCAGCTGGCTGCTGCTGCGGGTGAAAAGATGCAGGCGAAATACTCCGGCGGGGAAATCGGGAGGCTGCTGGATAAACTTGGATTCGAAGTGGTGGAACATCTTGATGAAAGCAGCATGACAGAAAAGTATTTTTCGGAATATAATATGGCTCAGCCGGAACATCGGATGAAAGCTCCTGAAGGAGTGGGATACTGTCTTGCAGCACTGAAATGACATGAAACCGTACGAAGAATGCACGTACCGTCCATTTTTCGGAATATCAGTGCTGTGAATGCAGATACTAACATAAAAAAGGAGTATTTGCTATGTTTAAACATGAAAAACAGTTATTTCATCCGGTTGCGGTGGAAGGACCGAATCCGCAGTATGCTGTGCTTATGCAGGAACAGCTGGGAGGAGGAAACGGGGAACTCAAGGCAGCAATGCAGTATATGTCCCAGAGCTTCAGAATAAAGGATCCGGAAATCAAGGATCTGTTTCTGGATATCGCTGCCGAGGAGCTGGGGCATCTGGAAATGGTGGCTCAGACAGTAAATCTGCTTAACGGTCATGATGTGGATGCTCAGGCTGTAAAAGCAGGTGAGATCCAGACCCATGTGATGTTCGGTCTTACTCCGGGTCTTGTCAATTCTTCTGGAAGTCCGTGGACTGCTGATTATGTCACTGTGACGGGAGACCTGTGTGCTGATCTGCTGGCTAATATAGCCTCAGAGCAGAGAGCCAAGGTTGTATATGAGTATCTCTACAGACAGATTGAGGATAAGAAGGTCAGAGAAACCATCGATTTCCTCCTTAACAGGGAGGAAGCTCATAATCAGATGTTCAGAGAAGCTTTCAACAAGGTTCAGGATTCAGGCTCCAACAGAGATTTCGGAACGACAGAAGCTGCGAAAATGTATTTCAGTATGTCGGAACCTTCACCTGCGAAGAGCATGCAGAATGTTTTTGAAAACAGTGACGTTACACCGCCGTCATTTAATTAGAGATACCGTGATTTTTGCTCTTGAAATGACGTGAAGTATGTGATATTATAAAGCGTATGAATTTTTACCTGACGCTTAGTTTCCCGAGACTCCGACGGCGACCAGGCAGCAGGCGGATAGAAAACAGGAGGAAAATGAAATGATCACTACTGAAAAAAAAGCAGAAATCATCAGAGAGTACCAGCTTAAGGAAGGAGATACAGGTTCCCCGGAAGTTCAGGTTGCTATTCTGACTTACAGAATCAACGATCTCAACGAACACCTTAAGGTTCACAAGAAGGACC
>JBJESR010000165.1:0-11762 GCA_051882895.1 Lentihominibacter sp.
AGGTTTCAAAAAGCTCTCTGTTGTGAGTTTCCTGATATAATGCATACCAGTCTGTATCTGCTGCAGCAAACTTTTCTATAAGCCTGTCATTCACAACTCCAGGTGAAATCATTACAGGAAGACCTAGTTCGTTTTTAATCTGTTTGATTATGTCTACCACTGAATCAAAATCTTCCCCATGATACTGCAGGTCCTCTCCCATTGTAAGATCGATGAGATGAACACCTGAATCAGCCAGTTCCTTTGAAAGTCTGAACACTTCCTCTTTGTTTTTTCTGTATCTTTCGATCTTATTTGATTTCCTGTAGTAACAGAATGTGCAGTCGTTCCTGCACCAGGTTGTAAAGTACACAAATCCATACATGAATATCTTATTGCCGAAATGCTCTTCTCTGGCTTTTCTCGCTCTCGCAAACAGTTCTTCCGCCTGCTGCCTGTCATCTGATTTCAATATGGATATGATCTGTTCTCTGGTAAATGTCATTGGCTGCACCTTCCTTTTCATTTCATGATTTGGCGAGGAACCCGGGAGTTTCACCCGGCTGCATGGATTTAGAGTCCATGTGATCCATCCGATCCGTTCCCCATGTATGGCTTATCTGAACGCCATAGCACTCAGATAAGTATTCTGGAAATTATCTCTGGCGGCCAGATCCACATGTTCAATGCGTTCAGGCAGACTTTCGGCCAGAGCCATTTCTCTCTCATCTGCCATTATCATCGACACTCCTGCACCTGCAGTGTTTCCTGCTGATATTATTTTCTCCAGGTCGATTTTTGGCAGAACACCGATTGTGACTGCACTTTCTTTGTCAATATAATTACCGAAAGCCCCGGCAACCACAACCCTGTCTATGTCTTCAACTGTCTTTCCCATCTCTTCAAGCATCAGCTGTATACCTGCAGCAATCGCACCTTTTGCCAGCTGAACTTCTCGTATATCATTCTGCGTTATAACGATATCTTCTCCATTTGCTTTGGAAACGAGAACAAACCGTCTCTCGCCGTCCACTTCCACAAGCCTTTCCTTTAATGCAGGATCAAGCTTCTTCTTATCTACATCCTCAGCACCTATAAGTCTTCCTGTTTTGTTTATCAGTTTCGCTTTTATCATCTGTGCTATGGCATCGATAAGACCCGAACCGCATATTCCCTGAGGTTCGCATTCCCCGATAGTTTTAAAATCAACTTCTCCGTTTTCAATTCTTATTTTCTCTATAGCCCCGGTGGCCGCTCTCATACCGTGAAGTATTGCAGAGCCTTCGAATGCAGGACCGGCTGCTGTTGAACATGCATAGGTTTTCATTCCATCTGTCAGAACTATCTCTCCATTTGTTCCTATGTCTATGAACACGGTCAGACCTTCCATATCCAGAATTCTTGATGCCACTATGCCCGCCGTGATATCTCCTCCTACATGACCGGCAATGTTAGGTACAACAACAACTGTCCCTTTTTCGTTGATATCCAGCATGGCATCTGCTGAAGAAAGCCTTAATGTGCCTGTGTATGCAGGATGAAAAGGTGCCAGTGCCAGTGTCATCGGAGGATATCCTGCAAACAGGTGAGACATGGTTGTGTTACCGCATACAGATGCTGCCATGATATCTGCAGCATCAATACCTGCCTTGCCGCATAATTCCGAAATAATTTCATTCAGACATTCTGTTATTCTGTTCCTCAGAAGTTCAAGATTTTCGCTTTCTCTACCGCAGAAAGTTATCCTTGAAATGACATCAAGTCCGAATTCATTCTGCGGGTTTGTTTTCGCACAGGTTGCTATCTGTTCACCTCTGCCGAGATCCCACAGCATACCAACTACTGTAGTTGTCCCGATATCAAAGGCTGCACCATACCCTTCTCTGCCTTCAGCCGGTCTGAAATCATCCGGATAAGCAAGCATTTTCGTTTTTCTATCGTTGGCTCCACTCATCATCGCTGAATTTTTACATCTGCCGCATGTGCTGCATACACCTGTACATTTAAACATTAGTTAATTCCTCCATAGACCTGACATAGTTTACAACTTCTGTGGGTTCCCAGACAGTTTTCACATGCCTTATTAAGCTTCCTGTATCTATCATCCACACTGAAATAGAATCCTGCACATGATTTCAGAGGAAGCATTATTCTGCTGTTCCTTATTTCAATATCCAGTTCATCAAGGTTGAGCAGGGATGTCAGCGTGCCCATCTCGCTGACATCCATCCCGTAAAACCCGGGACCGAAGCTGTCACTCAACATTGATTCTTTCTCGATCTCTTTCTTCATAATAAGCCTGGCGGCATCTGTGAAAGCACTCCCCCAGATGTCGGCATAAAGCTGATCAAGTATAGGTTCTTCCGGAAAACCGAAATCCCCCACCGAAAGAGCATAAACATACACACCTTTCACCGTATCACCGTCAATCTGATCGAATGCGCTGCATTTGAAGCTTATACCTCCGAACACTGCATTCTGTCCCTTCAGCTCCACCTTGTCAAAATATTTATATGCAGCTCTGATCTGTATCCTTTCTTGGATGGCCTTCCTCATTCTGAATGCATCATTTCTCATCCTTTCAAATTTGCGGCCTTCCTTGTTCACACCTGATGTCTGCATGAATATATCATTGGCAAGTGCACTGCATTCCTCCATATCAAGATTTATAAAATGTCTATCCATTTTCCTGCTCTTCCATTCCTGTAATTTAAGCCATTAATCTGTCTGCCAGCTCAACGCATGTGATCGCATCTTCCGAATAATTTGCGCTGATTCCTGCAGCATAATCTCCTGACAGAGGAGCTCCTCCGACCATCACCTTGACACCTGCGTCAAGTCCGTTTTCCTTGAGAGCTTCCACTGTCTGGTCCATAGTTACCATAGTTGTCGTAAGCATAGCTGACATTGCAACAAGATCAGGACTATGTTCCTTAACTGCGTCGATAATCTGTGAAACACCTACATCCACTCCAAGGTCAACAACTTCATAGCCTGCTCCTTCAAGCATCATTACACAGAGTTTCTTGCCGATATCATGCAGATCTCCTTCGACTGTACAGAATACAATCTTTCCTGCAACTTTAACGTCACCAGCTTTCAGAAACGGTCTTATAAGCTCCATACCGGCCTCCATGGCATTCGCCGACATCAGCACTTCAGGAACGAATAATTCCCCTTCTTTGAAGAGTTCTCCGACAACGTTCATGCCTTCGATAAGACCCTTATTCATGATATCTGTAGGTTCCTCTTCATCTTCAAGAGCTTCTTCAACCAGTTCAACCACTTCTTCTATTTCGCCATCTTCGATAGCTTCAATTATTTTCTTGAAAATCTTTGCCATAGTACTTTTCCTTTCTGTAATCTTTAAAAAGCCTTTGTGTCACTATTTCACACCGTATTCAGCTTCTGCATCTTCAACGACTTTTCTGATGTATGCAGCCTGCTCCTCTGTAAGAGGTTCAGGAACATGATTTTCAAGAATCTGAATAGCCTTTTCGTAGGCCACTTCAGTCATGTCCTTTGCTCCTGCTGCAAGCCACTGTTCTCTCGGCTGTCTGTTGATTATCTCTGAGTGTGACTGTATCTTCTTAAAGTTGTCGGTTGTGTGTTTCTGTGAAACAAATTCGCCCATCTTTACCTCCTTGATAACGTCGAGCGCAAGTGTTTCCTCATTAACTTCAAAACCGTTGATTGTATGAAGTACCATTTTATATATTTCTGAGTCGATGATAAGCTGTGCCAGATCGAATGTCATGCCCATCTCTATCATTCCTGCACCGTATATAACATTGGCACCACCCTGGGCTGCCAGTAAAGCGGTGAGGGTTTTCTCGTGAGCGGCCTGCGCATCCGGAACCTTACTGTCTGCCTATCCACCGGCTACAAAGCTCGGCAGATTATAATAATTGGCAAGCTGTGCAACCGCATTGCTTATCATAGCCAGTTCCGGAGCACCTACCGGAGTTGTAAGGTGTCTCATATCCATAATACTGGTCGAACTTGCATATAATACGGCTGCCCCTTTTTCTGCCAGCTGACTGAGAACTACTGCGGACAACACTTCAGCATTATGAGTTACAAGTGTTCCAGCCAGTGTTACCGACGAAGTAGCTCCTGATAATGCCATAGAAATGATATTGCATGGAATGCCCGCTCTTGCTCCGAGAATCAGCGCATCAGTTGCTGTAGGATTCAGCTGTAGCGGACTTGTCGGACAGAGATTGAAGGTAACCAGAGGTCTCTTTTTGAGTTCTTCCCTTCCGCCTGCAATGAAAGCAGCCATATCGATGATTTTCTCGATATTCTTCTTGCCGTCAGGTCCTATGAAGCAATGCTTTGTTGTATTGTTGAACATCGCTTCCATATTATGCAGAGCCTGAACACTTCCTGCTTTGTCCTGAGATGCTACTGAACGATATGCACAAGGCAACACATTGATAGCATCAATAACCTTGGTATTTCTCTCCAGGTCTTCCTTGACGGATCTTCTGTATTCCTTTGTGTAAGGATCGATTACATTTACACCTTCACCGAAATTGATAAAAGATACTTTTTTCTGTTTTACAACATAGTCATTTTTCGGGTTTCTGCCTGCAAGCAGTATTGTCGATGGGGCTGTACGTATACATTCCTCCACAAGATATGCAGGAATCTTGACTATTTCGCCTTCAACCGTGCATCCGCCCTCTGCGAACAGATCTCTTGCTTTCTCGCTTTCAACCTTCACACCGATTTCCATCAGTACATCAAGACTTGCTGCATGGATCGCATACAGGTCATCCTCTGAAAGCTGGTTTCCATAAGACATGGCATAAGAAATGTTATCAAGTATGCCCGCCTTGCCTCTTTCACGTCTTTCACGCTTTGCCATACTTTTCTCCTTTTCATCCTGAAAAGCTGCTGCACTTACAATCTGATAATTCCTTTTAAATGTTCTGCGATACATTTTGTCAATATACTCATCATTCTGAAACCCACTGAGGATATGACAACGATTTCAGTTCGTTCGACTGTATCCGCCCATTCATTTAAATGGATATTTTTCCCTACAGCACTGATTTCAATGTTTCCTTTATCAGTATCTGCAAATCCTTTTATGCGATAGGTATCACCGGCAATGTCATTAAGGAAAGCCTCCAGTCTGTCATAAGGTACCTGTTTCAGTCCTTTGAGAATAAACGTTGTCGGTCGTGTTTCCACTTTATTGCTGCTTTCTCTGGCTTCTGCCGTGTTCTGTGTCAGACTTTCAACAAGCTCCTTCACATCAACTCTGCAGTAGGACGTCACAAAAACCGAAACATTCGGGTTGACCTCATTGATGATATCCATTATTTCGCCAAGCTTGTCTTCATCAATAAGATCTCCCTTATTGACAATCGCCCCTCCACAGAATTCAAGCTGTGCTGTTATGGCAGGCAGCAGTTCATAAAGATCTGTGAAGCTTTCTCCATCGATAACACAGACTGAACCTCTGTAGTCATAAGGGTTCAGAACTTTGTTTCTGATACCACCAAGAATCTGATTCATATTAGCGGGATCCGCCATTCCTGATGCTTCAATAAACAGATAGTCAAGATCTTTGAGAGACATCTCAATAAGGCTGTCCACAAACTTATCCTTAATACATGCGCAGAATATGGATCCGTTCGACAGCTCTGCCATCTGAATCCCATCTCTGCTGATCAGCCTGGCATCTATATTTATTTCACCAAATTCATTTACTATCACACCGGTTTTCAGACCACCGTATGAATTCAGAATTTCTTTCATCAATGTAGTTTTTCCTGCTCCGAGAAATCCTGTTAAAAGTACTAATTTGATCATAAAGATGCTCCTTTCGCATTGATATTATGCTGCAAGTGCCAATCCTTTTCCCTTCGATATAACGTATTCAGACATATTGTCCAAGGATCAGGTTCATCCTTGTAAATATAAATAGCAGTTTTCATGCCAAGTATAAAAACAAACAGCTATTTTTTTATCGTTGAAATTTCAATGTTTTCAGAAATATCACTAATATATACATCGAAGCTGCTGACACTTTCTGTTAAGATAACATTCACATTCTGTCACCCTTGTTGACATCATCTGTAATCCACTCTCGCCCGGATTAACATGTTCTGCACATATTGTCATACATATGCAGACGGACATGTTTCTCTGCGCTCACAGAAATCACATGCTCTTAACTTTCCTGCGTTTTCATCAGTGCCCATTCCCATGAAACTGCTTATGGATTTTTTTGGATGCATCATAAAACTGTCCGTAAGTTCCATACCTATATCCTCAGGATGAAGCAGTTTAAAAACTTCTTTCTGAAGCTTTATGTCAATATTATGCTGTCCCGGACTCCACGAAGACGTAAGATAAAGGCCGTCCTTTTCGGCCATTCTCTGTATCTGCTCCTTCATCCAGACATGGCCGCATTCTGCAGCGGCCGTTCCCCATCCGTCAAGAAACAGGGTAATAAGATTATTATCTGATTCTGCTTCCAGGCGATCATATCCATGCAGGGTCATCGCACACACAACTATTTCATCAGAAGAGCCAAAAAGCTCCGCAAGCATTCTGCTGGCAATAATCGTACCGTCCTCAAGATGAATATTATTCCCGTCATTCTGTTCAATTCTTAAAGATCTGAACAGCCCCTCAGCAGCAACATTCAGCATCACCTGCTGTCTTGTGTCATTATACTGCTGCGGGAATTTTTTCATTACTCTGCCGCTGTCCATCTGTATCTGTCTGAAAAACAACTCTTCCATGTTTTTCAGTTCAGCCAGAGGAATATCTGTTTTATGAATATCCAGCTTTCCCATAAGCACACCTTCTGAAATCATTCAAGTTAATATTTGATATTGTATTTTTTCAGTTTTTTATAGATCGTATTTCTGGAAATACCCATTTTTCTTGATACCATGCTGATATTTCCTTCATACATTTCCATAAAACTGATTATCATCTGTTTCTCATCCTGCGTATCATTTTCTGTCGCAGTATTACTGTTCTTCTCTGTCTTGTTTCCAAAATCTCCGATAAGATATTCGAAAAAAGCATCATTGTTCTCGTCCGGCATATATATCAGTCGTTCGACAACATTCTGCAGTTCTCTGACATTTCCCGGCCAGTCGTATTCATAAAACGCCATCAGCTTTTTATCACTGAATGCCTTTTCCTTATCAAAGCGGTGACTGCCGTATTTCTTGATAAACGCTCCGATAAGCAGATATATATCTTCTTTCCTCTCTCTGAGAGGAGGTATATGCAAATTTATTACATTGAGTCTGTAGTAGAGGTCGCTTCTGAATCTGCCGGCCTGTACTTCTTTGTAAAGATTTTTGTTTGTTGCGCACACTATACGCACGTCAACCGGAATTTCTTTATCATCACCTATTCTTGATACCGTTTTGGTTTCAAGCACTCTCAGCAGTGCCACCTGCTGAGCCAGAGGCATTTCACCGATTTCATCCAGAAACAGTGTACCTCCAGATGCCATTTCAAATTTTCCGGGTCTGCCTCCTTTTGACGCACCAGTAAATGCGCCTTCAACATATCCGAAAAATTCACTTCCTATAAGCTCTGCCGGTATCACACCGCAGTTTATCGCTACAAATGGTCCGTTTGCTCTTTTGCTGGCATTATGTATAGCCTGAGCAAACATTTCTTTGCCGGTACCGCTTTCTCCTTCTATAAGTATTGTCGCTCCGCCTGCTGCCACAGCCTTGGCATAGGCTATCACCGATTTCATTTTGTCGTTAGCGGTATAAATATCCGAAAATCTGTGCATTGCCGGGAATTTCCCGTTTCTGCTGTTTATTCCCGATCCTGTTTTCCCTTCAATTATCTCTTCCCCGAATTCACCGCCTAATTTCTGATTTGCCTTTGCCAGTTCTCTGGCGCTTTCTTCGATTTTTTCCTTCCATCTGGTTATATCAACACCGATCTCCTGAAATTCTGTTCTGTTTCCGTCATCGTCGAAATACGCTCTGCCCACATACTGCAGCCATATTATCCTGCCGTCTACTCTTTTCGATCGCCCCTCTATCCTGTAATACGGATTTTCAGGACTGACAGTCTGCTCCATGTTGCAGATTTCTCTATCTTCAGGAATTATAAAGTCAAAGCAGCTTCTTCCCACAGCTTCCTCTTTTGTTACCCCGTGACATCTGCAGAAAGCATTATTAACATACTTGATTATCCCGACTTCATTTTCTATCAATACGATTTCCTGCATATTATCAAGTATTTCAAAGTCATTTATCGTCATGTATGCATCTCCTTGTATCGCTGCTGTTTCCGACAGAACGATTGCCATCGGGGCAATCGTTCTGTCATAGTAAAAGGAATTATATTGATGAGGATTATATCAATGAACTGATATCATATTTCATCTGCAATATGTAAATAATTCATTATACATCCCAGTCTTCTGCTTTATATTCAATAACATCTTTGGGATCAGTTTTCTTCTTGACAACTCTGTATTTGTCAAGCACACCTTTTTTCTCATCTTCTGAAAGCCACATAAACAGTCTGATCATCATGAATGCCACGATAAACATGAACGGTACAGAAATGATAATGGCCAGTGTCTTAAGAGTTGAGAAGTTGGCACCGATAAACATGATTGAAAGCGGTACCAGTGTGAGCATGATGCACCAGAATACTCTCAGCATCGGATTTACATTGCCGTCCTTGTTCATGATTCTCTGAGTTGTCTGTGACAGCGACAGTGAAGCTGAGTCAAGGGATGATGCTACGAATCCTACGATTGTAAGAAGCAGTACGATAGGAAGAACTTTTCCTCCCAGTGGCAATGTCTCAATAATCTGGAAGATTCCGGCTTCACCGACATAACTGTTAACCAGAGCTACCACGTCAGTGATTCCGTTGGCCTGAGTGTAAATAGCATAGCTTGAGTCAACTGCGAATACTACCCATCCGCCTACGCTGATGCCGATGAGAGTTGCTATCGACAGCTGACGTATAGTTCTGCCTCTTGAAATCTTGGCGATAAATATACCCATCATAGCAGCATAATTGAGATAGAATGCCTGGAAGAACAGAGTCCATGCTTCAGGGAAGCCTGTGTTTTCAATAGGATCTGTGAAGAAGCTTGCTCTAGGTATGATTTCAAGCATCCATCCGAATGAGTTTGCTGTGTTCTTCATGATAAAGTCAGTAGGTCCTGCGATCAGTATCCATGCCAGGAAAGCACCGCACATGATTACCGAGAAATTACTGATTCTCTTCATTCCCTTCTGGGTACCGATAAATGACGTGAATGTGAATACCAGAGCTATTACAACAACTATTGCCACCTGAATAGGGAATGATATTTCAATTCCGAACACCTGAGTCAGTGCTCCGCCTACGAGAGGAACTGACAATCCCAGCGATACACCCAGTCCTCCGAGAATTCCGAAGATTACACAGAAGTCGATGATATTACCGATTACCGACTTGGCACCCTTGCTGACTTTGTCTCCCATCATCGCTTTGCAGACAGCACTTGTCTGCAGGGAAGGAACCTTTCTGATGTAATATGCGTATGCGATGGCAAGAGCTATTACAACATATATAGCCTGTCCATGGATTCCCCAGTGGAAGAATGAATACCCCATAGCAGCTTCAAGAGCTTCCGTTGAATGAGGTTCAAGACCTATACCAGGAGTTTCATAATAAAATGCCCATTCTGTAAATGACCAGTACAGCAGTGCTGAAGCAACCGCAGCAAGGAACATCATGGCACAGTAACTGAACATACTGTATTCCGGATCACCTTCACCCAGTTTGATATTACCGTATTTTGAGCTTATACAGAAATAAATCGATACAACTACAGCTGCAAATGTAAATGCCATCAGTATCGAACCGAAGTATTTGATAATTGCGTCAAAAACAGCATTTACACCATTTAATGCTGCATCCGGTTTAAGAGCCATGAATGCAACAAATGCGAATATAATAATTACACTGACGATAATCAGCGGCGTATTATATTTTTTCTTACCATTTAAATTCAAATTATTTTCCATAAACACACCTCTAAATCTAATTGCACATGCACTATACGGTTTCGAAATTTTCTGAATATATAATTGCCGATATAAGCTGCAAGTCCTCCTTGCAACTTATATCGCAACGTTATTCTGTTTCGAATTTTATTTCTTATTTCATGCCAATCTGCTTTTTGAAGTTTTCAACACTTGGAATCTTGATGTCCAGGATTTCTGCAATCTTCATCTTTGCAGCCATACCATATGATGCGTGCGGAGTGATGATCATGTGTCCGATATCCAGAGATTCCCTGATCTCCTTCATAGCGTAACAATCAGCCAGGTCTTCCACAGCGCAGTTCAGCTTGCCTGCTACATAAGCTTTGGCGTCTGCAATCTTCATGCCTTTGAATACCATACGAGCAACCAGATCTCCGGCAGCACGTGTTCCCTGTAATCCCATAGCCATTTCATAAGTTGCAGCCATACCAAATGCATCACCGTGGCCTATCTACAATCCGTCAGCTTTACCGATCTCCATGAGACACTTGGCAACTCTTGATGAAGCGTCAACAGGACATACATTAGTAAGAGGTACACCGCCAACACCCATACCTGCATCTACCAGTACAGGGATATCAGCAACCTTAGTTGCCTGCTGTACATATGTAGTTGCACGAGCCAGGTTCCATGCGAATGATCTTGAGCTGTTTGTATTTACTACACATCCATATGAATGTACTCCGGCGGATTCACAGATCTTAACCTGCTTCGCAGGATAAGTTCCAGCCAGTTTCTGACCTTCGAACTTGAGTCTTCCGTGCATACCGAGAGTGAATTCATTAGCCATACCCATTGTGATGCAGAGATCAGGATACTTTTCTGAAAGTACCTTGGCTGCCTTTAATGCTGCCAGATAGTCTCCATCTCCAGCTGCACCGGCAGTATCGAACTGGATACCGTCTGCACCTGCTTCTGCCTGCATTGATGCGATATATATCATATCCTCTGCACAAGCATCCGCTGCCATCTCCTGAGCTTCCATTGCTTCCTTGATTTTGCCCTGCGGAAGTAATTCGGACCAGTTGTCATAAGGACCGTCAGGTTTTGTGTAAAGTCCCATGTTAGGCATTGCTCCATAGAAAAGAGGTATGATAGTGTTCATCTGACACTGTTCCATCATCATTGCTTCTTCAGGAGCTATATTCTTGATAGCTTTCCAGCTGTAATCAGGATGGCAAAGTTCCATAGCGTCCGACATCAGAACTCTTTCATGGATAAGGATGTCAGTGCTTCTGTCTACAGGGACACCTGATCTTACAGGAACCTTTAATGTTCCGGCATCAAAAACTGTTACGCCTTCATAACCCGGTTCAACACCTACGATTTTGTTTTCATCAGTCAGAATCTCTACCATGTAATCCACATCATTCTGACTCATAGGTTCGGATTTGCCTTTAGTAACGGCATCATCCATACCAGCAAGAACGTCTTCGCGAATCTCATCTTTAGTCATATAAGTGATTTCGCCATCGCCCATTCTGGTCAAGTACTTTTTGTCACTCATGTCTTTTCCTTTCTACACAACTTGTTATTCAACGTTGGTTTTATTTATTAGCTAAGATATCCAGAGCTACCTGACAGCATTCTGAAGCATCTTCCGAGTAAGCAGTTGCTCCGATTTTTTCAGCCCATCTCTTTGTTACAGGGGATCCGCCTACCATTGTTGCATACTTGTCTCTGATTCCCTTTTCGTTCAGCTTGTTTTCAAGCTCCTGCTGAACT
>JBJESR010000166.1:0-11661 GCA_051882895.1 Lentihominibacter sp.
TGCCCATGGTCACCACATCAAGTACTGTATAGGCGAAGGTGGTTTTATGACCCTGAGGCACATATGCAACATGTTCGGCGAATTCCTTCGGTTTCATTTTGTTGATATCCCGGCCTCCGGCGAAAATCTCTCCTCTGTTGAGCTTCTTCAGCCCCAGCATACAGTCTATAAGAGTTGATTTGCCGCAGCCGTTGGGGCCTATGATGCACATTATCTCGCCCTTTTCTACATAGAAATTTATTCCGTCGAATATCATTCTCTTGTTATCATATGTAAAGGCCGCGTCCCGTACTTCCATCAATGCCATATTATCACCAGTTGCTTCCTTTCGTCTTTTTGAGCAGGTAAATGAAGAACGGACCTCCTACTATAGCAGTCACGATTCCCAGCGGAATTTCCGCTCCTGTAATGGTTCTGCAGATAGTATCCACAAAAACCATGAAGCAGGCACCTATGGATATCGCTGCAGGGATAAGCCATTTGTTGTCACTTCCTATCACCATTCTGCACATGTGAGGAACTACAAGCCCCACCCAGCCTATTACGCCGCTGACACACACGGCGCCTGCAGTCGCCAGCGTTGCAAAGGCTATAACAATGGCTTTATTAAGTCCTACGTTGAGACCCAGCGTTTTCGCTTCTCTGTCTCCCATAGACAGCACATTAAGTCTCCATCTGAACAGAACCATCCCGATAAGGCCGATAAGCATCGGAATCGCAGAAAAAACAAGTTCCTCCATTTTTGTTGAACCCATACCTCCCATTAACCAGAAGGTTATTGCCGGCAGTTCACTGTACGGATCCGCGATATATTTCAGCAGTGACAGCAGTGCTGAAAAAATGGACTGTATTATGGTTCCGCCAAGAACAAGGGTGATAGTCGGTGTGCCTCCGCTCACTTTTCCTACCAGATAAGCCAGAATAACTGCCAGCACTCCGAAGGAAAAAGAGAATACAGATGTCATGAACATGTTATTGAACAGCAGTATGGATAACGCCGCCCCAAAGCCGGCACCATTGGATACTCCCAGCATACCGCTGGAAACCAGCGGGTTCCTGAAAAGGCTCTGAAAGCACGCCCCGCTGACTGCCAGAGACGCTCCTACCAGAAGTCCCTGCAGAGCTCTTGGGAAACGCAGGTTCATCACTACCTTGAAGGTCTGCTCATCCACACCCATATCGACACCCGTTACTGCTGTAACAAAGCTTCTGAACACCTCATCGGGACTCACGCTGTACCGTCCGATGCATATGGTGCCAACAAAGAACGCCACAGGCAATGCGATCAGTACCGCCGCTTTTATGAAATTATGATTATGTTTCTGCTGATCTGCCGTCACTTTAATTTCCTCTGCCATAGTATATCCCGTTACTCCGTTCAGCTATCTGACACATCGGTAGCCTGCTGCTGTCCATCTCCTGTACAGACAGTTGTAGCATGCGTTTTCTGAATCATCATAGCATTCTTCTATATCGTTATCCTGCTCGAACTTGTCGCAGGCTGTTGTCCATTTTGTTACTCGTTTGTCACCCTGATACAGTTCCTTTTTCTTGCAGGCCTTGTAATGATCGCCTTTTTTTGACGCTATCAGTGTTACCTTGTGATCCACCATTGATGTTTTGAGCTGATCTCCCACTTCAATCAGATCATCTTCAGCCAGAATATTTCCGTTGAAGTCCAGGCACAGCTCTATGTCTGTAAGCTCCTTCCACTCTGCCACTGTATGGGTCTGTCCGTCAAATTTGCCGCCCTTGCCGCCACGGAAAACTCCATCGCACCCTGAAAGTCTCAAACCCACACCTGCCAGCGCACCAATAACACCGCATCCGGTGCCGCCGTATTCCTCCAGCACTGTGCCTCCCAGCTGAGATGCCAGAGCATATGCTTCCTGCTTCTGTATAACCTCATTCTGAGCTCTCTTGCCATAGGCGATGAGCATTTCAGGTTTCTCCAGCTGATCCAGTCTACAGAAGCATAATCCGGGATCCGAGCTTGCCGCCATATTGTTCCTGAGCACCTTCACTGCCGCTTCCTGCATCTGCGGTATTTCCACACCTTCTATATCTATCACCATGCACATGGAGCTGTTGTGGGAAGTATAGTCGATATCATCATGGAGCAGCAGCTGGTGCCGTGTTATTCCCTTCTCCATGGTGCCGCCCATCTTTATTATCTCCTGAGCGATCAGGTCTGCTATTTTCCCTGTACTCGTGCTCTTTGTCAGATCGTCAGTATCATCTACACAAATATATACC
The DNA here is from genome assembly GCA_051882895.1 of Lentihominibacter sp. Lineage (GTDB taxonomy): Bacteria > Bacillota > Clostridia > Peptostreptococcales > Anaerovoracaceae > Lentihominibacter. The sequence goes on from JBJESR010000166.1 coordinate 2,257, forward strand.
TTCATAATTTTTCCTTTCAAGACGTTATTTCAACAACAAAATCAGGATTATCGCACAAAAAACAAAGCTCTCTCCATTATGCTGCAAAGCAATGGAAAGAGAACTCTATTTTTCCGAAGTCCATTCCTTTCCAAATACGGGAGGCGGCACTGTTTCCGGCACTGCCTGTCGACGTTCCGCCATAGGTCTTTCTGATGCTTTCAGAATACTGAATTTTACATCCACCTGACCCTTAGGAGGACACGTTCGGAATAACTGTATCTTAACCTGATTTTCAATTCTTACATATAATAATGTAACATACAATATGTTAGTCGGACAACATGTTTGTGTAATAAATTTTACTGCATATAAACATTGAAAACGTGGCAACAAACCAATCATTTCAACTGTCTGTTACCACGTTAGTGACACTTTAAGTTTTTTACTACATATTCTGACGCCGTTATTTCAGCTTGTACGCCTTAGGACTTGAGAAGCTGCTGTATACAAGTTTGCCTCCTACATTCTTGTATGCACGTACCTTATAGTAATAAGTCTTCCCTTTTTTCGTCTTTATTTTGGCATATGGATACTTGTATGAAGCCATTTTAACGGATGCCACTTTACTGTAATTGCCGCCCTTTGATGTGGCTCTGTACACCTGGTAACCGGTTTCTCCCGAGATGCCCTTCCACTTCACTTTCACATAAGATGAAGATGACTTGCTTATCGACAGTGAGCCAGGTGTGGCCAAAGTCGGTACAGCTGATTTCACTGATGAATAACTGCCGAAATAGTTGACCTTGTTTACCTTTTTATACGCTCTGACTTTAAAATAATATTTTGTACCTGTAGTCAGGCCTATATATGTATAGCTTCTGACTGCTGAACCCCGCACAATCGGATCACCGATAGTACTGCCTTTGCTGTTGCATCTGAAAACCTGATAGTACTGGGCATTTTTAACACCTGTCCATGATACCGTTATCTTATTGTAGGCAACAGAAACAGCTTTCACTGTCGCAGGAGCGGCCAAGGTTTTAACTTTTACCGTACAGACAGCTTTGGCAGCACCTGTTGCATCACTTGCTGTGATAGTTGCAGTGCCTGCTTTTTTAGTGATTATGGTATTGGTTGTTCCTGTTTCTTCTTTTACATCTGCAACACCGGGATTGTTCGAAGACCAGAAAACCGTTCTGCTGTCACCGGTATATGTTTTTACATCAGCAGTCATAACTGCTGTTGCAGGTACTTCCAGACTGATACTTGATTTGTTGAGCGTAATCGTTATATCAGGAGCTATATCGAAATCCTTCCATCCATAAGAAGATTTGTATTTTTCCACGCTTTGAACAGGTACAACAAATGTTTTTACTGTTTCACGGTCAAAAGGCTCTCCTTCAAAATCAGGTGGGGTCACACATCCGAGATAAATCACACTCTGAAGCTTTTTACACCCTCTGAAGGCTCCATCATTTATCTTTCCTATTTCAGTCGGGAATTCTACTTCTCTCAGGTTTTCACACCCTGCGAATGCAGATTGACTGATGCTTTCTATAGGATCCGGCAATTTCACTGTTTTTAACAGCACCCTGTTCTTAAATGTATTAGCCTTTATTTTTGATCCAGATGCATCTGGACTATCCTTCATTGCAGCCCGTGACAAATCCAGTTCTGCTGCATTCAGACAGTTTGCACGAAGCCATTCTATATCCTGCCGCTCCAGAAAACTGTCGCCAGTTGTTATTACAACTCTGTCAATCTGGCTCTCATCAAGGTTTAAATTCTGTAGTTCTTTCTCCGCCCGTTGTTTCAATGTACCGTTCTGAACATTTTTAAGTTCCAGATCTCTTGTTTCAGCTTCCTCAATCGTGATACCGCAGTTCCATCCTTCTGCAGCCTGATAATCTTCACTGCTTCTGTACGGAACTTTAACCGATGTGATTCCACACCCTCTGAACAGAGCTGAATCTGATATCAGATTCTGATCCTTAAGTTCTGGCGGCATAACACTCCATACAGATAGTGCACCTGTAAGTTTTTCACATCCATTAAAGGCATTACAGCTTATTGAAGTTACAGATGCCGGAATTTCGATATTCTCCAGCTGACTGCATCCTGAAAATGCATTACTAGCTATCGTATTTATATTTTCAGGTAATACTATTTTCTCTACAGTGACGTTGGACAGCTCAAGCTCTGAACATGAGGCGCCAAAGATGTCAAGAGTTTTCAGATTACTAAGTCCGTTGATATATTTAATATCATCCTCAGACAGAACTGCATCCGGGGCTGTATAGATTTTCAAATAATCAACTTGTTCACTCTTTGTTCTCTTTTCTAGTATTTCCTGTAATGTTCCACCTTCTCTCAGATAAACCTCTGTAGCTCCCTCGGTTTTATCTTCAACTGTAATCTTTTTCTCAGCGACAACATTGTTGTCATCTGTTGAATCCCATTTGGTACCTGCAGTCGACTCTGCTTTTATAACAGCATTGCCAGCATAGTTTGCACTCCACTCTCCCGTCTCCGTGTCGATACTGATGCACCCATTTTCCGGTGTTACTGACCACCTGACTGTATGATACCGTTTGTTGTCAGGGGTAGCTGATACTTCTGCCAAAGCCGTTCCGGTAGTTCCCACATACACCGATTCTTCAAGCTCCATGATGTCTACAGAATTAACCTGCACTACTACTTTATCCTGAACCTCCATAAATGCATTATATAGCTCCCTTGCCTTTTCTTTTCTTAAAGCTTTGTCCTCATCATTATCCGGATCTGTTGATGACTCGGTTTCAATAGCATCAGCCAGAGTGTTCTTCAGCCCTTCAACTGCACTTTCAGGATATGTTCCGGCAGCGCCACGTTCTCCTTCTTCATAAGTTTCAGCTTCATCAACAAAATTCTGTACTTCTTCAATAAGCGATGCCAGCTCCGAAACAACTTCCAGATCAAAGTGAAATTCAATAGGTACGCCCAGAATCTTTGTAGTATTATTCCCACATACATTCTCGTCAAATCTCAGTATATATCCACCTTCGGACAACACCCCCTCTGCAACTTCAATTACAATAGAAGCTGTGGAATTGTCATCTCCGATTTTCCCATGTGATAATTCTTCATTCAGATACAGTTCTCCATTACCGCCATCATATTCTGCAGCAACCTCTCTGTTCTCATCCAGTATTTTTATAAGATCCATATTATTTGCAGAAAACCTTTCAGGATCGAAATTCCCCATCCCTGAATTCATTGCAAAAACAAACCTTACGCCTTCGGATCCATCTATCGGTTCCGTAATTCTGTTCTCATAATAGTCATCGTAATTCTGTGCACTGTGAACTACCTGTATTTGCTCTGCGCCCGGTTCTTTCATCAGTATCTGATTGATATCATCCGGGCTCTCCGGGTTCCCCAGGCCCTGCCATCCGTATGCAGTACCGTTTTCAGCTGCAAAAGACACAGCAGTGATACTGCACGAAACAATCAGTATAAATCCCAGTATAATTACTAATAATCGTTTTATATTCTTCATGATCCTCTATTAATATCCGCACTTACATAACGGGCTTTCTCTTTCAAAATTCCCCTGAACAATCGTTCAGGGGAATACTGTAAATGTTCATAAAAAGTTTTTACTGTCTCTGTCTTCTATGTAAAATTACATATGCCGCTGTAGCCATTGAAATAATCATTACTGCAAGCAGAATGAAAATATTCATATCATCACCTGTTTTCACAGTATCTGTTTTATCAGTGTCTGTATCTCCGCTACTCTTATCAGTATCACCATCGTCGTTTTCATTTTCTGGATCCAGCACAGTTTCTTCATTAACAGTTATTTCACACGATGCTGACACTTCGCTTCCATCGTTCGCTGTTACAGTTATTATTGCTGTCCCTGCGCCAACTGCAGTTACCGTACCTTCTGAATCGACAATTGCAACATTTTCATCCGTTGATGTCCATGTAACCGTTTTATCAGTAGCGTCTTCAGGTCCTACTGCAGGTATCAGTGTGATTTCATCGCCAATTTCAAGGGTTTCAGAATCTTTATCCAAAGTTATTTCTGTTACCTTTACCGGAGCAACGTTGAACTGAAATTCAACAGCTCTTCCTAACGTTTTACCCCCGCTTCTTATACAAAATTCGCCATCGAACTTCAATGTATAGTGTCCCGGTTCAAGAGTACCTGCTGATATGATAACATCAAAATCATTATCAGTTGTCTCTTCAACCTTATTCCATGATATTGTTCCGATTTCTTCATCTGATCCTTCCGGTATAATATGGATGTAAGGAGTGAAGTCCAACGTGCCAAGGTAATTACCCTGATTACTTATCAGGAATCTGAAGCTGATATCCTGTTTTCCATTAAACTCCATTGTATTGTCTGCATCCTTAGAAGCTATAACACTGTTTATTATAGGATCAGCTGTGTCGTCAATAACTTTTATAAAATAATTTTTCAGTTTAAGTTGCTGGCTGTCTCCCTGCCATGGATTATCAGGAGCATTCGAATCCACAACCTGAACATTTAAAGACTTCGATTCCGCTCCTATATTAACTCCGCTGCACGTACCACCTGCACAATTAGCTCCTTCATACAGGCTTATACCAATAACTGATGCTCCTGATGATTCCTTTTTCCCAGTTACATAAAAGTTCTTTCCATCATCAGCAACCTTCACTTCAATAAATTGCTTACCACCTGATACATTATAATGGATATGGTAGTCTCCTTCATATGGCTGTGGCTCAGTAATATCGATTCCGAATGTCTTAGTCTCGTTAAGATTAATTACCGTACTTCCACTGTCAGCACCTGTGATTTCAAATGATACCGCTGATACTGCATCATCCGCAAATGCCATGCCCGGCATCATTGCAACCACCATCATCAGTGCTGTCAATACACTGACAATGAATTTTCTGTTTCTTAACTTCATACTTTCCTCCTTTATAAAAATAAATAATCGTTTTATGAAACAGTTTATTATACAACAAAAACCATCTTCAACCGGCAGTATATTCACACTCAAAATTACCTGCCAAACGTGATTTTCTCATCGTAATAATCATATCTTTGCACTTCTGTTCTCTAAACCGGATACAAAAACAAAACTCTTTCCATGATTAACGGAAAGAGTGGTTTACCTTATAATACTTCCATTCCTTTCCAAGTAAGGGAGGCAATGCTGTTTCCGGCATTACCCATCGACGATCAGCCATGAGCATCAGTCATATCAGACGGACGCTTTTAGGCTTTCACGTTCGGAATCTATTATGTTCTATTGTTTTACAATAATATATAGTACCATAAACACTGTTGCTTCGACAACAGTGTTTGATATTATTTATTAAATAATTCTATCGTTATACAATAAAATTTAATTATTCAGGCTGCGGCTTCCACCATACAACTATGCTCTTTGTCGGTGCCAGGAAGTTCACGGTGCCGTCATCGTTTTCTGACAGGAATCTGTCCACGTTCGCCTTGAACACGTCGTATCTTTCCTGAAGCAGCTCCGCTCTGATAGGCTTAAGAACAGAAAGATCGGCATATGCCTCTTCCCTGCTTCCGAACACTTTCGTGAATCCGTCATCAACTATCCTGACATTAGGCTCATAACCCATGTCATATATCCTGTTATACAGCATGTTGTTGCCGTGGCGTCTGTCCCGTGTAAACGGAGGCTTCGGCATTTCCTCATCATCCACTCCTTTAAACAGCTCGTTGATTATCATAGGGATGCTGGGATATCCGTGAGACCACATAATGAGTACCACATATTTCCGTGCCAGAGAACAGAGCTTATCTATATCACCCATGGCAATGCTCCTTGATGCGATGACGATATCATGCTTTTCAAGTCTGCTGACAGACTTTTCATCCTCCCAGTCCATCAGTACCGTCGTGACATTATCGGCGCCGGCTTTTTCTGCATTGCTCCTGCAGTGCTGCAGCATCTTAGGGGATGCATCGGCAGCAGTAACTGACCTGGCTCTGCCGGCCATCGGTACAGTTACCCTTCCCGGACCGCATCCGATATCAAGCACTGTATCATTCTTGTCAGCATCGATGCAGTTTATCTGGTTCAAAGTGAAGCCTTTTTCCATGGATGCCATTTTATTGTAGAAATCCGCCTGGTCATCCCATCCGCCGATTCCTCTCTTCGGTTCATAGCCTCTTCGTCTGTTTCCTACCGCCTTTGCACCGGGTTCCTCTTCTGCTGTCTGAGGTACCGGAATGTCACGTATCATTCTCACCTCAATAGTGTCACCTTTGCGCGGCGGTACAGTTCCTGGCTTTGTGATATATATCGCATTGGCTTCCCATTCCTGCGGTCTGCGGCTTGCCTGATCTCCGCCCGGACCGCCAGGACCTCCTGCACCCGGGCCGCCTGCAGGCATGGCAGTATAATCTTCCACTTTCATTTTTATGATAGCAGAAAGAGGAATAGGACGCAGATCCGCTCCCAGTGTGACTTTCACCGGGGTTCCCCATGCAGCATTACCGGGTTCTCCCGTGTACCATATTGAAAGGGCCTCTCTGACGCACCAGTCTATACCGTGGTAAGCGCCAAGGGTAGGACCCGCCAGATTTATTATAAGCTTCCCACGGATAACAGCTGCACTCATCGGTCTTCCCGGAGCCGCCTTCACCCATCGGAATAATTGTTTTCCTCGTTGTTCTATTATTTTCCAGTTGTAATCTTCTGCACCCTTGGATGATCCTCCGCTTATGAGTACAATATCATTTTCATTGACTGCCCTGTCTACAGCATCACCCAGAAGGCCCTTATCGTCTATAACTGCCTCAACGGCAGTAACCTCAGCTCCCATTTTCTCAAGCATGGCTCTGGCCATGTAGCTGTTTGCCTCGAAATTCTGTCCTCTTTTCAATTCACTTCCGGGGGATACAAGCTCTGTGCCGGTGGCTATGAACGCAACCCTCGGTTTTTTTATCACACTTATTCTATCGTGACCACCTGTTGCCAGCTGTCCCATATCAAGGGGAGTTATTCTGGTTCCTGCAGGTGCCAGCAGGGTGCCTTCCTTTATCAGGCTGCCGGACGGCTTAACATTCATTCCTCTGAAAATATCGGTGCCGCCCCGCACTGGACCCGGCATTTCCTTCGGTTCTATGGTAATCCCTGTGTGTCCTTTCTGCGGGAAGGTGATCCACTCCACAGGCAGAACTGTATCGTACTCATCGGGAAAATCATCACCCGTATCGGCACGTACATATTCGTTACCCTCAGTCCAGCCTGATGTATCGGGAATTCCGTCCTGAAGCGTATCAAAGCTGACAGCAATACCATCCATGCCGGAAGCCCTTACAACAGGAATGCTATATGCCGCATGATAATCTCTCGCCAGTACCCTGCCGTCCGCCTCCGCCAGCGGAATTTCCTCTGTGCCTGCCTCAGGCTTCCATGCTTCTCTTATTCTTCTCAGTGCTTCTTCTTTAGTTATATGATCTTTTAACATATCTGACCTCTCGAACATATAATCATGGCGGGATAAACGCTATCCCGCCACAATATTCTTATAACATTCTACCGTAAGATCATTATATCACAATCTTACCTGTGCTGCTGCATGCCGCTGTTCTATTTTTTAACAGTTTTGTATTTATAGCTGCTGTAAGGACCATATACTTTTGCTCCATCTATAGTCTTATATGCTCTTACCTTGACATAGTACGTCTTGCCCTTAGTCAGACCTGTAAATGTCTTGGACACAGTTTTATAGCTTGTTACTGTTGCAGTCTTCTTGCCGCTTGTGAAAGCTTTATTTTTAGCAATCACAACCTGATATCCGGAAGCCTTTGTATCCTTCTTCCATGTCACTTTCAGCTTGCCTGCACTGGTTGAGGACAGGGCTGATACAGTTGCTTTTTTAGGACTGATCTTAAATGTAACTGTTTTAGTTCCTGTGTAGTTGCCTTTACCGGTAATTGTAATTGTTGCTTTACCAGGATTTGTATTGTTCTTGTATGAAACTGTGTAACTTGTACCTGATTTCAGGGTCGTAGTGCCGTTCTTTACAGTAACTGCAGGTTTAATGGCACTGCCTGTGTATGTCTTGGTTGAAATAGCTGATACTTTTGTCTTTGACATCGGAATCGGCACTATATTAAAGTTTATATCTGCTGAACCTGTGTAGTTTCCTGTCAGAGTAACTTTTGCAGTTGCCTGTCCGATTTTGGTGTTGTCAGAATATTCAACCGTATAATCGCTGCCCTCTGTTAATGCTTTTCCTCCGTCCTTTACAGTCAGAGCCGGTTTGATTGCCTTGCCTGTGTACTGCTGATCTGCAATTGTCACAGCTGAGATATCAAGTGACTTTGGAGTGATTTCGAATGTCTCTGTTACTGTTCCGATATAATCACCTTTTCCGATGATCTGAACTGTAGCGGTTCCTACATTTTTATTGTCGGAATAATTTACAGTGTAGTCTCTGTTTTTAGTTAATGTTTTACCGTCCACACTGACCGTAACACTTGGTGTGATAGATTTTCCTGTGTAAGTTTTATCTGTAATGCCACTTACTTCTGCGCCATCTATTTTAATATATCCGTTCTTTTCCGGATCATATTTATCAGCTGCGAGATCGATATTATCTGATATATACAGCTTTGTGTCTTCGAACCTGCTCTTATTGGCATTATAATATATCAGACCTTCATCGATTCGGCTCTGAATATAATTATCAGTATATCCTGATGCATCAGCTTCATAGCCTTCCGGCAGTGAAGCCTTGGACATAACTGTTTCTGTTACTGCCTTGCAGTCTGCATCATCAGTTATATGATAAAAATTCTTTGTAAAGTAAGCTGAAGCGTATGTAGGGTTCAGAAGTTCCGGATAAAGGAATCCCTGATATACGCCTACTCCGAGAGCGTTTTCATTGGAGTTTGCTCTGATGCTTCCGAATACTCCATTTGGATCCACTGAGTAAATCGGAGGAAGCTCACTTACACTGACTCCGGCCTGCTCTGCAATCTTGGATGCAAATTCATCACCGTTCATCACTGCACTGTTATCGCCGTTTGTGCCGCTTGTAGACTGAACAGTAATGAAGATGGCATCAGCCTTGATAATCTGTTCAGCAGTTGCACAGTAAAGCTTCTGGCTGCTGGTTCCTGAGTTTGCTATATTTTCAGTCTGTATGATATTGTTTGAAGTAAGTTCAACATACTCGGCAGCTCTGCATGATGCAGCTGTTCCTCTTGCCATAGTACTGTCAAAGGCTTCATATGTACCATCACTTCTTGTTTCAGGTGCGATTATAGCTACTGTCTTCTTTTCTACAGTTCCCTTCTCAATTTCTGAAACCATATAGAGCTGCAGACCTTTAACATAAGCTTCATACTTCTGAGCGATTTCAGTAGGATCTTCATATCTTGTAGTT
>JBJESR010000167.1:0-2415 GCA_051882895.1 Lentihominibacter sp.
CTACACAGTGGTTCGAAAGAACACTGGACGACTCAGCCAACAAGAGATTGAGCGTATCAGAAAGCTTCCTGGCGATAGACGGCGTTCTGGAGCTTTACATGAACATAACTTCCGGTCTTGTTGTATATCCTAAGGTTATCGAAGCAAGACTCAGAGCCGAATTGCCGTTTATGGCAACAGAGAACATTATGATGGATGCTGTCAAGGCCGGCGGCGACAGACAGGTTCTTCACGAAAAAATCAGACAGTACTCCATGGCTGCCGGCAGGCGTGTCAAGGAAGAAGGTGCTGACAACGACCTTCTGGACCGCATTGCAGCTGACCCTGATTTCAATATGACAAAAGAACAGCTGCTGGCACTCATGAAGCCAGAGAACTTCACAGGCTGTGCCGAGAGTCAGACCGAGGAGTTCCTGGAAACCATCGTGAAGCCGATAATCGAAGCCAACAGAGATGCACTCGGAATGCACGGCGAGGTTACTGTCTAGCTGACTGCAGCAGGTTCGCATTGTAATGCGCAGTCGGGAAAACAGCCCTACACTAAAATGCAATTAAAACATTTAATATACAAAGGAGATTCAAATGATCAAAGCAATCGTAGGCGCCAACTGGGGCGACGAAGGAAAAGGTAAAATCACTGATATGCTTTCTCAGGAAGCTGATATAATCATCAGATTCCAGGGGGGGAGCAACGCCGGTCATACCATCAAAAACAATTACGGCAAATTCGCTCTTCACATGCTGCCGTCAGGCGTATTCTATGATCACACCACCAGTATACTGGGGAACGGAGTGGCACTCAATATTCCTTACATGTTCAACGAAATCAATGACATCGTAAGCAAAGGAGTACCTATGCCTAAAATCCTGGTGTCAGATCGCGCTCAGATTCTGATGCCTTATCACATTCTCTTTGATGAATATGAAGAAGAGCGTCTGGCAGGCAAGGCTTTCGGCTCTACAAAGTCAGGCATCGCTCCTTTTTACTCAGATAAATATGCCAAAATCGGATTCCAGGTTCAGGAGCTTTTCATGGATGAGGATCTTCTCCGTGAAAAGGTAGAACGTGTCATTGCACAGAAAAACGTTCTGCTGAAACATCTTTACAATAAGCCTGAACTGAATCCTGACGATATTATGAAGACCCTGATGGAATACAGGGAAATGGTTGAACCTTATGTGTGCGACGTGTCCCTTTTCCTCGATGAAGCCATCAAGGCAGGCAAGAACATCCTGCTGGAAGGCCAGCTTGGAGCTCTCAAGGATCCTGATCACGGTATCTATCCGATGGTTACTTCATCATCGACACTGGCTGCGTACGGTGCTATCGGTGCAGGCGTTCCGCCTTATGAAATCAAGGACATTCTCACCGTTGTCAAGGCTTACTCAAGTGCAGTAGGCGGCGGTGCTTTTGTCAGCGAGATTCTCGATGAAGAGGAAGCCGAAGAGCTGAGAAAACGCGGAGGCGACGGCGGTGAGTACGGTGCAACAACAGGAAGACCTAGAAGAGTCGGCTGGTTTGACGCGGTTGCAACAAAATACGGCTGCATGACTCAGGGAACAACAGAAGTAGCCTTCACAGTACTTGACCCGCTGGGATATCTGGATGAAATTCCGGTATGTGTAGGCTATGAAATCGACGGAGAAGTAACCACACGCTTCCCGGCTACAGCGAAACTGGAAAAAGCAAAGCCTGTTCTAAAAAAGCTTCCTGGCTGGAAGTGCGATATCACAGGCATCAGGAATTTCGAAGAACTGCCTGCAGAAGCACAGAACTATGTTGATGAAATCGAAAAAATGATCGGTTTCCCTATCACCTACGTTTCCAACGGACCTGGAAGAGAAGACATCATTAAGAGAACACCAAAGCTTTAAATGTACTTCAGACTTAGTCATTAATCAATATTTACCCCGGAGGTGTATGAAAATGTACAAAGAAGCTATGAGAGCAGCCTGGGCTGAAATCAACATCACAAATCTTGATTACAACATCAAAAACATCAAAGAAAAAGTCGGTCCCGGCAAAAAAATCACAGGTATAATCAAGGCAGACGGTTACGGACACGGTTCAGTCAAAGTTGCTACGGTACTGCGTGCCAACGGCATCGATTCATTCGGTGTTGCAACTCTTTCTGAAGCAGTCAGACTTCGTGAAGCCGGTTTCCTTCTTGAAGAAATTCTCGTTCTCGGACTTACTCCTGACCCATATGTGGATGTTATTGTAGAACACAGGCTTTCACCGGTAGTATGCGATTACAAAAACGCCGAGGCCATCTCAAAAGCTGCTCAGAAGGCAGGAATAGTGATCAAAGGTTATATAGCAGCTGACACAGGAATGGGACGAATCGGCTATAACCCTGAAGATCCTGCTTCAATTGAAGATGTGAAAATGATTCAGACCTTACCTAATTTCCA
>JBJESR010000168.1:0-2407 GCA_051882895.1 Lentihominibacter sp.
AGAGCTATCCAGAGTTTTCTCCATGTCCTGAATTTCATCTCAGGTGAGAAAAGGTATTTCATTTCTTTGCTCGGATATCTTTCGGATAATGAGCTTGTGTAGTTCTGTGTGTTGTTCATGGTCTTCACTCCTTATTTATGAATAATTGTTTCTGCACATACACATTAATTATATCATAATAAGTTGTGATAATACAAGGTTTTAGAGGGGTTTTGCAGGACCGGCAGTTGTGGCATGATGACAGATCAGGAGTTCTGTGCCCTGCCCGAAAAAATATAAGTGATGAGTGCGGCGATGATAACAAGACCGCAGCCGATGAGAGATGACCAGTCCGGAACTTCTCCCAGGAAGAAAAATCCCAGAACAATTGAGAAGATTATGCCGGAATAATTGTAGATACTGATTTCTGCAGCGGTAGCCATCCTGTATGAGTAGGTGAGGGTGATCTGACCGAAGCCGCCGAAAATACCGATAAGCAGCAGCAGGAAAAGCTCGTGCGCATCAGGCATCACAAAATCGTGAAGCATGAAAGGAATCGTGGCTATAACGCAGAAGGTGGAAAAATGCATGATGATGGTCATGCCGTCCACTTTGTTCTTGAAATATGCCAGAAGTGTGTACGAGACGCTTGTGAAAAGCGCACACAGGAATGCCATGAATAGAGGGAACATATTGGAGTTGAAGGCGGGATTGCCGACAAGGGCAGCCCCTGCGAAAGCTATAAGGAGGGCAGGAATCTGGACTTTTCGGATTTTTTCTTTGAGAAAAATTGCGGCCCACAGAGTGATGAGAAAAGGGGACAGCTTCATCAGAGTGGTAACGTCTCCCTGATGGGCATGGGCCGATGCATAAAACATTGTAATAAATCCGAGAAAACCAAAAATTGAGCGCATAAAAAGCAGCGGCTGGTGTTTTCTGGTTCCGAACAGCGAGCCGCCGGTTCTGAGTATGACTGCCAGACTCATGAAGAGGCACACGATATTTCTGAAAAAAATCTGTTCCATAAGCGGAATAGTGCCGCCTGACATATTAATAGCGATCTGCATAGCAGAAAAAAGGAACGCAGAGCTGGTCATCAGCACTGCGCCTTTCTGTCTTTCGTTCAGTGTTGTCATTTCTGTTACCGGATATTATGTGCAGGACCTGAGCAGAGGTACTGGCGTGCTGGATTTTTATGCGAGTTTCTCGAACTGATCAGCATCGGATACGAGAGAATGCTTGACTCTGTCAGCTTCTTCCGCAGCCTTGGCATCGTTCCAGTGATCCATGGTACCTACGAGGTAGCCGGTGATTCTCCTGATACGTTCAAAAGGAACGTGTGAGAAGGTGTAGTCAAGATCGGCATAGTCTCCGTCGATTCTGATGTCAAGCTTATCAAGCTTGCGGTTGTATTTATTCTCAAGATAGTCAACGTAGGCCTGTGCTTCCTTAGGCTCTGCATTTCCTGTGATTATTACTGACATGGTGGTTCCTCCTATTATAAATAGCTATAAACAGCATCTGGTGATGATTATACACCAGTGCACTATATTTTGTATATAGCAAGCAGGCAAAAATACATCAAAAAAACAAAGTGGACTAAGATGGTAACATATACATTTTACATTTTTTACTATGAATACTTGAAAACGCCATGCCTTATATGTTATTATATATAAGTCGCACGGGACTATTGAATCATGCCTGACGACGAACCGGATATATGCCTCTATAGTTAAATGGATATAACAAGCCCCTCCTAAGGGTTAGTTGCTGGTTCGATTCCGGCTAGGGGTGCCATTTAAAATCCAGAGCCCGCTGAAATCCTGAATTTCAGCGGGTTTTTATTGTATATGCTTTAGCATCGGATCCTACGAGCGATAGCGAGTGGGTCAATTAACCCCCGGCTATGCCGGGGAGTTTAGAAAAGCTTTAGCTTCAAGAGTGAATTAATAAATCCTCCTATGTTATGATAAATGTGGTCGGCCAACCGCATTTTAAACAAAGGAGGAAATATTCATGAAAAATATAAATAACGATATTGCAAGTTTATCACATTCAAAGTGGCGTTGCCAATACCACATTGTTTTTGCACCGAAATACAGACGACAGGAAATATACGGAAAGATCAAAGAAGACATTGGAAAAATTCTAAGACAGTTATGTCAACAGAAGGGAGTGGAAATCATTGAAGCAGAGTTATGTCCTGACCACATTCATATGTTGGTAAGTATTCCGCCAAAGTATAGTGTTGCAAGCTTTGTAGGATATCTCAAAGGAAAAAGCTCTTTGATGATTTTTGATAGACATGCAAATCTAAAATATAAATATGGAAACAGGCACTTCTGGTGCAGAGGATACTATGTTGATACAGTTGGAAGGAATAAAAAAGCAATAGAAGAATACATTAGAAACCAACTTCAGGAAG
>JBJESR010000169.1:0-11360 GCA_051882895.1 Lentihominibacter sp.
TATCTGCTGCCTGACAACGCAGAAACTGTCAGAGCAACAGAAATACTTGCAAAGGAAGGTTTCGTTGTAATGCCGTATATGTATCCGGATCTCAATACTGCAAGAGATCTTGTCAATGCAGGTGCAGCAGCAGTAATGCCTCTCGCCTCGCCTATCGGCTCCAACAAAGGTCTGGCAACCCGTGAATTCATACAGATACTCATAGATGAAATCGATCTGCCGATAATAGTTGACGCCGGTATCGGCAGACCTTCCCAGGCGTGTGAAGCAATGGAAATGGGTGCAGCTGCCATCATGGCCAACACTGCCCTGGCAACCGCAGGTGATCTGCCCCTTATGGCATCAGCCTTCCGTCAGGCAATAGAAGCAGGTCGCAAAGCGTATCTTTCGGGGCTTGGCCGTGTTCTCGTCAGAGGTGCCAGTGCATCCGACCCTCTCACAGGTTTTCTGAGAGACTGATGGAGGTGAACCGGATGGAAAACAAATTCTTCGTAGACTCTGAGCACCTGTCCGAAGCAGCACTCAGCAAAAAACACAGACTGGAAACTGATCCTTCATCTAGAAAAAGCCACATGGAATATCTGCCGGGAATGGAGCAGATCGAATCCGATATCTGTGACAAAGTCATTTCACAGATGGATTCCTATGATTACTCAGCATATACGGCAAAGGATGTAAAAGCTGCACTTGAGCACGACCGCTGCAGCATTGATGACTTCAAGGCGCTTCTTTCCCCCGCTGCGGAACCATTCCTGGAACAGATGGCACAGAAAGCACGAATTGAGACGAGAAAGCATTTCGGCAATACAGTGTACCTTTTCACACCTCTCTACATAGCAAATTACTGTGAAAACTACTGCGTATACTGCGGTTTCAACTGCTACAACCACATCAACAGAATGAAGCTGGAGCCGGACCAGATAGAACATGAAATGAAAGTAATCGCAGAAAGCGGCATGGAGGAGATTCTTATTCTCACAGGCGAAAGCCGTTCCATGAGTGATGTTGAATACATCGGAGAGGCCTGCAAAATGGCCAGAAAATATTTCAGAATGGTAGGGCTTGAAATCTACCCTGTCAACACTGACGAATACAGGTATCTGCATGAATGCGGCGCAGACTACGTGACTGTATTCCAGGAAACATATGATGCGGATAAATACGAAACTCTTCATCTGATGGGTCACAAACGAGTATGGCCGTACAGATTCAATGCTCAGGAGCGCGCCCTTATGGGCGGCATGAGAGGTGTGGCATTCTCTGCCCTTCTGGGGCTTTCTGATTTTCGAAAAGATGCGCTGGCTACTGCCCTCCACGTTTATTATCTGCAGAGAAAGTATCCTCACGCAGAGATGTCGCTGTCCTGTCCGAGACTCAGACCGATAATCAACAACGACAAAATTAATCCTCTTGATGTAGGAGAAAAGCAGCTCTGTCAGGTTATCTGCGCATATCGTATTTTCCTGCCTTTCGCAGGAATCACTGTTTCATCCCGTGAAAGCGAAAGCTTCAGAAACGGAATCGTCAAAATCGCAGCGACGAAGGTATCGGCCGGTGTTTCAACAGGTATAGGCGATCATGAAAGCAAATATTCAGGAAAGGAATCAGACGGCAATCAGGGTGACGAGCAGTTTGAAATCGATGACTCCAGAAGCTTCGAACAAATGTACAGCGACATGTCCGAGGAAGGCCTGCAGCCGGTTCTGAACGATTATCTGTATGTCTGATATTATATGCATAACAAACAGGAAGCTCTGCCCCGGAACTTACCCGGATGACTTCCTGGCACGAATAGAAAAAATAGCCGCAAGGCGGCCTGCTGCAATTATTCTGCGGGAAAAGGATATGTCTCAGGAAGAATATACTGCTCTGGCATCCCGTGTGATGAGCATATGCCATAAATACGGGACACAGTGCATTTTGCACACCTTCACTCAGGCAGCCTTATTTCTCGGCTCTGATGCTATACATGTGCCGATTCCTGTTCTGAGGGAAATGGATGAAAATGAACGCAAGTCATTCAGACTTCTGGGTACCTCCTGCCATTCCGTCGAGGATGCGGCCGAGGCTGAGAAGCTGGGCTGTACATACATCACCGCCGGGCATGTCTTCCCTACTGACTGCAAAAAAGGACTTGCATGCCGTGGCATGGGATTTCTGGAGTCTGTATGTGACAGCGTTGATATACCTGTATATGCCATTGGCGGAATCGGTACGCAGAGTATCAGCACTATACGCAGATCACCTGCTGCCGGGGCATGCATCATGAGCGGCTTCATGCAGTGTGCAGATGCAGACAGGTATTTCGATGAACTTGCAGGAAAGGTTGATACAATGAAATTTTCAAAAGAGAATCTGCAGCTTTATGCTGTCACAGACAGACACGGTATGAGTATGCAGGATTTGTATGAAAAGATAGAGGAAGGTCTCAAAGGCGGAGTCACCATAGTTCAGCTTCGTGAGAAGGATCTGGATGAAGAGACTTTTGTCGCTGAGGCAATACGTATAAAAGAGCTTTGTCACAGCTACAACGTTCCTTTTATAATAAACGACAATGTTGATGTGGCATTAAAAAGCGGTGCCGATGGAGTCCATGTGGGCATTGAGGATCGCCCTGTATCGGAAATCAGAGAGATTGCAGGGAAAGGTTTTATAATCGGTGCTACTGCTAAAACCATCGAACAGGCACGGAATGCAGAAGCTGCCGGAGCTGACTATCTGGGAGTGGGAGCAGTCTTCCCTTCCCCGACCAAGAAAAAGGTTATCAGGATAACCCATGAACAGCTGAGTGAGATATGCGGCTCTGTTTCTATACCTACAGTTGCCATTGGCGGTATCAGTATCGATAATGCTGAACAGCTTAAAGGACGCGGTATGGACGGTATTGCTGTATCCTCTGCCCTTTTCGCGGCACAGGATGTGAAAGCAGCAGCAGAAAAGCTGAAATCTGCAGTTGGCATAATCCGTTAATATTTGATAGTTCCTCTGTCAGAGATAAAGGAGAAGAAAATGAAAACAGCTTTAACTATTGCCGGAAGTGATTCCAGCGGAGGCGCAGGAATTCAGGCAGATATCAAAACTATGATAATGAATGGTGTTTATGCCATGAGTGCCATCACTGCCCTGACGGCACAGAATACAACAGGTGTTACAGGAATAATGGAATCAACACCGGAATTTCTGAGAAAACAGATCGACGCTGTATTTGAGGACATCCGTCCTGATGCGGTAAAAATCGGTATGGTCTCTTCAGCTGGCCTCATCAGAACCATTGCTGAGAGGCTTCGTGCCTACGATGCTGACAATATTGTTGTGGATCCTGTCATGGTATCCACAAGCGGAGCCAGACTTATCGATGAGGATGCTGTATCAGTGCTCAGAAGTGAGCTCCTGCCTCTGGCGACAGTCGCCACACCGAATATTCCTGAAGCGGAGGTGCTGGCAGATATGAAAATCACCAGTGCCGATGATATGGTCAGAGCGGCAGAAAAAATCAACCTGACTTACGGCTGTGCAGTTCTCTGCAAAGGAGGTCACAGTCTCAACGATGCCAATGACCTTCTTTATGCACAGGGCATAGCTCAATGGTTCAACGGAACAAGAATCGACAATCCCAATACTCATGGTACAGGATGCACCCTTTCCAGCGCCATAGCCTCCAACCTGGCCAAAGGCTATACGCTGTCAGAATCGGTGGACCGTGCCAAAGACTACATATCCCGTGCTCTGGCTTCCCTTCTGGATCTGGGAAGTGGCAGCGGTCCGATAAACCATATTTTTGATCTTGGCGGGAAATTTGCCGAGGAGGCAGAATAATGGAAAACAGACGAACTAGCATTTTTGAAAACGGCCTCATCTGGTTCGGTGCCGGTGTATCTATTGCAGAAATACTGACAGGAACATATTTCGCTCCTCTCGGCTTCTGTAAAGGTCTTCTGGCAGTTATTACAGGACATCTTATAGGGTGTGTGCTGCTGTTTTTCGCGGGGCTCATCGGAGGGCTCGAACGCAGAAGCTCCATGGAAACAGTCAAGATGAGCTTCGGAGAGAAAGGCAGCTATCTGTTTGCTGTACTTAATATTCTGCAGCTGGTCGGATGGACCTCCATCATGATATTTGACGGCGCACTGGCAGCTGACGGTATTTTCAGTACCGGAAGATGGGTATGGTGCCTCATCATCGGTGCTCTGATCATCCTGTGGATTATGATAGGAATCACGAATCTCGGCAAAATTAATACTGTTGCCATGTCTGCGTTGTTTATCCTGACTCTCGTTCTGTGCTATGTGATTTTCGCAAAAGGTACGCTGCCTGATTTTTCAGGTGATGAGATGTCCTTTGGCGCAGCAGTGGAGCTGTCTGTTGCCATGCCGTTATCATGGCTTCCGCTGATAAGCGATTACACCAGGGAAGCGAAGGAACCTGTGAAAGCAACAGCTGCAAGTGCCGTGACCTATGGTATCGTCAGCTGCTGGATGTATGCGATAGGTATGGGAGCAGCTATTTTTACAGGAGAATATGATATAGCCCAGATAATGATGAAAGCAGGTCTTGGTATTATCGGACTTCTTATTATAGTGTTCTCGACTGTTACTACAACTTTCCTTGATGCGTATTCAGCAGGCGTTTCAAGCGAATCTGTATTAAGCAGAATAAATGGTAAATGGTTTGCTGTCGCCGTAACAGTCATCGGTACTGTCTGCGCAATATTGTTCCAGATGACAGATATCACAGATTTCCTGTATCTGATAGGCTCAGTATTTGCACCGATGATAGCTATAATGATAGCAGATTACTTCATTCTCAAAAAAAATCACAGCGAATCTGCTGTGAATGTGATGAATCTGGTGATCTGGGTCATCGGGTTTATAGTTTACAGAATACTTATGAATGTAGACCTTCCTCTGGGAAGCACGCTGACTGATATGGTGATCACATTGATTATATGTATCGCAGCAGATAAACTGCTAAAATGAGTCTTTATTTATTATAATACAGGAATATCGCAGTGCGATATTCCCTGTATTGTTAAAAAGTTCGCTTTGTATACAAAATCGGCGAAGCCGGCTTCTTAATATAACTGATCGATTAACCATCTTATACAACTAATTGAATGAGCCAGACTGATAATCCGCCCAGCACCATTGTCACCGGCAGTGTGACAACCCAGGCAATTATAATATTCTGAGCTATCCCCCACTTCACCGCAGATATTCGTTTGGCGCTGCCGGCGCCCATTACTGAGGTTGTGATTACCTGTGTAGTGCTTATCGGAGCCCCCAGAAACGACATACCTTCTATAACGAGAGCTGATGCCGTCTGTGCTGCGAATCCGCTTGCCGGCTGAAGCTTGGTAACACCGCCGCCCATGGTTTTCATAATCTTCCAGCCGCCCAGTGATGTGCCAAGTGCCATCATCATTGCACATGCGATTTTGACCCAGAGAGGAACACCTGATGACGCATCCAGCAGACCGCCTGTAATCAGCGCAAGTGTAATGATTCCCATGGTCTTCTGTGCATCATTGTTGCCGTGTGAATATGCCACCAGTGCCGCGGAGAAAACCTGCAGCTTTCTGAACAGTCTATTGGCCTTGTTCTGTGACCAGCCTGCAAACAGCATGAATATCAGCTTCATAAACCCGAAACCGATAAACAGGCCTATAAACGGCGATGTCACGAGAGGTATTATGACTTTTTTAAGAACTCCTGCCCAGAGGACATGATCGATACCCATGGTATAGACAATAGTCGCCCCTATCAGGCTGCCTATGAGGGCATGGGATGAACTGCTGGGTATCCCCTTCCACCATGTGAAAAGGTTCCATATGATTGCACCTGTGAGTGCGCTCAGAATTACGTACTGTTCCAGCTCCACGTCAACAAGTCCTGTCGATATGGTCATGGCCACCTTCTCGCTTACCATCGCACCGACCAGATTCATGCATGCCGCCAGAGCTATCGCTTTTTTCGGTGTGAGGGCCCTGGTGTATACAGTCGTGGCAATGGCATTCGCTGTATCATGAAATCCGTTGATAAACTCGAAAACAAGAGCAAATACTATCACACATCCCAGAATTCCGCTAAGCATATTTCATTATCACCCCTTCGACAATGTTGGCAACATTCTCACATGAGTCAAGACTTGTCTCCAGCTGTTCATACAGATGCTTCCATTTGATCAGCTCTATCGGATCTTTTTCTTCTCTGAAAAGCTTCTTAAGTGCGTTTCTGTACAGTATGTCACCGTCATTTTCGATGCGGTTCACTTCAATTATCTGGTCTCTTACTATATCGTTTTTCTGTGCTTCCGACAGATGCTTGAACATAACCTCCAGTTCTCGGATCGCCTGTATTATGTACGTTGTCATAGTGAAGCTTTCGGGCCTTAATTTCTGAACATCAAATACTATGAACCTGTTAGCCACCTCTTCGATGCTGTCAACTATATCGTCCATTTCCTTGGTGATCGAGTAGATATCCTCTCTGTCAAAGGGAGTTATGAATGAAGCGTTGAGTGCAGTCAGAATTTTGTGGGCCTGCATATCGCACTCGGTTTCCAGAGTTTTGATATCGGAAACTTTATTCTCAATATCATCATAGTTTGATACAAGATCATAAAACGCTTCGCCTGCTTTAACGATTTTGCCTGCAAACTCTTCAAGCAGCAGGTAGAATTCATTTTCCTTTTTCTTTACACCTATCATCGGCTGCTCCTTTACATCGGTCTCAATAATATGTCCTGCTTTTATATTACACTTCTGTTAAAACAAAGTAAATTGAAAATTGAATGAATTTTTAAAAAACAGGCATATGCATCTTTTCTTTGATGTGTGCTGCACCTTCAGATGAAAAATATGATATAATACTATGTCATGTGAAATATACATCTAAGGAGTTATCATGGAAATTGAAAATTTTGAAGAAAAACAGGAAGAAATCACTAAGTCCGTATTTCATGTAAAAAAACGTACGCTCCTGGCAATTGCAGGCAGTGTATGGCTGCTTGCAGGAATAAATGTAGCACGTCTGGGTCTTATCTCCTATGACCGTATCAGCATACACTGGTATCATCCGCTGCTGTCTGTTCTGGTATTTTCAATGTTCGGTATGATGTTCTTTAAAATGAGCTTCAGGCATACAAGGCGAATACATGGATTTCTGGAACCGACAAGGCCTTTCTGGCATTTCTTTGATATTAAAGCCTACTGCATTATGGCATTTATGATGGGCGGCGGTATATGGCTTCGCTGCTCGGGACTGGTGCCGGATGTTTTCATTGCTGTATTCTATACAGGACTGGGGCTTGCACTGGCACTTGCCGGAGTTGTATTCTGGGTAATGTTCGGAAAATATCATTCTTATTCTATTAATGAACCACAGCTTTAGGATCAACAGACAATGACACCTCTCCTGTAGCCATATTGTATTCATAAAGGTTATCGGACAGAAAATCATCCGGTCTTACCAGTCTTTCATCGCTGTTGGCGCTTCTTATCATCCATGTAAGGTGACTGACATCTGAAGTGTAGCTTTTAGGGATGATGATAAGTTCATGTACAGATGACGGGAGTATATAGTAATCACCTCCTACACATCTTCCTACCTTCTGCCTTATTTCATCAAACACTATCATAGATGCCCCATTAAGTTTATCTCTGTTTGTCAGCATATACATACCGATATCCTCCGGAAGCTGCAGAGTTTTACTCAGATTCTGCAGCACATAACTATTAACCGGATCCATATTTTTAACAGCCAGCCTGTGAAGTTCTTCAATCTTAAGATTCCATTGAGCCATCATGCTGTCAGTTATCTGAGTCATATAAAATCCGTTTCCTGCAGCCCCAATTTTAAGCTGGTATGACAGCGCGAACTCTCCGAATCTTTTAAATGGTTTGCCTTCAAGCCGTTTCGCATTGGTATCTGCATTGATCAGCCGGAATTCTATCTTACTTCCAGCTTCATCGATATTCTCAAGAAAAGCACGTAATTTCTCCAGATCCGGCAAAGTATATCGGGAGCATCTGATATAGGTTTCCTTAACTGAGTCGATAATTTCATCGATGTTCTCACCTTTCTCATATACCTCATACAGATCATCGATATGAATATTCGGCATACAGCCTGTACTGCCATGTTTAATGCATAATACTTCAATCTCAGTGTCATTGTTTCGTATGGTCTTCTCTACAGTAATATCATTAATTCCGAACTCTTCCCTGAAAACACGTTTTGTCTGCGAAAAAAGCACATTCCTGAAACCTTCATAAGATAAGGTGTTAGCGCCGGCTCTGTTTAATTCTGCAGTATTCATATTAACCTCCTTTATTTTCTTTAATAGGTAATTTTTACCTATTTTAACATATATTAAAAGAAAGTGCAATAAGAATTACTTATTTTGTAAAATATTTATATTATTTCCAGTCATATTCATTTTTGCAGCCGCTGCCGAAAATAAAGCCGATACCAGTGTATATAACGGTTTCTAAGCAAAAAAACTCCGGAACTCAGTAATTATCCGCTTAAGCGTTAATTACAGTTCCGGAGAATCTGGCAACATTAATCTGCTATATTTCGTAGCACCATTTATCGTCCAGAACAAGTTCTTCTGAACTCATTCTTTTTCTGTTTCCGCTCTTCATGAGCAGTTCCTGTGTCTTGATACTGACTCTGGTATCAGGAGGTATTGAGGTTGTGATGAACACATTACTTCCTATGACCGAGTTGCGGCCGATCACGGTATCTCCGCCGAGAATTGAAGCTCCTGCGTATATAGTAACATTATCTTCAATGGTCGGGTGTCTTCTTGTTCCGTGGAGCTTCTGACCTTCTCTGGTAGAAAGCGCACCTATTGTCACTCCCTGATATATCTTGACGTTATCTCCGATTACTGAGGTTTCGCCAACTACAATGCCCGTGCCGTGGTCGATGAAAAAGTATTCACCGATGGTGGCTCCGGGATGTATATCAATTCCTGTCTGTGTATGAGCGTATTCTGTCATTATACGCGGTATAAGAGGTACGTTCAGCAGGTAGAGCTCATGTGCTATCCTGCTGACAAGAATAGCGAAAAGACCCGGATACGAGAAAACGATCTCGGGTTTGTTGAAGGCTGCAGGGTCACCGTCATATGCGGCTTCAAGGTCAGTATTTATCAGTCGTCTGATTTCAGTCAGTCTGTCAAGAAATTTCAGAGTCAGCTGTTCTGCTTCAGCCAGCAGCTCATCATCACTTTTATCTTCATGCTCCGGCAGGTATTTGAGTACAATGGAAATCTGCTTGCTGAGATTATACATGACATCCTCCAGCTGCATAGCCAGATTGTTCCGTATCGTATATACTCTGTAATTACTGTTTTTAAAATACTCAGGAAAAATGATATTCCGCAGCTGAACAATTATTTTAACGATTGTGTCCTTCTTCGGCCTCATGAAGGTTTCCTTGATATCCACATGGCTGCCCTGTTTATAATCATCGATGATTTTATCCACCAGGAAGTTGATATTCTCTCCAATACTGTTATTCATGTAACATTCTTCTTTCTTTAATTATTAATTATACTGTATTTAATATCTTCACAAGCTGTCAGAGTATGCATCCGATGCATTTACCCATAAGCTCTGTATGTTTATATATTTTATTTAATTGGAGTAGGTTTGTCAATGTTTCATTGAATTTTTTATTATATACTGTCATGTTTTTTCAGGATAGTGACATTCATCACAATATAGATGATTATGAAAACAGCAATTGCAGCTGTGACAATGACATACATATTGTTCAGCGATACTTTTTCATCAAATAAGTACAGGTTACAGTCAACGCTGTCTCTGATAGATTCCACAGCTTCATCAGGAAATCCTGTCTGACTCATTTCTTCAAATACTCCCCGCAGAGCATGGTTGCGAAGAAGGCTGGTCCCGTAGGTACCGGGAAGAAATGATATGACTTTCTGCAGTCCCTCAGAGAACTGGGATATAGGCATATATGCACCGCATATGAAACCATATCCTGCGCTGACGATTGTTCCTACAGCAGAAGCCTGACCGCTGGTGGACAGAAAGAAATTCACACATGATGATAAAGCAGTTCCAAACAGCACCAGCAGAAACACGTCAATGACAATATACCCGACATCCTCCGCGGTAAGATACCAGCCCACATATACCAGGTATCCCATACATACACCTGCAGCAGCAAGGCATATCAGCAATGTGGACAGCAAAGTGGACATGTAGTAGCTCAGCGCCAGCGTGCTGTGCTTAACCGGTGAAATAGTGATATCTCTGCGGGCACCTGATATTTTATCCTGCACCATAAGAAGATTTGAACAGAAAGCTACAGTAATGCAGCTTACAGCCAGAAGCGATGATACTATTTCGCCTCCCACGCAGCCGCCGATGAGTTTATCCGATACTGCAGCTCCGGCATCCTCCAGTGAACCTCTGAAGGTCTCCTCATACACATTGCTCAGGAATGTACCATAAAGCACCAGGAGAATCAATGGAGTGATGAGTGATGTGAAAAACATTCCCTTGTCCTTGAAATATAATTTGGTGTTGCGTTTTATGAGTGCACAGAGTCCTGTCATTTTCCCATACCCCCTGTAAGCTTCTTTCCTGTTGCAGCCAGAAATACGTCGTCCATTTTTCCTTTTGTGATCTCATAGTCACTGAAAATTTCAGGATGCTTCAGTATCATTTCTGTAGCTGCATAAGTACCCGGAACAGATATTCTATATGCATCCTTTATTTTCTCATATGTCACTCCCAGCTGCTTTATTTTATCTTCTTCCGTATTGTAAAGAGTCACGAAATCTCCCGTATAGGTGTTCTTGAGATTTAAAGGTGTTCCCTCGGCTGATATCCTGCCGCTGTCGAGAATAACAACATAATCTGCATCAGCCGCTTCCTCCATATAATGAGTTGTCAGAAAAACCGTCATATTCTCATTCTTTCTCAGATCGCTGATGACCCTCCAGATATTTCTTCTGGTCTGAGGGTCAAGACCTGTCGTTGGCTCATCAAGAATCAGTATATCAGGCTTGTGCACCAGTGCTCTGGCAATATCAATTCTTCGCCTCTGCCCACCAGAAAGCTTACCAACTGTACGCTTCAGCAGATCCCTGAATTCCAGAAGATCTGCAAGCTCCTCCAGCCTTGCCTTAAAATCTCTGCCATGTATTCCGTACAATGCCGCACGGCTCTGCAGATTATCTCTGACAGACAGATCTTTATCCAGCACGGAATTCTGAAACACTACACCAAGAATACGTTTGATGCTGTCAGGTGTTTCATCCAGATTCTCGCCGCTGATCATCACTTTTCCCGAATCCTTGGCAAGCTGACCGCACATGAT
>JBJESR010000170.1:0-2392 GCA_051882895.1 Lentihominibacter sp.
CATCCAGTGTTGCGGTCAGGTCCAGATCCTTTTCTTTCAGGTATTTTTCGATATACTCATCCTGAATGGGAGATTTTCTGTTGTTGATGAATGCTACTTTTTCAGGAATGATATCCACTGCTGTTACATGGTTATGCTGTGAGAGCAGTGCTGCAATGGACAGACCCACATAACCGGTCCCCGCCACTGCTATATTGTATTTTTTGCTGTTCTGTATTGATTTTGCACAATCGATTGCTTCCTCAACGAACAGGTCAGTGACTTCAAAATCAAGAACTTCCCCCAGTTTCTGAAGCTGATCAACAGATGGTGTGTAATCCTGTTTTTCGATTCTTCCGATCATGGCACGGTTAATGCCTGTTGCATCGGAAAGCTGTGCCTGGGTCATGTGCAGAGTTTTGCGGCGGCTCACAACCATCGTGGCCAGTTTGGCTGCTGATAATTTTTTCATCGTATATTCCTTTGCTCATTTCTGTTTAAGAAAGATGTTATTGTTGATAATATGAAACAGGGTTATGTTATCAGAAGAATGCAAAATAGTCAATGAAAACTTTTACAGGAAGTTAAAATGATATTATGAATAACATTTTGGCGTATGGGATATACCTGAATGTGATTGAATGATCATTTTCAATGAATATTGGCTCATAAAAGACGATAAACGAATGACGGTTCCTGTTTGTCATATGGTCGGTTTTGGTTTATAATAGACGTGTATGGTTTGATGAAAAACTTGTATCACAGGGTCAGATCCTTTTGGCCTTCAACTCATATGAATATAGTCAGGTTATTTAGGGGCGTTATATGGTAACATTTTCAATCATTATACCTATTTATAATGGTTCACATTATCTGGAAAAGTGTATAGATAGTATTCGCAGACAATCCTGTCAGGATTATGAAGTAGTTATTGTGGATGATGGTTCATGTGACGGCAGCTGGCAGCTGGCGCTTCGGATCGCTGAGCAGGATGCAAGATTCCATTGTTATCAGATTGCGCATTCCGGTGCAGGTGCAGCTAGAAATGCCGGTGTATTACATGCAGCAGGAGAGTATATTCTTTTTCTGGATGCGGATGATTACTGGATGGATCATAAGCTGTTGGAAACGTTAAAATCCATGATTTCACATCATCGGACGGATGTTTTTATGTTTCAGATGGTAAAAGTTTCAGAAACAGGAGTGATATTGAAGCGTTATCAGAAACCGCGTTTTATTCATGACAATGTGGTTCTGAATCTGAAAGATGTCTATCAGGATCTTGTAAGTGATGGGCAGGCGCTGGCATCCTCCTGCAATAAATGTATCAGGAGAAGTTTGCTGCAGCGCTATTCTATCGTGTTCCAGGAAGACGTGATGGCTGAGGATATCGACTGGGTGATTCGGCTGTTTTCGTATGTACGTACAATCTGCCTTTTGAACATAGATGCTTATGCATATACCCAGCATAAAACGGAATCACGCAGTTCAAGCAGTGATGCGCCCAATGATCTGGTTTCGATGATTGAGCACTGGAGCAGATTATTAAGCTGGGGAAAGATTCCCCATGCCAGAGCTGTTGCGGGGCTGGCAGCTTTTGAATATGGCATATGTATGGGCAATAATCATCGATTATCATCTGAAAAACGAAAAGTAATGATGGAACACAGTTATTTGCTGAAATATGGACTGGATAAAAAAACGAAACTGATTTACCGCTTTTATCATGTGTTTGGATATTCGATTACATGTACATTTATTCGGATTTATTTATTCCTGCGCAGATTGTGGTAATCAGAGTAAAGAGGAATTGATATGAAACAGTTATACAGAGATTATCTGGCTTTCCTTCGGGCATTTGTACAGGAATCGCATCCTGAACTTTCCGATGAAATCGACTGGAATGAGATATTGCATATTGCCCGGATTAATTCTACCGTGGGTATTGTTGGCTATGTACTCATGATGAATCCCGATCTTGCAGATCCCGGTTTACAGGCGTTTATGAGGAAGCAGTGTTTATCAGAAATTGCCCTTTATTCACGCAGAGCAGAGCAGATGAAAGAACTGATTAAGCAGATGAATGCGTGCGGTATGGATCACCTGCTTTTTAAAGGGTTTATTGTAAGGGAGTATTACTGTGTACCGGAATTGCGTACCTTTGGTGACATAGACTTTGTGATTCGCAAATCGGACCGGGAAAAAAGTGATGCTCTTATGAAGAAGCTGGGATACGAACCCCACGAAAACTGGGAGCCTGTTTTCAGTTATCTCAAAGGAACCGAGTATTACGAGATTCATACAAATGTCATGGAGGTAGATGTTTCTGACAAGGCGGATTATAAGAGCTATTATAGTCACATATGGGATCATGCTGTACAAAGCACTGATCCTGCACAACAACATACGTATG
>JBJESR010000171.1:0-11231 GCA_051882895.1 Lentihominibacter sp.
CCGTCCGGAACAGTCAGGAAGATCACATCGCACTCTTTAACTAAAGCTTCCATATCATCAAATGCTTCTGTTGCTGTGAAACGTGCCGCATCCTGTGCGGAACCTGCGCTTCGGCTGTAATAGCCCTTTACATTGAGACCGCCTTCAGAAAAATACTTTCCCAGGCTTGTTCCCACTTTTCCTGCTCCAATAAATCCTGTTCTCAGTTGAACCCCTCCTCTCATATGTCAGCAGGCCTGCCCGCCGCTGCGGACTGCCTGTTCGGGCTGCCGCAGAATCTGATGTCAGACTCATGTCAGACTCCGGCTTCTGCACCCGTACGCTTAATGAGCGAGGCGATATTCTCTCGTCTTGTTCCTTTTGGGATAAAAGCGATGAAATTGAAAGGATCAGTATGTCGTTTGTGTATGTGCACTGCACTCTGGTATAGTTTCAAGTTAAATGAGCTTCTCGAATACCACCCATCCGCTGTCAATAATAGCACAATTCATTCGGGAATTAAAGTACAAATCATAAAATTGTCAGATTGCATCTTATGAGATTTTATCGGGCGGAGCAGGAACCGTCACCCCGCTCACCCCATACTTTTGAGAGTGAACCTGCTGCGGTCAAACTCAATCAGGCCTTCCTCCGCCATCTTTGCCAGCTCCCTGCTCATCGCCGATCTGTCCACACACAGATATTCCGCCATCCTGACACGTCCCATCGGCATAACGAAAGTCTGGGAACCGGCTGCAGCCGCATACTGTGAAAGCAGCGTCAGGATCTTCTCCCGCATGTGCATTTTTGACATCACATCGATTTTCTTGATGAACTCGAGATTCTTGGCGGCTATCATCTTTACCATGTTTTCTATCAGCCGGTGGTGAAAAGCGCACACCATATCGCAGGTATGCATCACTCTGCCGAAATCCATGAAAAGCACCTGGCAGTCGGACACGGCCTGATACTCAATAGTATAATTTTCTTCCCTGGCGCATGCGAAGGTTTCTCCCATAAGATCCCCCGGCTCCAGCATACAGAGCAGCGACCTGCTTCCCCACATATCTTCTGTCACCATATGCACACTTCCCCGCTGCAGCACTCCCATCAGCATAGGAGAATCCTCTGATGACAGCACGAAATCACCTTTCCTGAAATCCTTTGTGTAGGCATTGATGCACCTGAGCATAGCCTCTCTGTTTTCCTGAGCTATATTTTCGAATATGTTCATAACAGACACCTCCGTTTTTTTCATAATGATTGCAGGCTGGGAAGCATGTTCGGCCGGCTTTCAGTTCCTCCACTGATTACGTTGGCTCATGTTGATTATATCGACTGTGTTGATTGTGTTAATGCTCCGCTCCCCGGAAATAATCCTAAAATTCCCCATTTGCCTGTACTTTGGAGCGACAGGCTCACTGAGAATTTTCGAAATCAGCACATTCAGACCTCCATTTCGAAAGAAAGAACTTTAAAATGGAAATATTTAGCATTGATTTGTAACCTTTAGCGGCCTTTCATTTCTCCTATATTTATATTATTGGAAATAAATAGATATTTATTTCGAAAAGGCCACTTCTGCAGTCCTGTTTCGAAACATGAATCTTTAAATTTCTGGAAATCGTCTGGAATCGTTTCGAAACAGCCTTCAAAAAATCCTGATTTCGAAAGTTCTCAGGACTCTGAGCGTAATAAACATGAGTATCCGAAAATCCCGCCGCCTTGGTTAAATCAGATAAACCTCCGGCTTTTTATATAATATATAATTCCTGTTGCCGTTGCAACATACTTTAATCAGAAGTACAGGTATGATTGAGAAAAGAACGTGATTTTACACATGGAGGCGATAGACATGAACAGAGAAATGTACAAAAAAGACAGACAGCTGTCTGCCGAAAAAACTGCTGAAATCTTCACTGCCGGTCATCACGGCATCCTGTCGGTAAACGGCGATGACGGCTACCCTTACGGAGTACCTGTAAACTACGTGTATCTTGATGATCACATCTACATCCACTCCGCCAAGTACGGCTACAAAATCGATGCACTGCAGCGCAATGACAAAGTCTGCTTCACTGCGATACTGGATTCGGAGATTTTGCCGTCAAAATTCACCGCTGCTTTCGAGAGCGTGATCGCATTCGGCAAGGCTTCCTTTGTTGAGGATGAGGCTGAGAAGAAAAAGGCACTCGATACATTTATCGATCGTTTTTCACCTGATTTCAGGGAAGGCGGCCAGAAATTCATAGCAGGTACCATCAGCAAAACTGCTATAATCAGAATCGATGTTGAATCCATCACAGGCAAGGGCTACAAAGACGGAGCCTGGAAATAGCACCCGATTGCGGGGAAAGTATTTTTTATGGTAACATTTCATTTATTTCAATGAAATGTTACCTTTTTTTCAAGGATTGCAGGCTTCAATTCAGACCATTTCGTGATCAGATTACTCACCTTTTTCCTTGTCCTCGTACATTTTATATAATCTTGCATACAGTCCGCCGCGGGCCATCAGCTCCTCGTGGCTGCCCTTCTCGGCAATACCCTCTTCTGTCAGAACCACGATAGTTTCAGCATTCCTGATAGTAGTCAGTCTGTGGGCGATAGTGAGAGTGGTTCTGCCTGCAGTAAGACGCTCCAGGGATTCCTGCACGATGTGTTCACTTTCGTTGTCAAGAGCGGAAGTTGCTTCATCGAGAATAAGTATCGGCGGATTCTTGAGAAAAACCCTCGCTATCGATATTCTCTGCTTCTGGCCTCCGCTGAGGCGCACGCCCCGCTCGCCTACGAAGGTCTTGTATCCCTCCGGCAGCTGACTGATGAACTCATGAGCACCTGCAAGCTTTGCAGCAGCAACAATTTCCTCCTTCGTCGCACCGGGTCTGCCGTACTCGATATTGTCATAGACACTTCCCGAGAACAGATACACATCCTGCTGCACCATACCTATCTGATTCCTCAGAGACTCGCTGGTTACTGTCCTGATGTCGATACCATCGATAAGGATGCGTCCGAAGTCGGGATCATAAAACCTCGGTATCAGATTACACAGCGTCGTTTTGCCCGCTCCGCTCGGACCTACAAATGCAATGTTTTCTCCGGCTCTGATATCCAGATCAAAATCCTTCAGTACCGGCGGCTCATCATCGGAATAACCGAAGGTCACATTTTCAAAGACAATATTTCCTTTCACATCAGTCATCTCAGGGGCTCCCGGCATGTCCCTGATTTCCGCATCAACATCCATGACCTCGATGAAACGCTCGATACCCGTCAGCCCCCGCTGGAACTGCTCGGTAAACTCGACCACTCTTCTGATAGCCGCAATCAGCACTACCACATACATCAGGTACGTGGCGAAATCTCCGGCAGAAATGAGGCCTTTCATCATGAAAATCGCTCCGGCAACCGTCGCCGTCAGATACATGATTCCGTCAAACAGACGCGTCACGCTCTGGAAATTAGCCATGACCTTGTAGGTTTCTTTTTTGGTGTCCAGGAACTTGCGGTTGCCCTTCTCAAATTTGCGGCTTTCCACTTCCTCATTGGCAAAGGATTTCACCACGTTGACGCCAAGGAGGCTGTCCTCGACGCTGGCGTTGATCTCACCCAGCTGGTTTCGCTGTTTTTTGAAAGCTGTACGCATGCGGTTGTTGATACGCATGGAAAAGTAGAGCATGATGGGTATTATAGCGAAAATGATTATGCTGAGGGGAACATTGACAGTGCAGAGAATGCAGAAGGATACTCCGATCTTCAGTGCCGCTATGTAAAATTCCTCCGGGCAGTGATGAGCAAACTCGGTGATATCGAACAGGTCGCTGGTCATTCTTGCCATCAGCTGTCCTATCTTGGTGTTGGTGTAGTACGAATATGAAAGCTCCTGAAGATGTCTGAACAGATCGGTTCTCATATCCGTCTCGATTTTCGCACCCATGATGTGACCGACTCTGGACATATAATAGCTGGCGAAAAGATCTATTATCCTCAGCACCAGATAGAGAACACCGATGGATATTATCAGTTTCCAGGTCAGCAGAGCCACATCTGTCGCCGCTGCATCTGTCAGAAAACCGATGATGATCGGCAGCACGATATCACATACCGTTGTCAGTGTTGCACAGAACAGATCAAGCACCAGCACTGTTCTGTATTTTCTGAAATAGGGAACGAACCGCTTTATCAGATAGGATGTTTTCTTTGTATTTACGTTATTGTTTTCACTCATTTTTCATATCTCCTCGCCCAATATAATACCACAGACCCTGCAAAAATTGAAGTTTCAATGTTTCATCATGTTTCTCCGCATAATCGGGCCGATGCCGGAATATATTTAGTACAAAACTCGCTTTGCCCTTTTCTGTGTTTCATGCCAGCGGTGCATACAACAGCGAAAAACTGTACTTTTGTGAATACAAGGAGGTTCTTTAAATGACAACATCGCCTTATGACAATATGCCGGTCACCAATATGAACACCGGGAAACTGCAGGATAATACCAATCAGGCTTCTGAACCGGAAACCACCCCGAAATACGTGGATGTGGACATCCAGGAGGCATCCCCGGAGGAACTGGGAATGCCGGCACCTGAGGTTCACGAAACTCCCGGACCGCCGGAAGCTCAGAAAGCACCGGCTGAGCCCGCCAGAACCAGACAGCCTGATGTGAAACCGCATACGCGGCCAGAGGTTCCTGCACCTGAAACACGAACAGACGCCGGCCGCGAAACCCAGCCTAAACCTGCCCATCGCTCACGAACCAGAACCACTCCGATGCCGCAGCCGCCCCAGTACACGAACCTGAGCATCAGTAACCGCCGCGCAAAAAGCGAATACATCCTGCCTTTTGAAGAATCACTGCTGGTTCCGGACACCATGCCGGATATGGCAGAAATCCTTTTCGCAGAGGCCAGTGTATATACATCAAAACCGGCAGGCAGCAGATACGAGCCCAATGATTTCATATCAGGTGATATCACATATTACACAGTGTACCGGCCGGATGCAGGTGACAACTGCCCTGTCGACGTGATCAGGTCATCCATCCCGTTCAAAACCGACAAATGCTGGGGAATCAGCCGCGACTGCACCTTCAGAGCCTCCGCATCCATCCGGTCTGTCAGAGCGGAGAAAATCAATGAGCGAAAGTTCATCGCCCGGGGAGAGCTGATCTTTCGTGTCACTGAGATATCACAGCAGGAGCTGCCGGTCTTCAGAGAATCCCAGGACCCGGAGCTTGTCTGCCGCCACGACTCGGTAAAGGCGGCGGATCTGATCTTTGAAGCCGAGGAGACAACCGAAATCTCTCAGGAAATAAATATCAAGGATGGTGACCCCGAGCCGGTGAAGATTCTCAAGGAATCCATCAGAATCGTCGAGAACCACAAACAGATCACATCCGGCAAACTGGTCATCAACGCGGTCATCAGCTCCAATATCCTCTATCTGGGAGACAGTGCCGGTGAGCAGAAACTGTGCCGTCTCGAAAACAAAACCGACTTCACTCAGTTCATCCCAGTTAAGGGCGATCTGGATGTCAGCAGAATAGCTGCCGACTTCACAGGAAGCGACCTTAAAATGAACATCTCAGGAAGCGATGAATTCCAGCTGCAGGGACAGGTCAAAACCATTGTATGCGGATACTCCGACACCGAGCTTCCCATGGTCTGCGACGCTTATCACAAAAGCAGGGATATCGGCTTCGAGCTTGTGAGCCATCCGGTCACATCTGTTACAGGAACTGTCTGCGGAGAAATCTCAGCAAGGGAAGTAATAAACATCGACGATTCCCTCAGCAGACCGGAGCAGCTCATCTGCGGGTCCTGCAGTATTTCAGAGGTCAGCGGCCATTCGGAAAACGGCAGGATAGTCATTGAAGGCAGTGTTCCTGTAACCATCCTCGCCCTTGACGAAAACAACGTTCCTTTTGCAGTGCAAAGTGCTGTGCCTCTGAGAGGCTCTCTTGAAATGCCTGCTTCCGGCGATAATTTCACCATTGAAGTCAATGCCCAGATCAAGGAATTCTGGTACGACGAAATCAACAGCCGCCAGATCGAGGTCAACATCAGCACAGCCATCAGCGTATGGATATGCCGCACAGATACTTTTTCAACTGTTTCGGATCTATGCTTCAGAGAATCGGATGAACCTGCTGCCACCGCTCCAATTGCCGTATACGTTACCGGCAGCAGAGACACCCTGTGGGATATCGCCAAACGCTACAAGTGCGATGCTGACGCTATCGCCTCCAGAAATCATCTGGATCCGGCGAAACCACTTGCCGAGGGAACAAAGCTGCTGATAATGAGATAGCATATCCGCATAAAAAAACATTTAAACATGTATAAAAATCTTCCTATATGTAAAAACTTGGATTACCAGACAAGAATACATAGGAGGAAGAAAATGAAAAAGTTATCGGACGAAAAAAAATGCGTCATATGTCTGACGCTTGTGATCATAATGGGATTTCTTCTGTTCTTTACATATGCCGGGGCTGCGGAAAACGAACACGACGGCATTGTCAGGCTTCATGTGATCGCCAACAGCGATACCGCCGGTGATCAGGCTCTGAAGCTCAAGGTCAGAGATGCAGTCATCGAGTATATGGGAAAACAGGAGGATCTGAATTCCGTCGAGGACACAAGGGAATTCCTGGAAAACAGCAAGTCACAGCTTCGAAGAATAGCTGACGGCATTATCGCATCAGAAGGATATGATTATTCTGCTGATGTGTCCATGGGTGTCAGGTACATTCCCGAAAAAACCTACGGCGACATAACCTTCCCGGCCGGCAACTATGAAGCCCTCAATATCACGCTGGGGGACGGCCGCGGAGAAAACTGGTGGTGCGTGCTGTTCCCGCCTCTGTGTCTCCTCGATGAAGGAACTGAAAGCTTCTCTGATGAAGCTTCCGGCGGGGAATCAGATGATGCGCGGGAGCTCCGCGAGCTTGCCGAAACACAGCGGCTGCAGCTCAGATGGAAGACGATTGAACTCCTGAACGAAGATTAACTGCTCCTTAATCTTATTATCTATTAAACGACGCCGCGTCCTTGTGACGCGAAACAGATGTCGCTGGTTGCTGAACTGCTCCCTGTCTTACCGGCAGGGAGCAGTTTCTGCTTCACTATATTATTTTATAATGACAAGGCTCCCGTGGAGGTCCCCTAGAGGCACTGACCTGAGAGAGCCGTTTTGCGCTTCATACTCTTCAACTGCTTTTCCCACACCGGCAAACTGACTGTTGTCAAAATCATGAAGGACTATGACACCGCCGGCGCTGAGACGCGGGAAGAAATATTCAAGCCCTGCCAGCGTCGGCAGATAAAGATCCGCATCCAGACTTACAAATGCATAACGTTCATTTTCCAGGCCTTCTGCAGTCTCAGGGAAATATCCCCTGCGCAGGATGCATTTCTCAGGATGCGGCATCCTGCCCAGCACCAGCTCCTCGGAGGTGTCCGAAAATCTGCCTGTCTGTGCACCGGAAAGGGAACGCATTTTCTCTGCCGCCACATCAGCTTCATCGAACCCTTCAAAGGTATCGAACAGATAAAGCTGCCTTCCCGGCATGGCCTCATTCAGCTGCCACGCAGTATCTCCCCTGTAGACTCCAAGCTCCGCGACAGCCCCGGGAATTTTCTGAGCATCGATCCTTTCGGCCAGCTTTCTTATACATCTGCTCCTGATATCAAAATCATGATAAAGCTCCGCGATAAACCTGACGCTGCCGCAGTACCCCAGTGTTCTGACCTGTGCGGCAAGCTCCGATGCACGATCACTGCCGAGGACTCCGATGATGATCTCATCGGGCATCATCCTGACAGCCGCTTCAACGGAAACTACCGGTACAGAATCATCATCCCATTTGCCCGGATCATTATCTCCGAAAGCCAGCAGCCTGATATTGTTGAGATTCAGAAGCGATGCGGCTGCGCGGCCCATCTGCCCGGCGCCTATGATAACTGCTGATTTCATGGTCAACTCTTTCCCTTTTCCTTTCTTTCCATTTTCTTTCCTCTTTCTTTTGCTCTCCTCCTGCCGCCTTAAAAAACGTATGCGGCAGCAACCCCGATGTGATATAATTTATATAGCTGATCATGGGTCAGCCAGCATTTCGACCGGAGGTGTGAAAAATGAACTGTAACGATAATTTCAATCAGACCGACAGTGATTACCAGTATCATTTGCTGTATCTGCCCCGAGGTATACAGCGCCTCGAAAAACTGGGCGAGTGCAGAACCTATCCGAAGAATTTCGAACTTAACGCCGTAGAAGATACGCCGGACTGCTGCTATGTGGTAAAATCCGGGAGAGTCATCTGCTACGAGATTTCATATGCAGGGGATCAGCGGGTCTACAACATCATGGAGCCAGGCTCCATGTTCATGGAGGAATGTCTCCTCTTTGACAAACCGTGCCCTGTCCTTTTCAAAACTCTCGACGAATGCCAGCTGATACGGATCGACAAATGCGACCTGAAACGTGCATTCAAGCACGATATCGACGTTGTCATGGATGTATGCGAATCCCTTTCCACCAAATTCCTGTCATCCATGGAGCACCTCAGACTGGGACCCCGCCAGAGCGCGTCCTGGAAAATCTGCAAAATGCTCCTGATTTTCGCTGTACATTATGGAAAAAAACAGCCTGACGGCAGCTGCGTCCTGGACCGCAAGGTGAGCCAGCAGATGCTGGCCGATATTCTCGGCATGAACAGGGTCACCGTGGTACGCAAGCTCAAGGAACTCAAGGAGCTGGGCCTCGTGGATACGGTTGACGGCTACCTCCGTTTCAGTGATATTGATGCTCTCGAAGAGCACATGGTGACAATGGAGACCGGAGAATAGACTCAGTCCGCACCCGGCCTGGCTTTAGCGGCTTCGGCGCGGGCTGCATCCAGCTCAGCTTTTGCGGCTTCGTCCGTAACTGCGCTGTCAAGTACCAGGGCCAGGGCTTTATCTCGTCTGAGCTTCCATATGAGAGGCTCTTTATTTATATTCGCTTCTGCCTCCTCAGGCTCCATATTACACTGTGCAGCAATATCTTCTATGAACCTGTGCACCTCATCATCATTCACGTCCAGTTTTTCCTCGTCGGCAACTGCATCAAGCAGCAGATCGAGGCAGACATCTTTTGCCGCCTGCAGCTTTCTCTGATTTCTCCACTGCTCCTCCGTCAGCTCCAGCGAACCGAGATATGCGGAGAACAGCTCCTCCGTCAGTTCTTCAGGCGAAAGCCGGGATTTTGTCTTGTCCCTGTCTGCAATTATCCTGTCAAGCTGCGCATCGTAATCATCAGGAAGATCGTGATACCTTTGTGCCATTGCCTTTATCTGCCGGCGAAAAAATTCCTTCCAGTCAGCTTCATGCTCTGAGGATGCGGTCTGCAGCATAAGATCCATGGCTTCACGTCTCACCTGAACCTTGGGGCGTACCGCTCCTGCTGCCTTGTACGCTTCATCCAGAAGCACCAGCATATCTGCCAGCAGGTGATACACAGCATCATTGTTCACGTTTATCTTCGTCTGCGCCACTATGGCATCCAGCTTCTGCTCGATCATGTGCGGCGGGATCTCCCCCTTCATATTCTCACACGCCTTCTGTAATACAGCCTTTTCGAATTCAGGCTGCTGCTCCCTTCTTCTGAAAGGCACGGCGATATTTCTGTACTGACCCAGCTGCACCTCGGGATACATATCGGCTTTAACGCTGAACTCAACGCCGCCGTCCTGTGTGAACTTCATGTCATCCACCTGAGGTTTCCCCATGATTCTGATCTTATTGTCTGCCAGAAACCTGTTAAAAGTGCCCGGTATAACATCAGCCAGAGCCTCATCAAAGAGCACAGCGGGTCCGTAGGTCATTTCCAGCTCCTGAAGGGTTGCAAGCCCCGGGGCTTTGCCCATCACCGGATATCTGTCAGTGCTGTCCATATATGCCGTATGGCGAGCTCTGTCAAATTCAGCCTTGTCCACCGTCAGCTCAACGGCAAGACGACTGTCTGCGATTTCTTTTCTTTTTATTTTCATTAACCCTCTCCTCGTTTAAAAGCTGTTGTTGAAATTGTATCCGCCGTTCAGCCCGCCGTCCGGTACTTTATCGTACTGGATATTGTTTATCACCTTGACAGGATCGGTCAGCTTATCGTTGATGAATCCATCATGCCCCTCATCCAGCTGTCTGATCTCCTCTTCTGTGCAGAGCTGGCAGTGAGTCAGCTTGTGCCACATCTGAGACAGCAGTCCGATGCGCTTCTTGTCCTCCGGCATCATATTGAAAAACAGAGTGTAGGTTTCAGTGCCCACCCGCTCGATTTTCTTGTACTGCTGTGTTATCCAGTAAAGCTCCTCTATTGTGATGCCATACGGATCATGAGGACGATCATCTATCAGCGCCAGATCGTCTCCCTTGCGTCCGTGAAAAATCTCGAAATCTTCGATTTCCTTGTTCCAGTAGCCTGTACCGATGATCGCCGCCAGCCTGCCGCGTTCAGCCTTGATATATGCTGCCCTTTCAATTTCAATCAGGGGCAGACAGTGGGTTATCTGTGCAGTCAGTTCTCTGTTTTCATTTTCGAATTTATTCATCTCTTCCTCCTTCGCCCCGCCGGATATACGGAGCTTTTCACCAGCTATATCTCCCAGTCCAGCTCATCGAGCCTTCTGGATATTTCCAGCTGTCTTTCTGCAAACTGCAGCTCTTTGTTGTGCATATAATATTTATCGCAGCCGTAGTGGCCTATAAATCTGGCTGTATAGTAGTTAACCGTCAGCTCGGTTACGAAGATCAGTATCTCATCTCCGCCTGCCTTCACGATTTCCCGCTTTTCATCCGCGTCCTCCGCTTCAAAGGCTCTCTCACAGAAATCGAAAGCATTGGCAAGAACAGCTTTTCCCCACTCTGCCGATGTCCTGAGCTGATCCACCTGCCTGGTAAACTCCTCTCTGATATATTCAAAGGCTTTACCGCCTTCTGTGATGCTGTTTCTGATGAGCCCGGCCCGGCAGCTTTCGAGGATGGCTATGGTCCTCTGAATCGCTTTCTGTCTGTTTATGGAAAGCGCCGACGCTCTGCGTCCTTTTTCCAGGGTGTCAGTCTGTTCCTGTATGCTGCTTTCAAGGATTGCGTCAGGTCCCGGGAAGCTTCCGGCGTCTCCGGCGGCAAGCTTCGGTTTTATCCCCTGCAGGACCGGCGTCAGAATATCCAGGGTGTCCTCCTGTTCACAGACTTTTCTCAGCTCGGCGG
>JBJESR010000172.1:0-41294 GCA_051882895.1 Lentihominibacter sp.
CCGCAGATCAGGTTCATCAGTATATGGCTTTCTTCCGGTGTGAGAACTGTTTCAGGCTCAAGGAGAAAACGATACTCTTCATACTTTTCAGGAAGCGGCAGTTTGTGCTTTTCATTAAACATTCTGTAATAAGTCAGCAGTCCCATGAGCTGTCTTTCGGAAATTTCTATTTTTGATGCGCCCAGCCCGCCGATAAGAGCCTGTTCGACCATTTCAATTTCAGCCGGATCGCTGTCAAGGAGGCTTTTATATGTTTCAAGCCCCATTTCCTCACAATCAATGTAAAAGAACTGGTGAAAGTCGGATAATTCATCACCGCAGGGGATTTTCCAGAAGGCATGAACAGCCAGAACCCCCATAAGACGTGTATCTGTCACATAGGCAGAAAGAAAAAATTTCGGTCTTTTATCAATTGAAGCGGCAAGGCCGCCTTCTATAACAGTCAGTTTTGGTTTAGTCAAATCACATACCTCTTTTTTTATACTACCTTGAGTATACCCTATTTAAAAAAAAATACAAGAGGGCATAACTTTGTATTTTTCAGCTATTGACAGGGCGGTGAATTAAGATATAATAGAATAGTGAATTTAATAATAATCCTTATTAAGAGCGGCGGAGGGAATAGGCCCTGTGAAGCCCGGCAACCTGCGTTGTTCTCTTTATACATCAGAGAGAACAGGTATAGGTGCTAAATCCTACAGGATATTGTATTCTGAAAGATGAGGAAAGATAACAGAAACTCGTGCCTCTTTTGATTTCAGAAAGGGGCTTTAATTTTATGTAGTGTTATTAACGGAGGTAAAAGAATGAAACGATTATTCACATCAGAATCGGTGACTGAGGGTCATCCTGATAAAATATGTGACCAGATCTCAGATGCTATTGTTGATGCGATTCTTGAGAAAGATCCTATGGGAAGAGTTGCAGCGGAAACCACTGCCAACACCGGTTATGCTATGGTCATGGGAGAGATAAGTACAGAATGCTATATTGACATACAGGAAATAGCCAGGAAAGTGATTTGTGACATAGGATATGACAGAAGCGAATATGGTTATGACGGGAATGTGTGTGCGATACTGACCGCAATAGATGAGCAGTCTCCGGATATTGCAATGGGTGTCGATAAAGCACTGGAATATAAAGACGGGGAGCTGCCTGATGAACTGGATCTCTCAGAAGAGACCGGTGCAGGAGATCAGGGAATGATGTTCGGGTTTGCATGCAATGAGACTCCGGAGCTTATGCCAATGCCTATCGCGCTGGCACACAAACTCGCCAGAAGACTTGCTCAGGTCAGAAAGGACGGTACTCTTTCCTATCTCAGACCTGACGGTAAAACTCAGGTTACAGTGGAATACGATGATGATAAAGTTACTAGAATTGATACTATCGTTATTTCAACACAGCATGATCCCGACGTTACTCTGGAGCAGATAAGAGAAGATCTGATGAATCATGTCATAAAACCTGTTGTTGATGCGGAGCTGCTTGATGATGAAACGAAATATTTTATTAATCCTACGGGAAGGTTCGTTATAGGAGGACCTCATGGCGATTCGGGTCTTACCGGCAGGAAGATAATTGTAGACACATACGGGGGCTATGCAAGACATGGAGGCGGAGCGTTCAGCGGCAAAGACCCTACGAAGGTAGACCGTTCAGCAGCGTATGCAGCAAGATATGTTGCCAAGAACCTGGTGGCTGCAGGGCTGGCAGATAAATGCGAGATACAGCTGGCATATGCGATAGGTGTTGCCAGACCGGTTTCGATTCTTGTCGATTCATTCGGAACAGGCAGGCTTGATGACGAAAAGCTTGCAGAAATCGTAGCGAAACATTTCGATCTGAGACCGGCATCCATAATAAGGCAGCTGGATCTGAGAAAGCCTATATACAGACAGGTTGCTGCATACGGACATTTCGGCAGAACAGACATCGATCTGCCGTGGGAAAGAACGGATAAGGCTGAAGAACTGAGAAAGGAGATATAATATGGGACTCAAGGTCGCTAAATTCGGTGGCTCATCGGTTGCCGACGCATTACAGATAAACAAGATAAAAAACATTATAGCTGATGATGAGGACATAAGATACGTTGTTGTTTCGGCACCTGGCAAAAGGTTCAGCGAAGACAGCAAGATCACGGATCTGCTGTATCTGTGTAAGACACATATCGAGCACAAGCTGCCGTATCAGCAGATATTTCAGGTTATATGTGACAGATTCATGGCGGTAAAAGTCAATCTTGGTGTAGATGTGGATCTTAATGCTGAATTTTCGGTTATCAGGGAAAATCTTGAAGCTGGTGCGTCAGCAGATTACATAGCAAGTCGTGGTGAATATCTTAATGCCAGACTTATTGCAGCCTTTCTGGGATTTGATTTCGTAGATGCTGCATCGATGATCAGATTTGACGAAAAAGGTAAATTCATGGAGGATCTCACCAATACAACTATCAGGAAAGAACTTTCGAAGCATGAGAAAGCTGTGGTACCAGGTTTCTATGGAGCGAAAATAGACGGGAACGTGAAGACTTTCTCCAGAGGAGGTTCTGATATTACCGGTGCACTTATTGCCCGGGCAATGGAAGCTGATGTATATGAAAACTGGACAGATGTATCGGGATTCCTCATGGCGGATCCGAGAATTGTCAAAGATCCTAAGCCGATAAGCAGTATATCTTATAAAGAACTGAGAGAGCTTTCATACATGGGAGCATCAGTGCTTCATGAAGATGCAATTTATCCTGCAAGAATAGCAAACATACCGATCAATATCAGAAATACCAATAAACCTGAAGATCCGGGAACGATGATAACAGCAGAACCTGCCAAGCTTGAAGACGGGCAGATAATAAGCGGAATAGCAGGAAGCAAGGGCTACACGGTAGTCAACGTATATAAAACCGGACTGAGCAACGAGAAGGGGTTCCTCCGAAGAATGGCAGGCGTGCTGGAGGACAATGATATTACCATCGAACATATTCCCAGCGGCATAGATACAGTCTCCGCGGTGCTTTCGGATAAAGCTATCGACGGCCGTCTTGATGAAATTGTGGAGTCACTGCAGCAGATGCTGAAGCCTGACCATATAGACACATCAGATAATATGGCTCTTATTGCAACTGTAGGTATGGGAATGTCTTCAAGACTTGGTGTATCTGCAACTCTCTTTACCGCTCTCGCACAGGCAGGCGTGAATGTCAGAATGATCGACCAGGGTTCAAGTGAAATGAACATTATCGTAGGAGTAGAAAACAAAGACTTCGAAACTGCTATCAAGGCGATATACAATGCCTTCGTGAAATAGGAGGAAAGCGTGTTTGTTAATGAGGTAATACTTATATGTTATGTAGCTGGACTGTTACTGGGGGTTTCCGGACTGACGGTGGCATTCCTCGCAGGCAGGAAGAAAAAAGATGCTCTGAATAATGCGTTCGTGCTGTTTTTCGCTGGAATGCTTGTGATATGCTGCTATGACATGATTATTTATTACTGTGACTATGTTATAGGTGTTCTGAGCAATCTGAAGGTGCTTAGAATAGGAAACTGCATAATTGCCGGGACAATGCTCCTCTGGGTTAATCTGCAGAGCCGTATCGTGGAAAGAGAAGCGCTGAAGCTGCTGGATGGTCTGGTAAAGAAGTATCTCGTATTCTATATGGCGATGTGGATGCTGCTTACAGTGTTCCTCAGGATAGAACATTTCTATACGCTGAAATGGCTTCTGCTGGCAACGGATGTGATACTTATTGTAGCCTTCATGGCATCCGCAGTTGCCCGTGTGATTTATGCCGCCGCCGCCGGCATGAAAATAGAACTGTATTATATGATACTGGTGACAGCAATGCTGCTGTGGAACTACATATCGTATTTCTGGGGAGAGACCTCTGTGTACTGGGGGAACAGCAGGTTTATCAGAGAGCCTCTTGATCTGACGATTGTTTTCTGGCTTATTATTAATGCCGGTTCGCTGTTTTTTGCATATCATAAAACCTTTATCACTGTGCTTGACAGAGATGAGGAGGGGGTGTCGGACAGACGTACATTAAAGGATCGGATAAACGATGTGTGTGAACAGTATAAGCTTACTCCCAGGGAAAGAGAACTTATGGAGCTTATCTATGCAGGAATGAGCAACAAGGAGATTGCCGAAACTCTCTTTCTGTCAGAAAGCACGGTCAAGACACATATTTATAATATTTTCAGAAAGCTGGAAGTTAAAAACAGAGTAGGTGTTATCTGCATTATAAATGGAGATACAGATAAAACAGAATAATCATATGAAATGGCATCAGCTAAGCAGCCGATGCCATTTTTTTAATTTCTTCATAGTTTCTTTCCTGAGTAAATCGGATGCTGTACCCGATGTCAACCAGCCACCATACCCCGAATGTCAGAAGAAGCATAGCCAGCTTGCACAGAAATACTTTAACCCCTGACTGATACAGTCTGTCTATTGCCAGAATCCCCAGAACGATTGACAGAATCAGTGTGATTTTCGGGTTTCTGAACCTGACCTTCTGAAGTAATCCTTCGTTCTGTTCAATAATAGCTCTGGCCTCCTCCTCGTGCTCTTTCCCTACGAGATAACTTAAATTGCTTACATCCATGACAGTCTACCTCCTGAATCATATAAGTATATAATCTGCATTAATTGAGCTTATAAAAAGAATATCAGAAATAAGTGAGAGGGTAACTAGACATAGAG
Source organism: Lentihominibacter sp. (assembly GCA_051882895.1). Taxonomy (GTDB): domain Bacteria; phylum Bacillota; class Clostridia; order Peptostreptococcales; family Anaerovoracaceae; genus Lentihominibacter. The sequence goes on from JBJESR010000172.1 coordinate 4,714, forward strand.
TAGTAAATGCTTAACTATAAAAGTATTAAAAAAACAGACCGGGCTGAAATGGGGTAGTACCTGAGTGCTAGACGGGAAGGTACAGTGAAAATAGTACTTTTACCCGATTGTTAAGAATTTTGCGGATACATATTATGTGAAGTGTATTTTATTGTTTCCTTTTATTTCACATTTTATGCAAGGAGGAATTTATTATGGGTAAGAAGATTCCTATGTGGCAGTGTCTTCTCGTAATGGTAGTGCTTCTGCTGCTGCTGTTCTGGGGTATTATGATCGACACTGATGCCGCAGAAGGTCATGTGGCTCTGATCCTGGCAGGAGCTTTCGCAGCTGTTATCGCATCGTTCAACGGATGGAAATGGCAGGTGATGGAACAGGGCATCCTGGCAGCAATAAACAGATCAATGCAGGCAATGCTGATACTCGCTGTCGTAGGTCTGATGCTGGCTTCCTGGCTTGTCGGCGGAGTTATACCTTCTATGATGTATTATGGCATTAAAGTTATCGCACCTTCTATCTTCCTGTTTACAGCATGTCTTCTGTGCTGCATAGTTTCGCTGGCCACAGGTTCTTCCTGGTCAACAGCAGGTTCAATGGGTGTTGCCCTGATCGGTGTGGGTACAGCTCTTGGATTTCCTGTGTACATGACGGCAGGAGCTGTTGTATCAGGAGCATATTTCGGAGATAAAATGTCTCCTCTTTCGGATACGACCAATCTGGCACCTGCAGTTGCAGGTTCAAATCTGTTTGACCACATCAAGCATATGATCTGGACTACAGGCCCGTCGCTGTGCATTGCTCTTATCGTTTATCTTATCCTGGGATTCTTCGGAGATCATTCGGGCAATGCAGATACAGAAACAATTGATATAATACTGGGATTCATCAGTGACAGCTTTGATGTGGGAATACTGTATCTTATTCCTCCGGTGTTTGTAATCGTGGCTGTTGCCATGAAATTCCCGGCTCTTCCATCTCTTATAGGTGGAGTTGTTCTCGGAGTACCTTTTATGGCTATGCAGACATCACATACGGGTCTGACTTTAAAATCAGTGCCTTCTCTTCTGAATTATGGATTTGAAGCATCTGTTCCTGAAGATGCACCGGCAGTTCTGCAGGAGGTTGGAGGGCTCCTTTCCAATGGCGGAATGCAGGGAATGATGTGGACGATTTCTCTGATAATGTGTGCGATGGTATTCGGCGGTATAGTTGACTGCACCGGAATAATGGGAACAATATCCGGGGCTCTGCTGAAACTGGCAAGGGGAACCAGAGGAGGCCTTGTAACAGTTACTATCTTTTCATGTATTATTGTCAATGCGCTCTGTTCAGACCAGTATCTTGCAATCATACTGCCTGGAAGAATGTATAAGGAAGCTTTTGAAGACAGAAAGCTTAAGGCAAAAAATCTTTCAAGGTGTCTGGAGGATTCGGGTACTCTTACTTCAAACTTTATACCGTGGAACACCTGCGGAGCAACAATGAGCAGTTTCCTCAAGTGCCCTCAGTGGGGCGCAGGTGGATATGCACCGTTTGCAGTACTTAACTGGGTTAACCCTCTTGTATCAATCTTTTATGGATTTTCCGGAATATCAATGGAAGAGATGACGGATGAAGAGTATCAGAAAATACTTGAGGAAAGAAAAGCTGAGAAGGAAGCTGCAGAAAAAGCTATGGAAGCTTAATCGCCTCCTTAACTGAATAAGTAACCTCAAAAACCCGGTCACCACCCGGGTTTTTGAGTGTATTTCAGAAATATGAATGATAATTCACATTCTATTTGTTATAATTCGTATTTCATTTTGAAATCAAATCATGTATACTATTATATTAGATTATTAGGCTTTCAAACGCTTTACATGGACTGGAGGAATGTTTTTTATGGGTAGCGGTATGACCGCCGACATTATTGCCATTATTATTCTGATAATCTGCTCTGCGTATTTTTCGGCGACAGAGACGGCATTTACATCAGCTAACAGGATAAAGCTCAAGAACATGGCCGGTGATGGAGATAAAAAAGCTGAACGAGTTCTTGTTCTGTCAGAAAAATACGATAAGCTGCTTACCACGATTCTGATAGGAAACAATATCGTGAATATCGGGATGACTTCTATAGCTACCGTACTGTTTATAGAACTGTTCGGATCGTACGGTGCAACGGTGGCAACAGTGGTGATTACTGTAATCGTACTGATATTCGGTGAAATAACACCAAAGAACATCGCAAAAGAAAAGCCGGAGGGGTTTGCCATGGCAGTGGCCCCTTTCATAAAAATTCTGATGACGATTTTAACACCTGTTAACTTTATCTTCACAAAATGGAAACAATTAGTTGCTAAAATATTCAGGCTGGACACTGATAATACAATTACCGGTGATGAGATACTCACTATGGTTGAAGAAGCAGAAGAAGTCGGGGGAATTGATGAGACTCAGAGTGAACTGCTGCAGAATGCCATTGAATTCTATGATCTGAATGCAGAGGATGTCATGACGCCGCGTCCTGAAATGAAGGCAATTGACATTGAATGCCCGGAAGATGAAGTGGCTGAAATATTCAGGCAGACAGGACTTTCAAGGCTTCCGGTGTATGAAGAAGATATCGACAAGATAATCGGGGTGCTCAATCAGAAGGATTTTCATAACTATATAGCAGGTACCGGCAAGAGCATAAGTGATTATGTGGTTCCGGTAGTATTCGTGGGTACAGTTATGAAAATATCTGATCTCCTCAGGAAGATGCAGCATCTCAAAATACACATGGCTATAGTGATAGACGAATACGGTGGTACAGAGGGTCTTGTGACCATGGAGGATATAATAGAAGAACTCGTAGGCGAGATATTTGATGAGCATGATGCTGTTATATCCAAGGACATAATGCCTCTGCAGAACGGGAGCTTCAGGGTCAAATGCAGTGCCAATATCAATAAAGTATTTGACTATTTTGAACTTGAGGAAGTCCCTGATGTTGTTACTGTCAATGGATGGGTCGTAATGGAGCTGGACAAGCTTCCGCAGAGAAACGATAAATTTGAAACTGTAATTGAGAACAAAAAGCTGAAAGTCAGAGTTACCAAGGCCGACAGCAGAAAGGCGCTGGAAATAAATCTGGCGGTAGAAGAAATTGAAGAAGAGAATTCCAGGAAAGGGGAAAGATAAATGGGTTTATTAGAAAAAATATTCGGTGACCTTAATGAAAAAGAAGTAAAAAAAGTATCAAAAATTGCCGATAAGGTTATGGCATATGATGAGCAGATGCAGCAGCTTACAGATGAAGAACTGCGAGGCAAAACGGCAGAGTTCAAAGAGAGGATCAAAGAAGGTGAGACTCTTGACGATATACTGCCGGAAGCATTTGCCGTATGCAGAGAGGGTGCGTGGAGAAGCCTGGGCATGAAGCATTTCTATGTGCAGGTAATTGGAGGCATAGTGCTTCATCAGGGCAGAATCTCAGAAATGAAAACCGGTGAAGGTAAAACTCTCGTCGCTACACTTCCGGCATATCTCAATGCCCTCGAAGGTAAGGGTGTTCATATCGTTACAGTCAATGATTATCTGGCAAAGCGAGATATGGAATGGATGGGCAAACTCTATACCTTCCTGGGACTTTCAGTTGGATGTGTAATTCATGGAATCAGTGAAGAAGAGAGGAGAGCTGCCTATCAGGCGGATATCACATACGGAACCAATAATGAATACGGATTTGATTATCTCAGAGATAACATGGTAATCTACAAAGAAGATATGATGCAGAGAGAACTCAATTATGCCATCATAGACGAGGTTGACTCAATTCTTATAGATGAAGCCCGAACACCGCTCATTATTTCAGGCAGGGGTGATAAATCCACTGATATGTATAAGAAAGCAGACGGATTTGTCAGAACTCTGAGAGTGGAAGAAGATTTCACCATTGAGGAGAAAGATAAACAGATCGCCCTAACAGATGAAGGTGTTGCCAAGTGTGAACAGTATTTCGGAGTTGATAATTTTTCTGATCCCGAGAATATGGAGATAAACCATCACGTTCTGCAGGCTCTTAAGGCCAGAAACATGATGAAGCGTGATGTTGACTATATTATTAAAGACGGTGAGGTTGTTATAGTTGACGAATTCACAGGAAGACTGATGTTCGGAAGACGTTACAGCGACGGACTGCATCAGGCTATCGAAGCCAAAGAGAATGTCCTTGTGCGCTCGGAATCCAAAACGCTGGCTACGATCACTTTACAGAATTACTTCAGAATGTATCAGAAGCTTGCCGGAATGACAGGTACAGCCAAGACTGAAGAGAGTGAATTCAGAGATATTTATAATATGGATGTTGTAGTAATACCTACAAATAAACCTGTTGTGAGAGACGACATGCAGGATGCGGTATATGCTACAGAAAAAGGAAAATACAAATCGATTGTGGATACGGTCGAAGAAGCCCATAAGACAGGACAGCCTGTTCTTGTCGGTACTGTATCCATTGAGAAATCTGAGATAATTGCAAATGCATTGAGAAAACGGGGCATCAAAAACTTTAATGTGCTGAATGCCAAGCACCATGAGAAGGAGGCCCAGATAATCGCAGAGGCAGGCCGTCTCGGTGCAATTACTATCGCAACCAATATGGCCGGTAGAGGTACGGATATCATCCTGGGCGGAAATCCTGAATTTGAAGCCAAGAGGGAAATGGCAGCGAATGGATATGACAGCGAGACTATAGCTTTCGCAACAAGCTTTGTGCAGAGCGATGATCCTGAGCTCAACAAGGCAAGAGAGGAATTCCAGAGACTGCATTCGAAATACAAGGAAGAAAGAAAAGAAGAACAGGAAAAGGTACGTGAACTGGGAGGCCTCTGCATTGTAGGTACAGAAAGACATGAATCAAGACGTATAGACAATCAGCTGCGAGGCCGTTCAGGAAGACAGGGAGATCCGGGAAGAACACAGTTCTGCATTTCCATGGAAGATGAACTTATGAGACTCTTCGGCGGCGAAAGAATGCAGAATATAGTCCAGAAGCTTGGTGTGGCAGAGGATGAAGCCATTGAAGCAGGAATGATAACGAAGCAGATAGAAAATGCCCAGAAAAAGGTCGAAGGCCGGAACTTCGGAATCAGAAAATATGTTCTCCAGTACGATAATGTAATGAACAAGCAGCGTGAGATAATTTACGGGGAACGAAAGAAAGTACTGTTCGGTGAAGACCTTAGAGAAGATCTGGTATCAATGACACATCAGCTGATAGATGAAGTTGTTGACCCTGTGGTTATCGCATCCAGATTTCCTGAAGAATGGGATTTTGAAACCATCAATAAAGGTCTGAGGAGGATAACTCCTAAATTCAGTGATATCTCTTTCACAGAAGACGAGATGCATGGACTGGATGAGGAAAAGCTCAAAGAAAAACTGTACGACGATTTCGAAAAGCTTTATCAGGACAAAGAAGAGGAAATCGGCATCGACAAGCTGCGTGAAGTTGAAAGAATGATACTCATCAGAGTTGTAGACAACAAATGGATGGATCATATTGACGCTATGGACCAGCTCAAGAGCGGTATCGGTCTCAGAGGTCTCGGAGGACAGGATCCGGCGGCAGCATATGCACAGGAAGGCTTTGATATGTTTGAGCTGATGATAAACTCTATTAAAGAGGAATTCGTTAAATTCTGCTATAATGTCACCGTTGAAACAAGAACTGAGAGAAAGAACATCCTTGGAACAGGTGAGGGCAGGAAGGATGAATATCACGATGAAGATATACCTGGTGCAGGCGGTGGTGAAATGCCGCAGCAGACAGCAGTTCCTGAAAGAGAACGTAAACAGGAGCCTGTCAGAAGGGATGCCCCGAAAATAGGAAGAAATGATCCGTGCCCATGCGGCAGCGGCAAGAAATATAAGCATTGCTGCGGCAGAAATGCCTAAGCAATATAGCCGGTCAGCTGCATATGGCAGTTACAGGTGAAGGATAAATAATAAAGGAAGTGAAGAAATGATCCAGCTTGATCAGATCAGGATACAGATACCTGAGCTTAAGACATCGCTTCAGGAATCATCTGATGCCCTTGATCCATCAGGGATGAAGGCGAAACTCGATAAACTGGAAGCACAGACTACAGAAGAAGGTTTCTGGAATGATCCGGAAAATGCGCAGAAGATTATGAAGGAGAAGAAGTCTCTGGAAGATAAACTGACAGAACTCGATCGGTACAGAAGCACACTTGAGGATCTGGAGCTTATGATGGATATGGCAGAGGAAGGGGAGGACGATGCATTAGCCTCGGAAGCAGAGGAGACCTTTGTCAGGCTTGAGGGAGATCTGGAGCAGCTGCGTCTGAGAACGCTGCTTAACGGTAAATATGATAAAAACAATGCAATTATTTCGGTGCATGCGGGATCCGGCGGAACAGATGCTCAGGACTGGGCGGAAATGCTTTTCAGGATGTACACGAGATGGTGCGAGAAAAAAGGCTACAAAGCCAGACTCATAGATATGCAGGATGACACTGAAGGCGGAATAAAGAGTGCTACTCTTCTTGTGGAGGGAGAGAATGCCTATGGATATCTTAAGAACGAGAAGGGTGTACACAGGATAGTAAGGATATCACCTTTTGATTCTTCAGGAAGAAGGCATACATCCTTCGCATCGCTTGATGTGATACCTGAAATAGATGAAGATATCAGTGTTGAGATAAATCCCGAGGATTTGAGGATAGATACTTATCGCTCAAGCGGGGCAGGCGGACAGCATGTAAATAAGACAGACTCGGCAATCAGGATTACTCATATTCCTACTAATATCGTAGTCACCTGCCAGAATGAGCGATCTCAGCATCAGAACCGTGAAACTGCCATGAAGCTGCTGATGTCAAAGCTGGTTGAACTGAAAGAGCAGGAACACAAAGAGAACCTGGATGAGCTTAAAGGCGACTATAGCCAGATAACATGGGGAAGTCAGATCAGATCGTATGTTTTTCATCCGTATACTATGGTTAAAGATCACAGGACCGGTGCCGAGGTCGGCAATGTCAATGCAGTGATGGACGGAGATCTGGATTATTTCATAAATGAGAAACTGAAACAGAAGGAGTAAACCGGATGAACATAACAGAAGTGCTTGCGAAAGAGTTTCAACTCAGAACATCACAGGTAGAACAGACGATTAATCTGATTGATGAGGGAAATACGATACCTTTTATAGCCAGATACAGAAAAGAGGCCACCGGGGGACTGAGTGACGTAGTGCTGAGGGATCTTGATGAAAGACTTACTTACCTCAGGAATCTCGATGAAAGAAAAGAAGAAGTAATCAGGCTGATTGATGAACAGGGAAAGCTTACCGGAGAACTTGAAGCACAGATCAGGGAAGCTGAGGTTCTGCAGAGAGTTGAGGACCTTTATAAACCATATAAGAAAAAGAAAGCAACCAGAGCATCTAAAGCAAAAGAAAAAGGTCTTGAGCCGCTGGCTCAGATTATAGCTGCTCAGGAAATCGAGAGCGGTTCACCTGAAGAAACAGCATCAGATTTCGTATCTGCTGAAAAGGGTGTCGAAAATACGTCGGCTGCATTGCAGGGAGCCTGTGATATCATAGCAGAAATGATTTCAGATGATCCGGAGCTTACTGCTGCAATAAGAGAGAAAACGCAGGAAACAGGAGTGATAAATACTGAAGCATCCGATCCCGAAGAAAAAACTGTTTATGAAATGTATTATGATCACAGTGAAGGGATAAGCAGAATTCCAAATCACAGAGTGCTGGCGATAAACAGAGGAGAGAAGGAGAAAAAGCTCAAAGTAAAAGTGCTGACAGACAGTGAGATGATGGAATCACTTATAGCTGACAGTGTGATAAAAAATGAAAAATCTGTTTTCACACCACTGCTGCAGGCCACGATAGCAGATGCGTACAAAAGACTTATGGCACCTTCTGCTGAACGTGAAATGAGAAATATGCTTACGGAGAGAGCCGAGGCGGAAGCTGTGAAGGTATTCGCCAGAAATACGGAGAAGCTGCTCATGGTGCCGCCGGTAAAAGGCGCACGGATTATAAGTATAGATCCAGGCTACAGGACAGGCTGCAAGGTTGCGGTGCTCAACGAGACCGGCAAACTGCTGGCCTATACTACTGTTTACCCGACAGAACCTAAAAATGATATTAAAGGAACTGAAGCTGTATTAAAGAAGCTTGCAGATAAATTCAGGATCAATACCATTGTTATCGGTAACGGGACTGCTTCAAGGGAAACAGAAGAAGTTGTTGCTGATTTCATCAGAAAGTCGGGACTGGATATCAGTTATACAATAGTCAATGAAGCGGGAGCTTCGGTATATTCGGCATCAAAGCTTGCAACTGAAGAATATCCTGATCTGGATGTTACGGTAAGAGGTGCCATGTCACTGGGAAGAAGACTGCAGGATCCTCTGGCAGAGCTGGTAAAAATACCTATTAAAAGCATTGGCGTCGGACAGTATCAGCATGATATTAATCAGGGTCTGCTGGAAAATGCACTGGATAACGTCGTAGAGGACTGTGTGAACAGGGTTGGTGTTGAACTGAATACAGCATCACCTTCACTGCTTGCTCATGTTGCAGGTATCAATATGGGAATAGCCAGAAATATTGTGGCTTACAGAGAAGAAAACGGTGTTTTCAAAGAGAGAAAAGAATTAAAGAAAGTATCCAAGCTGGGCGAGAAAACGTTTAATCAGTGTGCAGGATTTATCAGAATATCTGATGGAATAAATCCGCTGGACGGAACATCGGTGCATCCGGAATCCTACGGCGTTGCTGAAGCAATGTTCAGTAAACTCGGGATACAGGCTTCCGATCTGCAGCATGGTGGCATACCGGATATAGATGACAGGATATGGGAGGCATACGGGGAAGAAGAAAAACCGAAACAGCTTAAGACAAGAGCAAAAGGGCTGGCAGCACTGGCTGATCTGGCGAAGAAAGAAGAGAAGCCTGTACGTAACATGAAAAAGGCTGTGGCTAAAATGGCAGAAGAGCTGGAAGTGGGAGTACCTACCCTTACAGACATAATTGCAGAAATGAAAAAGCCGGGCAGAGATCCGCGTGAGGATGCCCCGCCTGTGGTGTTCAGAAATGATGTGAAATCATTTGAAGACCTTAAAATCGACATGGAACTTGAGGGGACTGTAAGAAATGTTGTTGATTTCGGAGCCTTTGTAGATATCGGTGTGAAAAACGATGGACTTGTACATATATCAGAGATGAGCAGCAGGTATATAAAACACCCGATGGATGTAGTGTCTGTGGGCGATACAGTAAAGGTTAAAATAATAAAAATAGACTATGATAAGCAGAAAATAGGGCTTACCATGAAGTTGTAATAATGTTCTCCGTTGTATACAGTATTTATAAAAATACACACTTGTATTGAAAAAATATATATGTTAATATTTTAGCGATGATGCGAAAGGTGCATCTCAATGTCATTTATAGAAAAGGAGAGACAAAACCATGGGAGCCATAATAGATGCATTGGCAAACCTCTGGAGTGATACCGGAATTGCCAATTTTACCTATCAGAACGGAATCATGATCATAGTATCATTCGTTTTCCTGTATCTTGCGATCAAACATGGATTCGAGCCATTGCTGCTTGTACCGATTGCTTTCGGAATGCTGCTTTCAAACCTTCCTGTCACGGGTATGTTTATTGAAGAGATAGCTCACGAAGGCATCACCAATTCCAATCAGCTTACGGACGCCGGGCTGCTGACGATTTTCTACACGTTGAAGCCGGTTCTGCCTTCGCTGATATTCCTTGGTGTCGGTGCTATGACTGACTTCGGTCCACTGATTGCAAATCCTAAATCCCTTGTAATGGGTGCTGCAGCACAGCTGGGAATATTCTTCGCGTTCTTTGCAGCCATCATTCTCGGGTTCAATGCACAGGAAGCTGCTTCCATCGGTATTATCGGAGGTGCTGACGGCCCTACGGCAATATATCTCACAGGCAAGCTGGCAGATCATCTGCTGGGTCCTATAGCGGTAGCTGCATATTCATACATGGCACTGGTGCCGGTAATCCAGCCGCCTATCATGAAGCTGCTGACAACAGAAAAAGAAAGAAAAATCAAAATGGAACAGCTGAGAGTGGTATCTCAGAGGGAGAAGATTCTGTTCCCTATCGCTGTTACAGTAGTAGTAGTATTGCTGCTTCCATCAGCTGCACCGCTGGTTGGAATGCTGATGCTGGGCAATCTGTTCAAGGAATGCGGCAGAACAGCAAGACTTTCGGATACAGCTTCAAATGCACTGATGAATATCCTGGTAATAATTCTGGGAACATGTGTAGGCGCTTCAGCTACAGGTTCGACATTTATTACAGCTTCAACTCTTAAGATTGTAGTACTCGGTATATGTGCATTTGCAGTGGGTACTGCAGGCGGAGTGCTTATCGCCAAGCTGATGAATGTGCTTACAGGTGGTAAAATCAATCCTCTCATCGGTTCAGCAGGAGTTTCTGCCGTTCCGATGGCAGCCCGTGTATCACAGAAGGAAGGTCAGAAAGCCAATCCTTCGAATTTCCTGCTGATGCATGCCATGGGACCAAATGTGGCAGGTGTAATCGGCTCAGGAGTTGCGGCATCGGTAATGCTCTCCATGTTCGGAGGATTCTAATTACATAACAATCGAAAATCTCTAAAATCATTTTTATACACCGAGTCAGACCCGAGGTTCTCAGGAACCCCGGGTCTTTCTCGTTTGTACACATCCGGTATGATGTGATATTATTAGAAGCGGACAAGGAAAATATACTCCCGGAAAAAGTCAATATGTGTATGGAAAATATATGAAATAACCTGCCGGTATATTGACAATGCGGATATGCTATTATATAATGCAAAAATATGATAACATAAAATGCTATCATATAATGCAAAAAATTGATAATGGATCTGACAGAGTGTTCCGGGAAGAAAAATAGAAGGAGAAGTACATGAAAAAAAAGGATACGATACTGTTTGACTTTGACGGAACAATCATGGATACCAATGATGTCATTCTTAAATCATGGCAGTACACTTTCAGGTCACTTGAAAACAGAGAAGCTGATGAAGATGAATTGAAGAAGACTTTTGGAGAACCGCTGGATATTACAATCAGCAGGTTTTTCCCTGAGGTTCCTGTAGAGGAATCAATAGAAATATACAGGAGTTATCAGCGCGATCATTTCAGGGAACTGATAACGCTGTTTCCGGGAATGAAAGAGCTTCTGGCAGTTCTCAAAGAACATGGTTATAAAACAGGGCTTGTAACATCAAGACTGTATAATACCACTGTACAGGGGCTTGAAAAATACGGATTAAAAGAGTATTTTGATGAAATAGTGACTCCGGAAGATACGGACAGACATAAACCTGATCCGGAGCCGGTACTGATTGCTCTTGAGAAACTTGGCTCGGAACCGGAGAATGCTGTCATGCTTGGGGACACGTTGTTTGATATCAAGTGTGCCAGAAATGCAGAAGTTGAATCGGTCCTGGTAGCATGGAGCTTTGCTCTGCAGGGAGAAACGAAGGAATCTCTGGGAGATGATGCACCGGATCATATCATTGGAAGACCTGAAGAACTGCTGGAGATCCTGTCGCCAGAGGGAGGTCACGATGATGACAAAGGAAAAGGAATGGGTGTATGAACATTATGTAGAGGTTCAGGAAGACAGCAAAGGAGCTTTAGAAGCAATTCAATTCAAGAATACAGAGAATTTTAATTTCGCCTATGATGTTGTGGACAGACTGGCAGATAAAAATCCCGAAAAGGTTGCCATGGTTCATATTGCCAAGAATAAGAGAAAGCGTGAGCTGACATTTGGAGATATGAGCAGTTATTCTTCAAAAATTGCAGCGTATTTTCAATCATTAGGAATAGGAAAAGGTGACAAGGTAATGCTGGTGCTCAAAAGGCATTATCATTTCTGGTTTGCCATTCTGGCACTTCACAAAATAGGGGCAGTTGTAATACCGACCACCAATCTGCTTAAACAGAGAGATTATGAGTATAGATTCAAAGCAGTCGATGTCAAAGCAATAGTATGTACAGCTGATGATGATGTGGCGTATCAGGTGGACCTGGCTGCTGAAAATATGGATAGAGAAATCATTAAAATAATTGTCAGGGGTAAAAGAAACGGATGGAATTCACTGAACAGAGCGGTATATGAATTTGACAGCAGCTTCACCCCTGAAGTGTATGCAGGAGGAGATGATCCTTCAATCATGTTTTTTACGTCGGGAACAACCGGGTACCCCAAGATTGTGACTCACGATTTCAGATATCCTCTGGGACATTTTATTACTGCGAAATACTGGCATCAGGTGGATCCTGAGGGACTGCACTTCACTATTTCGGATACAGGCTGGGGGAAAGCACTCTGGGGTAAAATATATGGCAAGTGGCTCTGCGAAGCGGCGGTTTTTACATATGATATGGACAGCTTTGAAGCCGGAGAAATGCTGGAAATGATAGAAAGCCACAGAATTACCACATTCTGTGCACCTCCTACAGCATACAGAATGCTGATAAGAAAAGACTTTTCAAAATACGATCTCAGCAGCCTGAAGCATGCGACCACAGCAGGGGAAGCTCTGAATCCGGAAGTTTTCAATCTGTTCAGAGAAAAAACCGGTCTCCTTCTTCATGAAGCTTTCGGGCAGACAGAGACAACCCTGACAATAGGCACCCTCAAGGGAGATGTTCCGAAACCAGGTTCGATGGGAAAAGCATCACCGGCATATGATATTGATATTGTTGACAGTAAAGGCAGACCGGTAAAACCAGGGGAAACAGGAGAAATAGTGGTTCGTACAGGGAAAGCAAGACCGGCAGGTCTGTTTATGGGGTACTATGGTAATGATGAACTGACTGCGGAAGCATGGCATGACGGTTTGTATCATACGGGAGATCTTGCAACAAGAGATGAGGATGGCTACTTCTGGTATGTCGGTCGAAACGATGATGTGATCAAGTCCGCCGGATACAGAATAGGACCCTTTGAGATAGAAAGTATTCTTATGGAGCTGCCTTATGTCCTTGAGTGCGGAGTCACGGCAGTTGAAGGCAGACTCAGGGGTAAAATGATCAAAGCCTGCATCGTGCTGGTAGATGGTACAGAGGGAACAGACGAACTGAAAAAAGAAATACAGAAATATGCCCGACGTAAGATGGCATCATACAAATGCCCGAAAATAATTGAGTTCAGAGATGAACTGCCAAAGACCATCAGCGGTAAAATACAGCATAACAAGCTCTAGAGATTATAAGCACTTCGTACATGCGGCGAAGTGCTTTGTGATATTTACAAGAAGATTTAATAAATATTATTGACTTTATGAAAATTAACGCGTATCATATAGAAAAATACTTTGATAATCAAAGTATTTGATATACGAAATATTTTTGGAGGTAAAAATTTGGGAATAAGAATCATAGGAGTAGGTAAGAACCTCCCCGAAAGAGTTGTGACAAACGATGAGATGTCGCAGTATATTGATACGGATAACGAGTGGATCATTGAACGGACAGGGATAGCTCAGAGGCATGTGGCTACAACAGAGAAATCCCTTGACATGGCGGCTGCAGCAGCTGAGGAGGCTCTGGAAGGTATTGATAAAGAATCGATTGATCTTGTTATCGTTGCTACTGTTACTCCTGATGATATCACGCCGAGTATGGCAGCACAGGTGAAGAAGGCCGTTAAACTGCCTAACGCTGTAGCTTTTGATATAAATGCAGCATGCAGCGGTTTTGTATATGCCCTGTGGATAGCCGAATCACTGATGAAAGGAAGCGCAGCAGGAGGATCGGTGACCAACGGTATGAATAGGGCCCTTGTAATAGGAACAGAGAGGATGACGAGGATCACCAACTGGGTAGACAGAGGAACGTGCATTCTTTTTGGAGATGGCGCAGGTGCTGCAGTACTGGAAAATACTCCGGGTGAGAGAGGTATTATAAGCACATATATCAGGAACTATGATGATGAGAACGAAGTTATGAAATGCAAGGCGAATTATGTGAATCCACCGTTCTGGGAAGATGATCTGACTCCACGTCCGCTGAGCATGAGGGGCAGAGCTGTTTTTAAATTTGCTGTGAACGCAATTGAAGAGGTTACCACAGGTGCACTGGAAAAAGTCGGACTTACACTTGACGATGTGGACTGGTTTGTTCCCCATCAGGCAAATGGCAGAATAATCCACGCAGCAGCCCAGAAACTGGGACAGCCGCTGGATAAGTTCCAGATAAGCATCAAAGAAAGCGCTAATGTGTCTTCAGCTACAGTTCCTATGGCACTTTATGATTTACAGAGTAGCGGAAAACTTAAAAAAGGTGATATAATAGCAGTAATGGGTTTTGGCGGCGGACTTTGCGCGGCGGGAGCCATAATTGAATGGTAAATGATAATTTTAGCTTTCCAGCTTATTAAGACAGGAGGGAAATATGGTAAACGTTTGTGAAATTTTAGGTACTGAATATCCGATTATCCAGGGTGCTATGGCCAGAATTGCCGAATGTAACCTGGCTGCGGCAGTAAGCAACGGCGGCGGACTCGGGATTATCGCAGCAGGCGGTCAGTCTGCTGAATGGCTGAGGGAAGAGATAAAAAAGACACGAGAGATGACAGATAAACCTTTTGGTGTAAATATCATGCTGCTGGCTGATAATGTGGAAGAACTGATACAGGTGGTATGTGAGGAAAAGGTTCCTGTAGTGACCACCGGAGCAGGAAACCCGGGCAAATACATAGCCAGGATGAAAGAATACGGCATCAAGGTGATTCCGGTTGTTGCCAATGTAGCTCTTGCTATGAGAGTTGCCAGAGCTGGAGCTGATGCTGTAGTAGCAGAAGGTACAGAAGCTGGCGGCCATATTGGAGAAACCACAACTATGGCGCTGGTTCCGCAGATGGCGGATGCTGTGGACATTCCTGTAATTGCTGCAGGAGGAATAGCTGACGGCAGAGGAGTAGCTGCCGCATACATGCTGGGCGCCAGAGGTGTTCAGGTAGGAACCAGATTCCTTGTAGCAAACGAGTGCATAGTGGCACAGGGCTATAAGGATGCTATAATCAAAGCTAAGGATTCCTCTACAGTAGCTACAGGAAGAAGCACGGGGCATCCTGTGAGAATAATAAAGAACAAACTGGCAAAGAAAATCCTTACTCTGGAATCACAGAATGCACCTGAAGAGGAAATCAATCAGCTGTGCACAGGAACTCTGGCTGCGGCAGTAAGAGATGGAGATGCGGATAACGGTAATATAATGTCCGGACAGATAGCAGGACTTGTTAAAAAAGAACAGTCTGCAGCGGAAATTATTGAGGAAATGTTTAAGGAGGCGGAGAAAGTATATGAAGATAGGAATAGTATTTGCAGGGCAGGGCGCACAGTATAGCGGAATGGGCAAAGACCTTTATGACGCTTACCCTGAAGCTGCCGGCGTATTCGATATGGCCGGGCAGCAGATAAAGGACTGGTGCTTTGATGGAGATGAGGAAACACTTAAACAGACTCATGTGACACAGCCTACTATATATACTACAACAATGGCGGCATATGAGGCCTTCATGGCGGAGCTGGATAAGCAGGACCTTGCGGACAAAATTGAAGTTACAGCTTTCGCGGGCTTCAGTCTGGGAGAATACTCAGCGCTGACAGCAGCAGGAGCCATTGACGATATAGCCAAAGGCATAGACATTGTTACCAGAAGAGGAATGCTTATGCAGCAGGCAGGTCTTGATGAAGAAGGAAATGCCAGAGGCGGTATGGCAGCAGGTCTGGGAGAAAGAGACGCGATCCTTGAAGCTGTAGAGGAGGCCAGGGAAGACGGCATACTGGAAGGAGTGAATTTCAATTCACCTAAACAGACAGTAGTTGCAGGTGACAAGGCTGCCCTTAAACGATTCAGACGTGCAGCTAAAGCCAGA
This sequence comes from Lentihominibacter sp., assembly GCA_051882895.1. Lineage (GTDB taxonomy): Bacteria > Bacillota > Clostridia > Peptostreptococcales > Anaerovoracaceae > Lentihominibacter. Next base: position 20,673 of record JBJESR010000172.1, read on the forward strand.
GGCATCAAAGCAATACCACTGGGAGTAAGCACTGCTTTTCACAGCCCTATGATGGTGCCTGCAGCAGAGAAACTGAGAGATGTACTGGCCGCTGCAGACCTGAAGGCTCCGCAGAAAAAGGTATATGCTGATGTGACAGCAGATGATATGATGAAAGATTTTGACGGGAACGATGCAGGTGCATATCTGACGGACATGCTGGCAAAACAGGCAATGAGTCCGGTTTACTGGGAAGAAATCATCAGAAAATTCGAAGCGGATGGCGTAGAGGCGATGATTGAAGTAGGACCGGGTAAAACCCTGACGGGGCTGACGAAGAAAACATGCCCTGAAATAGCTGCATATAATGTTGAAAACGTTGAAACCCTTATGGCAGCAGTCGATGCTCTCAGGGAAATGGTATAGAAATATGAAAGGAAAGAACTATGCTAAAAGATAGAACAGCAGTAATAACAGGAGGTGTCAGAGGAATCGGCAAAGCCATTGCCAGAACTTTCTGCGATAATGGAGCCAATGTGATACTCTGTTACAGAAGCAATGATGAAGAAGCAGAGAAAACCGCTGCAGAACTGTCTGCTCTGGGAACTGCAGTAAAATTGATCAAAGGTGATGTGGCGGATCCTGAGACCGCAAAAAAGGTGGCAGCTGAAGCAAAAGCTGAATTCGGCCGTGTTGATATTCTGGTGAACAATGCAGGAATAACAAATGACAAGCTGATGATGAGAATGACACCTGCAGACTTTACCAAAGTAATTGATGCCAACCTGAACGGAGCCTTTTACATGATGAAAGAAATCTCTGCACTTATGGTTAAACAGAGAAGCGGAGCCATAATCAATATGGCCTCAGTATCAGGGCTTAAAGGAAACCCTGCTCAGGTAAACTACAGTGCTTCAAAAGCAGGCATAGTGGGAATGACTCTTTCTGCGGCAAAGGAGCTGGGAAGACGCGGCATCAGAGTCAATGCCATAGCTCCCGGATTTGTAGAAACAGATATGACGTCTGTTCTTACAGAAGAACAGAAAAAATCAGCAGCTCAGAATATTACTCTGGGCAGAATGGGACAGCCTGAAGATATTGCAAACGCTGCACTTTTCCTGGCATCGGATATGAGCTCATATATTACAGGACAGGTAATCGGTGTGGACGGCGGAATTATAATGTAACGATGTTGCGTGAACGAGAGAGGTGAATGGATATGGAAAAAAGAGTTGTGATAACAGGACTGGGAGTTGTATCCCCTGTAGGAAATAATGTTGATGAAATGTGGGATTCAATCCGAAACGGCAGACATGGTATTGCCCAGATTACTTCATTTGATCTTGAAGGACATAAGGTGACCATGGGTGCGGAAGTCAAGAATTACGATTACGGAGATAAAAAGGCTGCCAGAAGGCTTGACCTGGCAGATCAGTTTGCTCTGACAGCTGCCAGAGAAGCAATGGAGGACAGCGGCATATCAAGCGGAGAGAATGTTGACCCTGACCGATTCAGTGTATATGGCGGTACAGGAATAGGAGGCATGAGAACTCTGGAAAGCGAAGTGACCAAATGCGTCAGAAAAGATAAGCTGGCAAGAGCATCCGCGCTTCTGATACCTATGGTTATGCCTAATGCTGTTTCAGGAAATATCTCTATGGAATTCAATGCAAAGGGTGCCAGCATGGGAATAGTGTCGGCTTGCGCTACAGGAACACATTGCGTTGGAGAAGCCTTCAGAAATATCAAGCATGGTTACAGTGATGTTGTTCTGGCAGGCTCAACAGAATCTGTATTTTCACCTGTATGTTTCTCGGGATTTTCCAATATGACAGCTATGTCCACAAAGACAGATCCCGACAGATGCTCAATCCCGTTTGACGTGGAAAGAGACGGATTTATTCTGGGTGAAGGTGCTGCTTTTCTGGTTCTCGAGGAGCTGGAACATGCACTGAACAGAGGCGCGAAGATTTATGGGGAGGTCATAGGCTATGGAGCAACTTCAGATGCATATCATATCACATCCCCGGCGCCGGACGGTGAGGGTGCAGCCAAGGCTATCAGACTTGCTATTCAGGAGGCCGGTATAACACCTGACGATATAGACTACATCAATGCACACGGTACAGGAACTCCTTATAATGATGCATTTGAAACAATTGCAGTCAAGAAAGTCTTCGGAGAGAACACTAAAGTACCAATGAGTTCAACAAAGAGTATGACAGGACATCTTCTGGGAGCAGCAGGAAGCCTTGAGGCAGTTATCTGCACTAAGGCCATAAACGAAAGCTTTATTCCTCCGACTATCGGTCTTCAGAAACCTGATCCTGAGCTTGATCTGGACTATGTGCCTAACGTTGGACGTGATGCGGAGATAAAGTGTACGCTTTCCAATTCTCTGGGCTTCGGCGGTCACAATGCAACTCTTATTATCAGAAAATATGAAGATTAATTCGAAAGCAGGTAATACAAATGTTAATGGATAAAGAACAGATCAAAGAAGTGATTCCTCACAGAGAGCCTTTTCTGCTTGTTGACGAAGTGCAGGAAATGGAAGTGGGTAAATCCATTGTCGCAACAAAGTATGTAAAAGAGGACGAGTACTATTTTCAGGGACATTTCCCGGGACAGCCTATTATGCCGGGAGTCCTGATCGTTGAATCCCTGGCACAGGCCGGTGCAGTCGCACTTCTTTCAATGCCTGAAAACAGGGGAAAACTTGCAGTATTCGGAGCAATCAAAAACGCCAGATTCAAGAAGCAGGTGACTCCGGGAGACGTGCTTACTCTCAGGGTGACTCTGGACAGGCTCAGAAAGAGTACAGGCACCGGCATCGCAGAGGCATATGTCGGAGACGAGCTGGCATGTAAATGCGAGATAATGTTTGCTTTCAGTTAGGAGACAGACGTGGATAAAGAAGTCAGAAAGATCAATGACATCCTGGTGAATCTTTTTAATCTTGTGCTTAAGCTGGAAGAGGATGCGATCCGCAAAGACTCCTCACACAATAATGTATCCATTAAAGAAGTCCATACGCTGGTGGCAATCGGGACCGGACGTCCCAAGACAATGACTCACGTGGCAAATATACTGGGCATAAATGTGAGCACACTTACTATAGCCATCAACAGGCTGGTGAAAAAGGGATATGTAAAAAGACTTCGCGATGAAAAGGACAGAAGAATCGTGAAGGTAGGACTGACTGAGGATGGCATTTCCGCAGTCAGGGCTCATGAAGAGTTTCATACAAGCATGATAAGTGAAGCTGTTGCGGGGATGCCCACTGATGAATTAAAACAGTTTGTATCGTCGATAGACAATATACAGCAGTTTCTCATGATGAGAAGTGCCACCTACCACAATGGGGCTGAATCGTTTTCTATGGCGCCGATTAAACTTGGAAATCATGAACTGCCTGTACCTCTGGTACAGGCAGGAATGAGCATGGGAATAGCAGCATCAGGGCTTGCTTCAGCCGTTGCCATCGAAGGCGGCCTCGGTCTTATAGGTGCTCTTGAAATAGGGCAGGGAAGACCGGGATACGAAGAAAACCGGCTTGAGACCAATCTGAAGACGGTAAAAGAAGAGGTGTCCAGAGCCATACAGCTGACAGAGGAAGCAGGAGGCAAAGGTCTTATCGGAATATCTATCATGTGGAACAGACCTCATGTGGATAAATATATTGAGACAGCAGTGAAAGCCGGCGCACAGGTGATTGTCACTGGAGGCGCTATTCCGAAAGATCTGCCGAAATACTGCAATGACAGGAATGTAGCTCTTGTTCCTACGGTTTCATCTAAGCGTGCGGTGTCTGCTATAATGAGAACGTGGACTCAGAAATACAACAGAACGCCGGATGCTTTCATTTTTCAGGGACCTCAGGCAGCAGGGCTGCTGGGATTCAGAATGGGGCAGCTTGACAGAGCACGGGAGGAGCAGTACAGAACAATGGCTGCTGTCAGAGCGGAGCTTTCGAAGCTTGAGAACTGCCCGCTTATTTTCGGAGGAGGCATATACAGCCGTGAAGATGCTGTCAGAGCATATCAGTATGGCGCTGATGGTTATCTTCTGGGAACGAGATTCGTGACAACCCGTGAGTGCGATGCACCGGAAGAATTCAGGAAGCTGTATTTGAACTGCAGTGAAAATGATGTTACAATAATCAGGAGCCCTATGAAAACATCAGTGAGAGTACTCAATACACCATTTGCCGGCAGACTTGATAAAGAAGGTGCTGAAGATTATGACATTGTTGAGGCGGCTGTCAGAGGAGTACAGGGTGATCTTGAGAACGGTCTGGTGTTCTGCAGCGAAACAGCAGGCAGAACTGACAGACTTGAGACAGTCAGAGATGTTTTCAGGGAGTTTACAACTCTGAAGAAATGAGGATGACTGATGCTCAACATCTACTACGGAAGTGAGACCGCAGATAAATTAAAATTCATATTTGAACATATTAAAGGCAGAACCTTGCTGCTTGTACCGGATCAGTTTTCCCTGCAGGCAGAGAAGGATGCCTTTTTTTATCTTGGAGAGAAGAGCCTGATGGATCTGATTGTAGTTGATTTCTCATCTCTGGGAAACAAAGCAGTTACAGAGGCAGGAGGCAGGAAACCTGCAATGATAGATAAATATGGCAGGCATATTCTTCTGACAAGGATAATAGATGAAATCGAAGACGAGTTTAAGGTCTTCAGAGGTTTCAGCTGGAAAAACTCGTTTGCTGACATGATGAACAGCATGATTTCCGAAATGAAGAGATATGATATTACGCCTGAAGATATTGCTGAAGCAGAAGCCGGGCTTGATGAAGGAAGCTATCTTAAATACAAACTGCATGACATAGAAAAAATATTCACGTCATATCAGAAACGGATTGAAGGGAAATACCTTGATTCAGAAGACTATATTACATTTTACGGAGAAAAGATAACAGAATCGAGACTGGTTAATGGTGCCGAAGTCTGGATATATGGATTTGATACCTTTACACCTAAAAACCTTCAGGTGATAGAAAAACTTATTAGCACTGCTGACGCTGTGAATATAGTAATGACATACGAACCTTCAGGCAGCACTGAGAACCGTTTTTCGGATGCCCGTTTTCTGGCTGCCGAGGATGATGAGGATCTGTTCGGGCTTACAGGGTATGTGATTTCAAAGCTTGTTCAGATTGCCGAAAACCTTGGTGAAAAGGTGAAGCTTCAGGCTATCGACGGAGAACTGAAAACAAGTGTATGGAACATGGCTGATGCAGAAGGTCCGGTTACCCTTGCTGCCGTATCTGACATATACGCAGAAGCAGAACGTGCCGCGGCATATATTATGGATCTTGTCCGGGATGAGGGATTCCATTTCGGCGATATTGTCGTGGTGTGCAATGACTATGAACTCAGAGGCAATATTCTCAGGAGAACCTTCATAAGATGGGGAATTCCTGTATTCATGGACAGGAAAAGGAAGGTTATGCATCATCCTGCTGTCGCTTTCCTTCTGGCTCTGATGGAAGTTGTTTCGGCAGGATACAAGGATGATGCTGTCATGAGACTGATAAAATCAGGTCTTATGGATATGACCGTGGATGAAGCCGAGCTTCTGGAAAACTATGTGCGACAGTTCCGTATCAGGGCATCGATGTGGAAAAAGGACTTCACAAGGTGCGGCAGAAACTATACGACTGAAGATCTTAATGTGCTTAATGACCTGAGAAAAAGAGTGGTTTCAGTGATAGAGACCGCCAGACATGAAGTGGGATCAAGGAACAAGGCAGCAGATAAGATCAGAGGACTTTACAGGTTTTTAGATGAGGATTTTTTTATCAGGGATCGCCTTGATAAGATTATAGAAAAGCAGAACGGTGCCGGTCTTGCTGAAGGGGCCGCGGAGACGGCTCAGAGCTGGAATGTGATATGCAGTATTTTTGATCAGATTGTGGAAACCCTTGGCGATGAAAGACTTTCCAATGAAGGTCTGCTTAAGCTTATGACTGCCGGTTTTGAGGAAATGGAGATCGGGCTTGTGCCGACTTCCTCTGACTGCGTGATCATCGGAACCCTTCAGAGGACAAGACTCAGCAGAATCAGAGCTCTGGTGGTAACGGGAGCGAACGAAGGCATTCTGCCTGTAGTGATGAAAGATGAGGGGCTTCTCAGCAGCAGAGAAAAGGCCGCGCTGGAGAGCATGGATCTTGAATTTTCAAAAAAGGACGACGTGGCAAGGCAGGAAGAAAAGCTTGCAATATACAGAATGCTGTCACTTCCGAAGGAAAAGCTGTATATGAGCTGCAGCAGGACAGATGAGAAAGGAGAAGAACTCAGACCGTCCCATGTGTTCACTTTGCTCAGGGAATATGAAAATTCTCATGGCAGAAGCAGAGTGCTGGGAGATCTGGGCAGCGGAGGAGAAGTAACCGAGCTGGCAGTTTCTGCAGCAGGAACGATATCGTATGTTGCAGAGGCACTTCGAGATAATTACTCTGATGGGTACATTGATGAAATGTGGCTGCCGGTGCTGAAGTGGTATCAGTGTAACGATGCTGTTCCCCTTGAACGGGTGAGAGCCGGTGTGATGTTTGACAATCAGATGGATATGCTTGGCAGAGAATTTGCGGACAGGCTCTACTGTCCGGATAATGATACACTGGAAGTCAGTGCATCAAGGCTTGAAGAGTACAGCAGATGCCCCTTTGCCCATTTCGTAAAATACGGCCTCAGAGCAGAGGACCCGGCTACGTATGGCATGGGGGCAGGCGAGATTGGCGATGTATACCATGAATGTCTGATGCGGCTTTCACGAAAGCTTACGCAGGCTGCCGGGCAGGGCATCGCAGTAACAGCTCCGGATTCCCCATGGATGACCATAACACGTCAGGAGTGCTGTGCACAGGTAAGGTATATACTGAATGAGGAAATGAAAGATTATAAAGAAGGGGTTATGACTGCAGGTCCGGAAGAAATATACCGTTCATCCAGGATTTCCGAAATATGTGAAAACATAGCCTGGATGATGATAGAACAGGTGCGAAAGGGCCATATCAGACAGATGAGATTCGAACAGCCTTTCGGCAGAGGATGCAAGCTTCCTCCCGTAAGGGTGGATGTAGGCGGCAGAGATGTTCTGATACGGGGGAAAATAGACAGGATGGATATCATGGAAGCATCGGATGCTGTCAGAGTTGTAGATTATAAAACAGGTGCGGATTCAGTAAATATTGATTATATAAGGAGCGGTTACAAGCTGCAGCTTATGATATATCTCAAAGCTGCAATGAAGGAACCGGCAGGTGTGTTTTATTTCAAAATAAGAGATGTTGATACAGATGCTGATGCCAGAAAGGTCGGAGAAGGTAAGGAAGCTTTCGCAGAACGTATGGCGGATGCATATAAACTTGAGGGAATCGTTGTGAATGATATGGATATGATAGAGGATATGGACAGTGAATTCAGCAGCTCATCACAGGTGATTCCGGTAAAGCTCAGCAGGAAGGACAATGCATATGCAGCTTCATCAGGAGGATATCTGTTTACTCCTGATGAGTTCAGTGAACTCTGTCATCAGGTGGATGAACAGGTAAAGCGCATATGCTGTGAAATCTGCGATGGCAGTATCGACATTGCACCTAAAATAGAAAAGGAAAAGGACATGGACGGCAGGCAGAGGACTTCGTGCAGATTCTGTGACTACAGGAGTGTATGCATGTTTGATACTACTTTTGCGGGATGCAGATATCACGATGCATGATTATAATGCAAGGATGTTTACAGAGGCTGGCGAGGCGGTTCATGCAAAATTTCGAAAAAGACTGTGATTTGTATGCTTGACGCGGGATTTGATACATAGTAAAATACATCTATCGAGCCACTGTAGCTCATCTGGCAGAGCAGCGCATTCGTAACGCGCAGGTGGCCGGTTCGATCCCGGCCAGTGGCTCCATAGAATTTAATATGTGATCAGAGCTCCAGCATTATTGCTGGGAAGCTCATCCTTACGGGGGATTAGCGCAGCTGGGAGCGCGCATGACTGGCAGTCATGAGGTCACGGGTTCGAGCCCCGTATTCTCCACCAGAAAAATGAGAGACCGCTGGTCTCTCATTTTACATAATGACGTGAAAGGCGGTACACAGGATGATAATAATTTACAAGAGCAAGACAGGCTTCACGAAAAAATACGCAGAGATGATTGCTGCAGAAACAGGAGCAGAAGTTCTGCCTGTTGAGAAAGCAGATATGAAAAGTCTGGCGACCCATGATGTTGTCGTCTTTGGAGGAAGATGCTGCGGAGGAGTTGTGGACGGACTTGATGATTTCAGGAAACAGGCTGCAAAAAACGGTATCTGCAATCTGGTGATTTTCTGTACGGGAGCGACTCCTGCAGAGATGACAGATATGATAGAGGAGATGTGGGCAGGGAACCTTTCGGAGGAAGAACTGGGAAGAATTCCGCATTATTATCTGGAAAGCGGCATATGCTACGAGAAAATGAATTTTGCTGACAAGATGATGATGAAGGCATTCCGTCATATGATGAAGAAAAAAACCGATAAGACCGAGTACGAGGAAGCACTGGCGAAAGCTATCGAGCAGTCTTATGACAATTCTTCCCCGGAAAATGCACGTCCCCTGATCGAAAAGCTGATGCAGTACCGGACATCTGAAAACAGTTAATATATCAATTGAAATATCTGAAAGGAAGCAGCTGACAATGCAGAAACTGTTCAGAATTGAAGGCAGCAGTATTATGGGAGATAAAGTGGAGGTCAGACTTCCCCTTGAAGCTGCCAGAAAAATAGTCAGAGTGACAGGGAAACTGCCTGTCCCTGAGAAGAATATTGGAAGGGCTGATATGAAGGAACTGATGGATGCCGTCGAGAAATGTCTTGAAAGCGATGTGGATGGTGATATGATCAGCATCAGAACAGCAGAAGGTATGAATCTGAGAATATATATCGAAGAACGCTGACGGAACAGTCAGTGCCCTTTGGTGAACGGTACAAATTATGAAAATAACTATAAAAACCTCAAAAGTGAATTTTTCGATGCCGGTTCCTCTGAGCATGGCAGGATTTGCTGTGAAGTCGGTACCGGAAGCTGTTTTTCGTGAGATGCGCAGGAAAGTGCCGGCCCCTTATGATCAGCTGGTGAACAGAGAAACGGTAATGATGTATTTTAATGAATGCAGAGATGTTTTCGCAGCAAATAAGGGACTTGAAATTCTGCATGTAGAGGGACATGACGGAACTTATATATCTGTGATACTATGACAGGAGAGAAAATGCAGGCAGGTAAGGGAACTATATCAGGAGAAAAAATGATAAAGAAAAAGAAGTCGGTAAAACGGTTTGCAAAGGCGTGTGCAGCTGCTGCAGTAATAGGACTGATGCTGCTGACAGCTTCATGTACAGCAGAGGATGCAGCTGTGGGGAATGGTGATTCTGCCAGTGCTGCAGAGGATAAACTGGCTGTATATTTTCTGGATGTCGGTCAGGCAGACTCTACACTTCTGGTTTCTCAGGGGGAAGCGGTTCTTGTAGATGCAGGTAATCGTGATGATTCGGATTTTATAACAGGATATCTCGGTAAGCTGGGGATTGACAGACTCAAATATGTTATATTCACACACCCTCATGAAGATCATATAGGTTCAGGAGAAGCTGTTGTCGATAATTTTGAAATTGATAAGATATTCATGCTGGATGAATATGATGATGGTATTGAGGGACAGCTGAGCAGGACAATCGCAGAAGCGGGGATAGATACAGAGGCTCCGGAACCGGGGGATACGGCAGAGTTTGGTGAATGCTCCATCAGATTTCTGGGACCGGTCAGGGACTATGATGATACAAATGATGATTCAATCTGCCTCAAAGTGACCCATGGGAAAAACAGAATGCTTTTTACTGGTGACGCGGGAAGAATCCCGGAAAAAGATATGATTGAGGCAGGAGAAAATCTTGAAGCAGATTTACTTCAGGCAGGGCATCACGGCAGCAGCACATCAAACAGTTATTATTTTCTCAGGGAATCGAACCCGGAATATGTTGTGATATCATGTGGAACAGGCAATATGTACGGTCATCCCCATGAAGAGGCTCTGAGCAGATTCAGCGATCTGGGTGCGGAAGTGTTCAGAACTGATACTCAGGGCACGATTATTGCGGAAAGTGATGGACGTGAACTGACATTTAACTGCGAAGGCAGCAAGGCATCAGGGACGCATACCAATGATTACGAGGAGGCTGCATATATAGGCAATCTGAATTCGAAAAAATTTCATGATCCGGATTGCAGCGGGCTTCCGGACGAGGATAACAGAGTTTATTTCAGGACAAGAGCAGCTGCTGTCGATGCAGGATATGAGCCATGCGGACGGTGCAGACCGTAACAGATAATTAATACAGAAGGATAGAACATGATCAGAAAAATAATATTTACAGTATTTATTTCATTTATTGTATGCAGTGTTTCGGTTTCTGAATGTTATGGAGCAGCTGAAGATACCCACAGTATTTATCGTGATAATTCCTCACAGGTAATGCATTGCAGAAATTTCATGGAATGCTTTTCTGAAACTTTAATGGGAAACAGTACTTCAGTCAGTGGTATAAATACAGAAATTGTCAGAAAAGCCGATTCGGATATCATAGATCAGGTGACTGTTGAACCGGCGTATGGCAGGAATCTCGAACTGCAGATGTATGAACAGGGCAGATGGGTTACAAAACAGAATGTAAAACTCGGTAATGGAAGAAAAGAAACAATTAATATGAAATATCCGGATGAATGGAAAAAAACTGAGTATACAAAATGGCGCATATATATTGCCGGAAGCCGGTATGGCCGGGAGTATTCGAGTATACCGGTGAGAATTACAGCCAGAAGATACTATCAGAACCCTCCGCAGTATATTCAGATCAGCAATAATATTGTAAAAAGAGATTCAGGCGGATATGATCTGAGTTATGGATATATGGGACTTAAGGTTAAGGCTGTGAATAATTATTTTGGAATAGGGGACAGCCACTGGCCAAGATATGACGATGATACCGAACAGCATGTCAGAGAGTTCCAGAGAGAAAAGGGAATTGAACCTACAGGAAAAGTTGACAAGAAAACATGGCTGAGGATGGGGCTTTCGGAGGAAGACTGGTATAATCTGGGGTCATATATGACTCCGGTGAAATCGGATCTGTCAAGTACAAGAGATCAGCTGGTGGAAATTATGATTTCGACAGCGATGAGCTACAGAAATGCTCCATATGTTGTCGGTGCATCAGGCGATACGTCGCAAGGTACAGACTGTTCGGGACTTGTGATGCAGGCACTTTATTCAGCAGGAGTCGATCCGTATCCGGTAAGTGTTGTAAGACACTCAAAACCAGGATATGAGTATGAGTCCAGAAATCTGTTTAAAAACAGCAGATTCAGGAAGATTCCGTATGAAGACAGAAAAAGGGGAGATATTATTTTCTTTGAATCAGATGAAGGCGTAATAATACATGTGGGGATTTATCTGGGAAATGATAAAATGGTTCATTCATGGCCGGACAAGGTGATGGTTTCCCCGGTTGCTACAGGAGAATGGGGCAATATCGCAGGTGTACGCAGGGTATTCAACTGATAATTGCATAGAGAAAATATATATGTTAAGATAGAGAGTGGGTTAAACTGCCCGATTTTTGTCTTGTTATTAATGAGGCAGAAAAGAACAATACTATACAAAGGTGGACAAAATGGCTTTTTTTAAAGATGTCAGGGATGACATCAGAACGATACTTGATAAAGACCCTGCGGCCAGAAACGGCCTGGAAGTGCTGCTGTGCTATCCGGGAGTATGGGCACTGATATTTCACAAACCGGCACACTGGCTTTACCGGCACAACCTCAAGCTTCTTGCCAGAATAATATCGCAGATCAGCAGGTGGTTTACAGGTATTGAGATACATCCGGGGGCTGTTATAGGCAAACGGTGTTTCATAGATCACGGTATGGCGGTAATAATCGGAGAAACTACGGAAATCGGTGATGATGTCACGATTTATCAGGGAGCCACTCTTGGAGGTACCGGAAAAGATACCGGCAAGCGGCATCCTACTATCGGTGACAGAGTGGTGATCAGTTCAGGAGCCAGGGTTCTGGGACCGTTTAAGGTAGGTAATGATGTAAAAATCGGAGCAGGCGCAGTTGTTCTCAAGGAGGTCCCTGACGGGTGTACAGTGGTGGGAGTACCGGGCACGGTTGTAAGACGGAATGGTAAACCTACATCAGAGCTTGATCAGGTTGATATGCCTGATCCTATCGCAGTTGAACTGGAATGTCTCAGACGAAGGATCGTGGAGCTTGAAGAAATCATCATGGAGAACTTCGGAAGAGAAACTGTCAAATCATGTGATGATGACTGCCAGTATGTCAATATACTCAGGGAAATGGAAGAAGGCGAACTGGGCAGGCTGTTTGCCGGAGAAACCGAAACAGCTGACTCAGAAGATACAACCGGAAGTACAGAGGATGGAATGGAGGAAAAACATGAAGATTTATAATACCCTTACAAGAAAAAAAGAAGAATTTGTTCCAATAGAAGAGGGTACCGCTAAAATATATGTATGTGGACCCACGGTATATAACTTTTTTCACATAGGCAATGCAAGGCCCTTTGTTGTATTTGATACACTGAGGAAATATCTGCAGTACAGAGGCTACAAAGTAAAATTCGTACAGAACTTCACTGATGTTGATGATAAAATCATCAACAGAGCCAGAGAGGAACATCTGACGGCAAAAGAAGTAAGCGAAAAATATATCGAAGAGTATTATAAGGATGCCGCAGCACTGAATGTGGCCAAAGCTGATGTTCATCCGAGAGTATCAGAACATATTCCTGAAATCATCGAGTTCGTTAAGACCCTTATCGATAAGGGATATGCATATGAAGTGAATGGTGATGTGTATTTTTCAACGAGAAAATTCAAGGATTACGGTAAGCTTTCAAAGCAGAACATAGAAGATCTTGAATCCGGAGCCAGGATTGCAGTGGGAGAAATAAAAGAAGATCCTCTCGACTTTGCTCTCTGGAAGGCTCAGAAGGAAGAGGACGAGATAGCGTGGGAATGCCCTTGGGGCAAGGGAAGACCAGGCTGGCATATCGAATGCTCCGCCATGTCAAAGAAACACCTTGGTGATACAATTGATATTCATGCAGGTGGCCAGGATCTTCAGTTCCCTCATCATGAAAATGAGATTGCACAGTCAGAATGCTGCAACGGTGTACCTTTTGCAAATTACTGGATGCATAATGGGTACATCACTATAGATAATGAGAAAATGTCAAAATCAAAGGGTAATTTCTTCACAGTAAGAGATATACTCAAAGAGTATGATGGCGAAGTTATGAGATTTTTCCTGCTGTCGGGGCATTACAGAAACCCAATAAATTTCAGTGACTCTCTGATGGAACAGGCAAAAGCAGGACTGGGCAGAATGAGAAATGCCAAGGATAACCTTAAACATCTCATTGCCAATGGTGAGGGAGAGCTCACCGATGCTGAGAAAGAAACTCTTGCAGGATATGATAAATACAGACAGGAGTTCATCGCAGCGATGGACGATGATCTTAATACAGCTGATGCCATTTCGGCAATTTTTGAACTGATAACTGCTATAAATACAGCTGTTAAAGATGGTGCAAGCAAAGAGTTTGCCGGAAAATCCCTCGAAGTGCTGATGGAACTTGCGACTGTAGTAGGCCTGCTCCAGCAGGAGGCTGATGAAACTGTCGATGATGATATTCAGGCGCTTGTTGACGAAAGACAGGAGGCAAGAAAAGCCAGGAACTTTGCAAGGGCAGATGAGATAAGAGATATGCTCAAGGCAAGAGGAATAACTCTCAAGGACACACCGCAGGGAGTTCAGATAATCAGAGAGTAAAAGAATAATGGAAAAGAAAGAACTCAGGCAGATAAATACAACTGCACTGGCTTATCTGGGCGATGCTGTGTATGAGCAGGCTGTCCGCGAGCACATTCTCAGAAATGGCACATACAATGCAAACAATCTTCACAAATCTGCTGTAAAATATGTCAGAGCTCAGGCACAGGCCAATGTGATAAAGTCGATTTACAGTGAACTGACTGAAGAAGAACAGAGCCTTGTGAAGAGAGCAAAGAACAGGAAATACACCAGCAGGTCGAGAAATGCAGATCCTGTGACCTATAAATGGGCAACAGCTTTTGAAGCTCTGGTGGGGTATCTGTATCTTGAAGAAAGCAGTACCAGTGGAGAGCGGCTGAGATGGGTGATCGATCAGGCGATTGAAATTACGGGTAAATGATATGTCAGAGAAACAGAAAAAAAAGAGAAAGGTCAGAAACAGGACAAAGGATTTCCTGTTCGACTATGTGAAAACCAACAACGAGTATACAGATGAGAACAGGCGAAGGCAGGAAGAAGAAGGTGTGAAGCCTCAGGGACTTAAAAATCTCAACACAACAGAGAAAACCTGTATCGTTGTAATTGTACTGGGTCTTATAGGCATAGTTTTGAAATATTTCGTTTTCGGATAACAGGTATCAGGAGAAAAAATGAGTAAAGCAGATAAATTATTTGTATCCATGTGTCAGGAAATACTGGATAACGGGTTTTCCAGTGAAGGACAGAAGGTCAGAGCCAGATGGGAAGACGGGACCCCTGCACACACCATCAAGACGTTTGGTGTAGTAAACAGATATGACCTTCAGGATGAGTTTCCGGCTCTCACTCTGAGACCGACAGCAATCAGATCTGCTGTCGATGAGATGTTGTGGATATGGCAGAAAAAATCAAATAATATCAGGGATCTCAACAGTCATATATGGGATGAGTGGGCTGATGAAAACGGTTCTATCGGCAAGGCATACGGATATCAGCTGGGAGTCAGATACAAGTTCCCCCATGGCGAAATGGATCAGGTTGATAACGTGATATGGCAGCTGAAAAACACTCCGTATTCCAGAAGAATAATGACCAATATATATAATTTCGGTGATCTTATGGAAATGGGGCTTGAACCCTGTGCTTACAGTATGACCTTCAATGTGACAGGGGACAGACTTAATGCGATCCTGAATCAGAGATCGCAGGATATTCTGGCTGCAAACAACTGGAACGTGGTTCAGTATGCGGTACTGGTTCATATGCTTGCACAGGTGACAGGCTTCAAGCCGGGGCAGCTGGTGCATGTGATTTCAGATGCGCACATATATGACAGGCATGTGGATATAATAAAAGAACTGATTTCAAGACCGCAGTACCCTGCGCCTAAGTTCAGCCTGAATCCGGATATCACAGATTTCTACGACTTTACAGTTGATGATATCAGAATAGATGATTATCAGAAGAATCCGCAGATAAAGAATATACCGATAGCGATATAACAATAAGTTTGAGAGTAACAAAGTGCTTTGCATTATGCAGGGCACTTTGCATAAAGAGGAGAAAAATGAACGCGATAGTTGTAGTTGACAGAAACTGGGCAATCGGCAGAGATGGAGGACTTCTGGTACATCTGCCGGGAGACCTTAAATATTTCAGAGAAAAGACTCTTGGCAAGGTGAATGTTGTAGGCAGGAAGACGCTGCAGTCATTTCCCGGAGGTAAACCGTTACCGGGAAGAACCAATGTGGTTCTCACCAGAGATGTGAACTTTGAAGCGCAGGACTGTGTGATACTCCACAGCAGAGAAGAAGTGCTGGAGTATGCGGGGAATTATCCGGAAGAGGATGTTTTCATATCCGGCGGTGCTGAGATTTACAGACAGTTTCTTGATGATTGTGATACGTTCTATGTGACAAAGATAGATGCGGAATTTGAAGCTGACAGATATTTTCCGGATCTGGATGAAATGGGACTGGAAGTGATCTGGAGCAGTGAGGTTCAGGAAGAGAAGGGAATCCGTTATCAGTTTTTGAAATACAGCAGAACAGGAGAATCATGTCTGAAGTAATAATAGGAAGAAATGCGGTGCTTGAAGCACTGAAAGGCGGCAGGGAAATCGAGAAGATAACCATTGCAAAGGGCGCGGAAGGCTCGGTAAAACAGATTGCTGCCAAAGCAAAGGATAAGAAAATACCCGTGTATTACAGTGACAAGTCACGGATGGATAAGGCTGCATCCGGGGGAACCCATCAGGGGGTTATCGCAGTTGTCTCGGATTATGAATACTGCAGTGTGGACGATATACTGGCACTGGCTGAGGAACGTGGTGAGAAACCTTTTGTAATTATTCTGGATGGTCTTGAAGACCCGCATAATCTCGGTGCAATTATGCGTACTGCTGAATGTGCAGGAGTGCATGGTATAATAATTCCCAAGAGACGCTCGGTAACCGTCAATGAGACTGTAGCCAAGACGTCTGCAGGCGCATCGGAATATATGCTGTGTGCCAGAGTTACCAATATAGGCAGAGAGATAGACAAGCTGAAAGAAAAAGGCTTATGGATCGGAGCTGTTGATATGGGCGATACTTTGTACTATGATCAGGATCTGACGGGGGCAACAGGTCTGGTGATAGGAGGAGAAGGTTCAGGGGTAAGCAGACTTGTCAGAGAAAAATGCGATTTTGTGGTATCTATTCCCATGAAAGGCAGAATCACTTCGTTAAATGCCTCAAATGCTGCATCTATAATGATGTACGAGGTGGTAAGACAGAGGATAAATGGATGGAAATAAGAGAACTTCAGCTTCTGCCGGATGATCAGCTTGCGGCACTGGCTCAGGGGGGCGATCTTGATGCTGAGGAAGCGCTTCTTAAAAAGTATAAGGATGCAGTCAGAATAAAGGCGAATATGTATTATATGGCGGGTGCAGATGAGGATGATGTAATGCAGGAAGGCATGATAGGTCTGATGAAGGCGATCAGACAGTATTCGCCTGAAAGAGAAGCTTCTTTCGGAACCTTTGCAGGGATCTGTATAACAAGGCAGATTATAAGTGCGATAAGAAGTGCAGACAGAGATAAGCATAAGGCTCTCAACACTTCAGTTTCATTAAGTAAACCGCTGGAAACAGACAATGACGAGGTGACTCTGGCTGATACACTGAGTTCAGACTCAGTAGAATCCCCGGAGGAAATGCTGATATTTAAGGATATTGTGTATTATATACTTCATAATGGGGATAACATCTTCAGCGAATTCGAGATGAACGTGCTCAGCGAATTTATCAAAGGTAATGACTATGATAAGATAGCGGATAAGCTTGGTAAAAACGTGAAATCTGTTGATAACGCTATGCAGAGGACCAGAAAGAAAATTCTGGGATATTTGTTCAAATAACAAAACTGAAAAATGTTTTAATGATAACGATATGTGATATTGTAAAAACATTTTATTGAAATAAAGCTGATATTGGTGTATGATTTATTATATAAATTGAATATCAGTGCTTTTTCGAGCTGGAAAACCTAACGATGCTGCTGGTATACGGTTGATTGAATTGTAAGTTTATTACAGGCATCTATGGTTGACAGACGACAGGGTGTGTCGGGAAACCGGCATGCCTCCCGTATTTGGAAAGAAATCGCGACTTTATTTTGAAGATGACTGTATTATAGAATTTAAGGTCGGTTTCCTTGGGAAATCGGCTTTTGTTTTTATTATGTAGGAAATATCGTTTCGATATTTCCGGAATATCAACAAAGTACACTTCTCCGATAGAATCGGCGAAGCCGACTTTGTTCTTATGGTCAGTTTTTGTTGAAACAGTACATACGGGTTGAAAATGCAATTGACACTGCAGCAGCAATCTGAGACTGTTGCAGTGTTTTTTTTTCAGGAGGTTAAAATGAATGCGGTTAAGCGAAATTGGATATGTGCAGTTTCTTTGATAATGTTGATGTTTACTATGTATTTATGCTGCAGCAGAGATACGGATGCATATGCGTCAGAAGAGGCTGTTCTGTCTGTATATCAGAGCAGTGATCTGACAACTCCGGTAAGAACATTTGACTTGAATGAGCTTAAGGAGATTGCGGCACAAGAAGGTGGGAAAAAATATAATTACTCAGGTTATAACACATTCCCGTCCTTCAAAGAATGCATAAATGTAGAGGGGCCAACGTTAATCGGAATAATAAATGCATCAGGATTGAACTTGAATTCAGGTGAAACGGTAAAGATTTCGGATAAAAGCGGGTATTCGACAACATTGATTGCCGAGGAGCTCTCAGAGGACCGGTATTATTTCCCCAAGGGAAAAAATGGAACAGAAAATGGGAATGCAGCACCAGAGGAGTCTTATGAAGGAGCAGTCAAAGTTCCGGCAATAATTGACATAAGTGACGTCGGGCTGGAAGATAATGGTGTGCTGCGATTCGGTCAGGTTGCACCTAATGAACAGAATTTCCCGGGATTTGTTAAATATGTTCTTAACGATGGGAAAATAATAGTAGGTGGTAATGCGGAAAAATGCGAGTCGGTACAGAATATTACAGATAGCAACGGCAATCCGCTGGCAGATAATACAAGTGTTATCAAAGGCACCGAGCTTCATATCGAAGAACCGGAGAAGAATGTGAAGATTTATTATACATTAGATGGCAGTGAGCCTACTGATGGATCTCAGATATACAATTATTCTGAATATGTAGATATTAAATATCCGAAGCTGGATACTGCCGGTAGTATTATTTTAAAGGTAAAAACCGTAAAATACGGTAAGTACGATAGTGAAACAAGCACATTTATATATAATGTGGTATCAGAGGCAACACCTGTACCTGAAGAATTTAAAGCTGCAAGAGCAGGGTACAGCAGCATTAAGCTTACATGGAAAGCAGCTGGCAATATCGATTCATATAATATATACAGGAAAAGCAGCGGAGAAGCAGAATTTAAAAAAGTGGCAGAAATGGAGGCAGGAAGCACTTCGTATACTGATAAGGACCTGAAAACCGGCACGACGTACAGTTATAGGATCACTGCAGTGGCTTCAGGTCTGGAAAGTGATTTTTCAGCGACAGCCAGTGCTACACCGACAACAGCAGTACCCGGCTCATTCAAGGCTGCAAGAGCAGGATACAGCAGTATAAAACTTACATGGGATCCTGTAAGCGGTGCCAGCGGATACCGGATCTATCAGTATGATTCAAAAACCAGGACTTATAAACACAGGGAATATGTTACCGGAGGAAAGTCAGAATCAACTGTTATCACAGGACTGAAAACCGGCACAAAATATTATTTTAAAATAAGATCATACAGGACTGTGGACGGAGAAAGGAAATACAGTGGCCTGTCATCCAGCCGATATGCTGTTACGTCACTTTCCACACCATCGATAAAGAAACTGACACCGGGAACAAAAAAAGTTACAGTAAGCTGGAATAAGATCAGCGGAGCACACGGATATAAGCTTTACAGGGCAACAAGCAGATCGGGCTCATACAAACTTGTGAAAACAACAAGTTCAACGTCATTTACAGACAGATCACTTAAAAAAGGCAAAAAATATTATTATAAGTTAAAAGCTTACCGAAAGGTTGACGGTAAATTAAAATACAGCAGCTATTCAGCTGTAAAGTATACAACAGCAAAGTAAAGTTAATGAAGAAAAGAAGTTAAGAAGGAGAGGTAAAGATGAGAACTAAACAGAACTTCAGGAAATCATTATTACATTGTTTTCTCGTGTTTCTGGCAGTGGCTGTCACTGTTACTATGACACCTGTGAACATGGACAGAGCATACGCTGAAACAGGAGAGCAGGAGACAGTATTGACTGTAAATGATACAGGCTATACTAAAGAACAGGTGCTCCAGATGGAGAGTGTGGTAAAGAGCTATACATACACATCAAAGCAAGAAGAAAAAACAGATTATGTTAAGGGTGTGCTGCTGGAAGAACTTTTAAAGGATTTTGATAAAAGTCTTACAGTAGAATTCGGCAATGTGGACGGTTACACAATATCAAGACAGAATATGACTCTTCAGTCTCTGATTGACGGACAGGCTATCCTGGCTTACCAGTGCGGAACCGATGAATCGTCACTTGATGATGTCTATGATACATCAAAGGATTATCCTGATAAATCCGGCTGCCTGAGACTCTATACTAATGACAATCAGAAGCCTGATAAGATGATAAACAGCATCAAGGTAACTGAATCAGGCAGCACGGATCCGGGAGAAGAACCAACAGCAGATCTTGTTATTAATGGCGATGCTGCAGCCGTTGAAAAAAGCTATACAATTGAAGAGTTAAAAGCTGATAGCGCTTTAGATAAGAAGCAGAACATCAAGTATTCCTGGACAAACAGAACAGGAACTAATGGTGAATCTGAAGTTACAGGTGTAACTGTAAAGAGCCTTATTGAAGCCATCGGACTTAAAACTAATTATGCAGAGATTACTATTGTACCATCAGATGAAGAGAATTCGAGAACTTTTAATATCAGTGATATGTATGCTGCTGATATAGACAATAATTATCCACTATTAGCATGGAAGGTTGATGGTGAAAAGAATGGCCTTACGCTGATAATCGGCAAGAAAACTCAAGATGATCAGAATAAGAGCAGCTGGATCAAAAACATTAAGAAAATAGAAATCAATATCAAAGACGGTAAATTAGCTGCACCTGCATCATTCAAAGCGGCACGAGCAGGATACAGCAGCATTA
>JBJESR010000172.1:41394-46376 GCA_051882895.1 Lentihominibacter sp.
AAATTAGCTGCACCTGCATCATTCAAAGCGGCACGAGCAGGATACAGCAGCATTAAGCTGACATGGAAGACTGTAACCGGAGCTGATGGATACAGCATTGAGAAGTATGATTCAGGTGCGAAAAAATATAAGCCTGCATACACTATTAAAGACTGCAAAGCAGCATCAAAAACTTTAAGCGGACTTAAAACAGGAACATCATATGCATACAGAATCAGAGCATTCCACTATGATGCTGAATGCCAGCCGGTCTACAGCAATGCATCAGAAAAAGCAACAGCAACTCCTACCCTTTCAAAACCGGGCATCACAAAGCTTACTGCAGGAAGTAAGAAAATAACTGTTAAATGGACCAAGGTAAACGGAGCAACCGGATACAAGCTTTACAGAGCAACAAGCAAATCAGGAAACTATAAGTTGATAAAGAAAGTAAAATCAACATATTACACTAACAGTTCTCTTACTAAAGGTAAGAAGTATTACTATAAAGTGAAAGCATACAGAGTGGTTAGCGGTAAAGAAAAATACAGCAGCTATTCGTCGGTTAAGTATTGCAGAGCTAAATAAGCGCAAGTAATCTTAATTATTGAGGAGAGGCAGAAATGCATAATGTAGAGAAAAGAGTAAAAAAAGCTTTTCTCCGGTGTCTTGCAGTTTTCCTGGCGGTAGCCGTTTCAGTCACGATGGCTCCGCTAAAAGGAAATTCTGTTTATGGTGAAACCGGAGCAGTTTCATCACTAACAACGGAGAGTCCGGAAATCCTTGTTTCCGGGACAGAAGTAATCGGTTCGGAGGTTTATTCGACGGATAATGTAGGCCTTGAAAAGGCTTATACACGCCAGCAGCTAAAAGCCATGGATGGCGGAGAAAACATTTTATATTCACAGATAAAATCAAAGGAACCATACACTAAACAGCTGACAAGAGCAACAGGTGTATATGTAGCTTCATTATTTGAAGGGACAGCCTTTGATATGTCAGAGGATAAAGCGGCATTTATTGCTACTGATGATTGGAAGGTAACATTTGATCCGGCAGGCCAGTATAATAATGGAAAACTGGATACAACTGGATTGAATGTGGAAAGGTATGTTTTCCCTAATTTGTTATCAGGAAGTGAAGAGGGAAAAACTGCGGTCAGACCAATGATTGCATGGTCGCTTGAAACATCAGAAACAGAGGATCCGAAAACAGCTGTAAAAGAAGGCGCAACATGTACTTTGACAGTAGGACAGCTGAATTTTGAGGATATGAACAATCCGCTGTTCAATAAAAAAATGCAGAAGATCATCGGCGGTGATGAGCTGACTGAAACTGCTCTGACTGTAGATGGCAGTGAATACACCCGTGGAGATGTACTCCTTATGGATCGTGCAGACAGGAGCTATTCATACAGCACCAGCAATGGAGATGCTACGGATTACGTCAGAGGTGTTCCTATGTCGGTACTGCTTGACGGGTATGATGACAGCAGTACTGTATCTTTCGCAACAGCAGATGGATATGATGTGACTGCCAGCGGAAAAACAGTAAAAGAGCTTATCGAAGAGAATTACATTCTGGCTTATGAAAAAGGCACAGGAGCATCGGATCTCAAAGGGATATATTCTACGGCTAAAAAAGATTCGAGTAAATACGGGTTTTTCACACTTTACGGAGATAATGACAAACCGGCTAAGATGGTAAACAGCATCAAGGTTACGGCAGCAGAAGGCATTGATTTTTCAACAAGCCCGTACAAGCATATAACAAACGGCGGCATTACAGATTCTGACGGACCGTATAATATTGACGGCATAACCGGTGCAACACTTACAGTAGAAGGTCCTGGTGTGAAGAACAGTGTCCCTCTTTCTGTAAGAGATCTCGAGAGCAAAAACAATGGAGCATTCAGAGGAAATTATACGGATGTAAGAGATGACAAAGATACGGAACGCACCTATGAAGGCATTGATCTGTACTATATTCTCAACAATATGTCTTCAGGTGATAACGGTATTATCCTTACAGATACTGCCAGAAAGGTTCTGATTAAGAACAGAAACAGGAATACCATCGCAACATTTACTCTTGATCAGGTCAAAGAGCTTCATGACGCAGGCAAACCTGTGCTTGTCGCGTACGGCACTTCGTATACAGACGGGACGAATATAAAACCGTTCGTATTTGACGGAGCTGCAGGAGGCGATAAAGATCTGGGAAACTATGACGGCTGTCTGAAGCTGGTTTATGACAAGAGTAAAATTACCGGTGATCTGAACGCTGACTATACGGAATTTGCCAATATGGCATATATCTATGTGGCGGAAGAGAGTACTCCGGGATATAAACACGACAAGGAACCATATAATACAGCAGAGAATTCAAAGTATGTACTGACTGTAACAGGTGAGAAAATCGGTAGAGAAGTCAACTATACAGTTGAACAGCTGGAAAATATGGTTGAATATGACGAGTCGGGAGCGCCTGCAGCGGGAGGTATCGGTCATAGAGATGAATACAGTCTCGCAAATTCTTCATACTGGTATGTCAATGAGTATGAAGGTGTCAAGCTCTGGGACATTCTGATGAAATCAGGACTTGATGAAACTTCCGGAACAGATGATACAACGAAAGTGAAATTCAGTGCTACAGACGGATATACGGCATTTGATGAATTTACTCTCAAACAGGTGGCGGATCCGGATTCTTTCGGATACTATGAGAAAAACGCAGCAGATAATAATGACGGTAAATATGAATCAGTACCGGAGGACCTGAAAGATACCGGATATCCTGTGCTGATAGCTTATGGCGTAAATGGCTATCCGTATGTTATCAGCAAGAATCTCGATGGCTACCTGAGCGGACTTCAGAATGACGGCGGCCCGCTGAGAATAATCTCAGGCAAAATGAACTATAATCATGCCAACGGTTCAAATCAGGCGAAACTGCTTGATAAAATCCTTGTTGGCGAAGATAAATATCATTACAGCACTCACAAATACCATGATAATTCTGTCTACAATGATCTTGCCGGTTCTAAGCTTGATGTCAGAGTGTATAATGGAAACGGCAATGATGCAGCACTGATAAGCGACAAATCATATACTGTCGGTGATATTGAAGAGCTGGTTTATGGCGGAAGTCTGACAAAGTCGGAGCTGGCAGAAGCTAAAGTAAAGGATTTCTATCAGCTGGAAAAAAACGGAAACTACTATAACGATCTTTATGAAGGAATAAATTTAAGCTATTTCCTTACAGATATAGTGGGCCTTCCTGGACAGAAGGGAACTGTGACTTTCAGTGACGGCAGTGAAAATATCACTCTGACACTTGACCAGGTGCTGAAACTGACAGATGGATACAACAAAGAGACTGAACTTGGCGGACTTTCACCGGTACTTGCATATGCCAAAAATGGCGCTCCTATGGTAGCTGATAAAAATGCAGATGGTTATGAAAAAGAAGTTACGCTGAAAACAGGTGATGATCCGGTGACAGTCAAGAATGACGGCGGACCGCTCTGTATGCTTATGCCGTTCAGCTCAGAAACAGCTGACGATGCGGCGTCAATGAAAAACATAACATCGATAACTGTCAATATTGCGCCTGACAATTATGCACATGTCAAAGCTCCGTATGATGCATATAAAGATAACACTATTGAAGTGTCCGGAGAAGGTACAAGAATTACAGGTAAAAAGACATTTACCGTATCAGAGCTTGAAGAAAAACAGAATCTGGCCGTGACAGATGATTACAGTATAATGAAGGATGGAGCGGCAGAGGCATCACAGCTCAGATACAGGGGTATAAGCCTGTATGATTTCCTTAAATCCACAGCAGTCGGACTTAAGAATAATGCTGACAGAGTTATTATTAAGTGTACTGACGGTACTGAATCCGAATTCACATTGTCGGAGGTTCGTGCTTCATATGTAAACAGTGTGACGGGAAAAGACGACCTGAAAATAATACTTGCGTATGGATCAGCTCCGGTAACCAATGAAGACATAGAAGATGGAAAACCGCTGGTGGCAGAGAAAGATTCCGAAGGATATGATGCGGATTATCAGAACAGCGGCGGTCCGATCAAACTGGTTGTAGGACAGAAAGACAGTACCACAGCCAACTCGAAGCAGATAATCAAATATGTTACAGGAATAGAGGTCACAGCATCGGAAATGGACAGCTGGAATCACAGTTCAAGCGAGGTCTTCAAAGAATATCTCACTGATACTGTAAAGCTGAAAGTAATCGATGAGAATGAAAATGCTCTGTTCGAAAGAGATTATACGGTAGAAGAGCTCGAGGCTATGGATTCAATAATCGAGCGGGCTGATATTACGAGCACTTCAACGGATACATGTGAAGGTCTTAATTTCTGGAAATTTGTCGAGCAGGAAACATCCGGAGTTCAGGGAATGGATCAGCTGATAACGGTTAATGTTTCGGCAAAAGACGGATTCACCAAGGATTTTCTTTCTATATTCGGTAAGGATCAGCTTGAAAACGGCATTAAGGACGGCAGCAGGAGAGTTCCGATTCTGCTGGCATACGGAATCAACGGGTATCCTCTTGCTTCGGGCGGCAAGTCAAATCCTAACGGTCCGGGATATGATTCCACAGTAGGAAACAATGGCGGTCCGATACGTATCATGACTCATGGAAACCAGGGCGCATGCCTGCAGGAAACCAACAAGATAGTAATTAAAGTAAAAGCAGAGAATCCTGAATTCAATACAGATGAAGCTGATGGAACCACGCTCCCGGTAGCCGGTGTACGTTCGGTGAAATTTGATAAAGACGGCGGAATGTGGGTCGGAACCTATGGCGGTGGAGCCGCATATAAGGCCAAGGGTTCAGATACATACAAAATATATAATAAAGCGAGTGAGCCTTCCCTTGAAACAACCTTTGTTTCAGCCATTGCCCCGGATGCGGACGGCGGAGTATGGATGTCACAGAATGCAAGTTATACCGATCCTTCAGCCAATAAG
>JBJESR010000173.1:0-11098 GCA_051882895.1 Lentihominibacter sp.
TGTCAACAAAAGAGGTCAAACACATGCATCTTAATCATATTAAAAGTTTTCTGGCGGTGAGCAAAACGCTGAATTTCACCAATGCTGCAAAACAGAACGGTGTGCCTCAGTCCACCATCAGCAGGCATATCAACGATCTTGAGCAGCAGCTGGGGGTCAGACTGTTTTACAGAACCAAACGGGATGTCCGACTTACTGAAGAAGGACGTACATTTCTGCCATACGCCCAGGAGATTCTTGAAGCCGCCACAAAAGGCGCCTACGCAGTAAGGCAGCTTCACGACGGTGCGAAGGGCAGACTTTCTGTCGCTACAATACCTACCGCCATCCCGTTCCTCAAAAAATGTCTGGAACTGTTCGGTCAGAAGTACCCTGACATCACAGTTGATATAACCTATGTATCAAGCGGCGAAAGCTTAATGGAGGAAAATGATGATCCCTATGATTTTCACTTCCTTTATACAGATATGCTGCCTGATACCGACGACTTCGACTTTGTGGAGACTCATACGGAGCAGCTGGCCTTCGTGCTTCCTGCAAACTATGATACAGACAGCAAAAGAGCGGATATCTCCGCTCTCAAACACGAAAAGTTTATTATACTTTCAGAAGAGGAAAGTCCATTGCTGTACATGCAGTTTATGAATCTCTGCCGCACCCACAGGTTCACGCCGAACATCACAAATCAGTTCAGCGATATCAAGTCCGTCCTGCTTTCAGTAAGTGCAGGGCTGGGGATTTCCATGATGCCTATGATACTGCCGCCGGATCCCATCAGCAATTCACTTAAGTTCATTCCTGTAGATGACGAAAACTATTCCATGAGCTGCGCAGCAGCATGGAAAAAGTCCCTGCTCAATCCGGCAGCGTCACTTTTCCTTGACATTGTGAAGCAGCAGGCAGAGCATTCTGAACAGTAAGCTTCAGTACCGATACAGCAGAGGAATTACATTCATTCCTCTGTTTTTTCTTTTGCCGCGGCGAATGCTTCATAAATTTCCGGAAACTTTCTCTTTACCGAAATCGGATGATAGTCATCTCCGGCTGCAAAATAATGAACGCTTTCCCCATCATAGCACAGCTCCCCGGTCTGGGTATTATGGATCTCATAGGTAAACTCCAGCCTTACCCCTGTGAATTTCACCAGCTTCATCGTCACAGAAAACTCATCGTCATACCTCAGAAAAGCCTTGAAGTTCCCTGACGCGCTTACAGCCGGAATTATAAGGCCCAGCTTTTCCATATCATTGTAGTTCATCACATGATCTCTGATCCAGTCCATACGGGCATCCTCGATCAGCCTGAGATAATTGGAATGATGAACAACTCCCATTCTGTCAGTTTCGTAATAACGTACCTTTCTTCTGTATTCCCACATTATGTCTGCACCTCCCTGGTCACATCCAACCATATTCATATAGTTATAAAGCCGGAAATGTCATCTCGACATTCCCGGCATTTTTCATCTTATTTTCTCTTGAGAAGTCCGTTTGCCAGATCCTCTGCTGCCTGCTGCTTCATAACGTAATGCATTTTCTTGCCTGTTGCTGTGTGCGGCAGACTGTCCACAATTCGGTACCATCTAGGTCTCTTGTATGTGGAAAGCATAGGATGCTCGCCGCAGAAATGTACAAGCTCTTCTATAGTGAGGCTTTCATCCTTAGGAACCACATATGCCACAACCACCTGTCCTCTTACCTTGTCAGGAACTGAAGTAACCATTGAATCTGATACCTTCTCATGTTCATTAAGCACTTCTTCAATCTGAGTCGGATAGATATTCTCAGCTGAGCATACAATCATATCATCCTTCCTGCCGTTAACTGTAACGTACAGGTTCTCATCCCAGTAGCCCAGGTCTCCGGTGTACATCCAGCCTTTGTAGTATTTCTTCTCTTCCTCTTCAGGGTTATTGTAATAGCTGAAAGCCGTCTTGCCCGGTGTGCTGATGATGATTTCGCCGACAGTCTCATTATCCATAGGAACCAGCTCATCCGGTTCTGCCTTATGGTCATCGTAGATTTTCACGACTCTTACCTCATCGTCGATACAGCTTCCGCCTACTGTTCCTGCATAATCAGGCAGGTCATAAGGTCTCAGGAAGGAATTCCAGAAAGTCTCAGTCGTTCCGTATCCGTTGAGGATATTCGGCGTCAGCACCTCCAGGAATCTTCTGCATGCAGCCTTTTCCAGAGGAGCACCCATGGTAACGAGTCCCTTGAGTCTGGAAAGGTCGAACGGTGTCTTTTCCTGTATACGTGCCAGCATCTCAAGAGATGCAGGGGAGCCTGTCAGGAAAGTGATTCCATACTTTTCAAGATACTGCAGCGTCGTTCTTGGCGAGAAGCTTCTCATGAGAACAAGAGCAGCTCCTACGAAAAATGTCGGGCATGTGCCGCCTGAATGGCTCCCGCCTCTGTGGAAAAGCGGTGTCATGTTCATGCAGACATCCTTGCAGTTCAACGGATAATGCATAATTGCATCGTGTGCAGAAAGCACTTCGTTGATATCATTGAGGGGTACGCTCTTCGGCAGAGCTGATGTACCGCTTGTGCACATACGGACAACCTCATCATAAATATGCGGAACGAAATCCATCTCAGGATCTTCTTCTGATTTTCCAGCCACATAATCTTCATAGGATATATGTCCTTCCGGCAGCGGAGCATTCTCAAGATTATCTGCCATAACCACGCTTATCGGCTTATGATCAGCCATCCTGACAGCCTCTGTCACCATGTCCTGAACCTCAGCGGCATAAATGAGCACCTTAGGTTCATTGTGATTGATCAGCAGTGAAAGCTCTCCCGATGAAAGCTTGAAGTTGGCCAGATTCACAATTCCTCCGATTTTTCTCGGTCCGATATAAGTGAAACAGAACTCAGGGCAGTTGATAAGCACTGACATTACCACGTCATTCTTGCCAACGCCGTCTTCTCTCAGCGCGTGAGCCAGCCTGTTGGCCTCCGCATTGAGTTCCCTGTAGCTCCATTTCCTGTCCGTCTGCGGATCCAGCAGCGCGTCCTTCCTGCCGTAACGTCTCACATTTCTCATGAAGCCGTTGAGCCATGTATACTCACGCTCAAAAGTTTCGATAAACATTTTGTCGTTGTAGGTTCTTGCCATTTCCTTTTTCTCTCCTTTAACTGTACCTTTGATTGTACTTCATTTTATATGTAACTATATTTTTATATCTTATAATTCCATTTATGCATTATACAATAGCGTTTTAGCATTGTCAATCGATATGTGTATAATTCCGGTAAGTAAACTGTCCCTTTTTCCAGCACTCTATATCCATGAACTGTACTTTTCTTATAGAGAATACAGGCTTATTATTTAAACTGTTATTGTAAAAATAAATCATTTTGTATATTTAATTATGTTCAATTATAGGATATCCTTGTAATTATACATTATGTTTTAAAATTAAGGAGAAGAAAAAATGAACACAACTACACCAAACGCTTCAAGGTCTGCAACACAGATGCTTGTAATCAACGCTTTATTCATCGCCTTAACACTTGTGGCAACGTGGTTTATCAACATCCGTCTGCCTATCATGGGAAACGGCGGTCTCATCCATCTGGGCAATGTGCCTCTCTTTCTGGCAGCTATGATCTATGGCAAAAAGACCGGCGCTCTCGCCGGAGCTTTCGGCATGGGACTCTTTGACCTGATCTCAGGCTGGACCGCATGGGCACCGTTCACATTTGTCATCGTAGGCTGCATGGGCTTCGTCGTTGGACTCATTACAGAGAAATGGCATGTCAAGCCTGTTATCGCCAACACAGTAGCAGTAATAGCTGCTCTCATCATCAAGATTGTCGGCTACTACTTCGCGGAAGTCATCCTGTATCACAACTGGATTGTTCCTCTGGGCTCGATTCCTGGAAATGTTCTTCAGGTGGTTGTTGCCGGAATCATCGTTGTTCCGTTCGCAGGAAGACTCAAGAAAATAGCACAGAAATATTAATACCATCAGATAAGGAGGTTCAGATATGTATAAAATAATGACCGCAGGCCCTACACAGGTCAGAGAAAACGTACGCATGGCCAGAAGCCTTGAAACAACCAACCCTGATCTGGATACGGCATTCTGCGAATTCTACAAAGAAACCTGTGATATACTGCAGGAGCTTCTCCATTCATCAGGTACAGCCTATATCCTCGGCGGAGAAGGCATCCTGGGTCTGGAGGCAGCATGCGCATCACTCACTGAACCTGGAGACCGGGTTCTCGTGCTGGACAACGGTATCTTCGGCAAAGGCTTTGCTGATTTCGTAACTATGTACGGAGGAGACGCCGTGCTCTTTACGTCTGACTATCAGCACCCGATAAACCCGTCAGACCTCAGAGCTTTTCTTGAAAAGGATTCAGATTTCAAGTATGCCACAGTAGTTCACTGCGACACACCAAGCGGAATTCTCAATGATATTTCCGAAATATGCCCTCTGCTGTCGGAATTCGGTATCCTCACCGTTGTCGATTCTGTGGCAGGAATGTTCGGAGAATATGTGAATGTTGACGAAAGCAAGATAGATATCCTCTGCGGAGGCTCCCAGAAAGCTCTTTCTGCACCGGCAGGTCTCACTATGCTGTGGGTAAGCGATAAGGCAATGCAGGCGATGGAAAACCGCAAGACGCCAATAGCCTCATTCTATGCCAACATACTCACTTTCAGAACATATTACGAGGACAAATGGTTCCCATATACAATGCCTATAAGCGATATCAACGGCATACGTGCCGCGATTGATAATGTCAGGGAAGACAAGGATATTCTGGAGCGTCATGCAAAGATCGCAGCAGCTACCAGAGGTGCTGTTCAGAAAGCAGGGCTGAAGCTTTATCCTGAAGAAGGTTTCTCAAATACCGTAACTGTAATCGAAGTACCTGATGGACTCACAGATGAACAGATTCTCTCTACGATCAGGGACAAATACAACGTAATGCTGTCAGGATGCTTTGATGTTCTGGCAGGGAAGGTGTTCAGGATCGGTCACATGGGGGAAAATGCACGTATTGAAGATATGACCATCACTATGGATGCTATGGACAAAACATTCGCAGACCTCGGATATCCACTTAAATGCAGCATGAAGGAAGAATTTCTCAAGCTGATGAAATAGGTTCCGATAAATATGCTGCAGAGAAAATATTACCAGTTAAATCAGTTCTCAAAATAATAAGGGCAGACTCTTAAGAATCTGCCCTTATTTATTGATTAAGATGAAATCTCCGTTCTTAACTTGAAGACCCCGATAATCGATTATTACAGCTTTAACAGCTTCTTGGCATTATTGTAAAATACATCCTCAAGCTGTTCATCTGTCAGCCCGCTTACGATGGTTCTCTGCATTTCTACTGTAGGATGATGGAAAGGTGCATCAAGTCCCCACATTATTCTGTCAGATCCTACTGTCTCATAAGCCTCCTTGATCTTGGTATGCATCGGCATGCCGGAGGTTTCAAGATAGAGATTAGGATATTTCTTTGCCATATCTATAGCTGACTGTACATACATTCCATTACCATGTCCCATGTGAATCATCACCATAGTAACATCAGGATAGATATCTGCCAGCTGTGCCACACTCCACGGAAGTGAGAAAGGCGGATGACCTGTATGTATCATGAGAGGGATGTCCAGCTCCCTTGCCAGCTCTGCGATAGGGAAAACGCACTCATCGTTTGCCAGAAACGCGTTGCTGAGCGGATGCAGCTTGATTGCCTTGAATCCATGATTGTTCACAGCATCTCTGATCTCATCGAGAGCCTTCTCACCATCATATGGATTTACCCAGGCTGCTCCGATGAGTCTGTCCGGATACTTGTCAACTGCTTCGATGCTTTCCCTGATCGGGAAAGTGGATATAACAGACTTTTCAACATTATATTCGTCCATCTGAGCTACCAGCTCATCCGGTGTGATACCCACATCAGACCAGCTGCCGAAATAGCCTACATGGCTGTGAGCATCAATTTTCTTAAAACTTTTCATTTTGTCTAACATGTTTCTGCTCCTCCTTTACCATCTGTAGTATAGATGAAATGATTTCTGAGGCTTGTCTTCTGCAATGCTTCGGAAACTATGAATGCAATGATTATTCCGACAACAGCCTGGAAGATAAGACCTGAAACTGCCGCAAAGGCTGCTGCTTTGCCAAACAGTACATACCAGAAAATGAAATATCCGATTCCCTGTGTAAGTCCTCCTGCGAGAGCTGATACGATCCAGAGCACACGTCCCTTGAGTCCGAAAACATGTTTGTTGATAAGAGCTCCCATTACAAGAGCCATAGCTGCCTTGCAGATAAGTGTAGGTACAATCCAGATTGTATAGCCTGCCACCAGATCAGCGATAGCGGCACCGATACCTCCGGCAACAGCTCCGCGCTTACCGCCCAGCATGAGTACTGCCAGGAATATCATCGAATCTCCGATATGAGCATACCCGAAAGGTCCAGGGAACTTGATGATAAATACTCCCAGGAATACGATCGCGATAAATAACGCTGTTTCACATAAGTTCTTAATTCTTTCTGACTGATTCATTTTATTCCTCCATATAGTGCTTTATTATGGCATGACCAGCATGCCATATGCCTGATTTTAATTCAACATTTATCATAACACCAATATGTAATTATTAAAATATACAATAACATAAAATAAAACCAGTACAATTTCCTGTTTGTACCGGTTTTGTCACTATTAAATATACAATTATATACAGTTTTATATGCATTCACTGCTTCTCTGCCAGATATACACTGCAGCCCCTCACATCAGGAACTATATGGTATTCGAAGAACTTCCCCGGACTCGTGCATTGTCCTATCTCTGTTTCCGAAATAAGTCTGAAGCCGTTTCTCACCATACCTTTCCTGGCAGACTGCATTGTCTGCCCTCCACGCAGACAGGACGGATACAGCTGTGTAATCCTTTCCAGTGTTTCTGCTCCCGGCAGATAATAATCGGTCGCACCCGCAGTAACACAACCCTCTGCCGCATATCTTCCGATAATATCGTAATAATGAGTATCGATAAAAAAAGACAGGTTGAAGCTGCCGTTATGATCTATTATCAGATCAAATACACCGTCAGAGAACGGCAGCCTGCATGACGGACTTACGATATATATCACTTTGAGCTTCGGATTGAGTCTGTTGAGCTTCCTGCGGATAGGACGCAGTGAAGACTCTGATAAACCTGCGATGACAAGCACCGCATCCCTGAGATATTCCCGGTCATTAAAATAATACAGATACTGGCTCGCAACATCCGGAAGCAGAATAAAGCTGAATTTCCTGCCCAGACCACTGATCGTCTCATCTATCAGACATCTTGCCTTATGGTTATCCGTAAGATATTCCGGTTCCACATCAGTTATATAATCCAGCAGCAGGCCTTCATATTCTGTCGGGTCGATATTCTTACCGTAGTAGTTTCTGATGAATACTTCATCCTGATCCAGATTACCATGCTGATCCATGTACAGCATTCCATTCCGTATGTACGCAGTGTATCCGCATCTGCAGCTCATTACACCATCTGTAAGCAGCCCTCCGATTATATTCGAGTTCTCTATGGAAAACGCACATCCGCAGTCAGGGCACCTGAGTATAGGCACAGCTTCCAGAGGAATTCCGGACACTTCTGTTACCGAGTCGACTGTAACAGGGCACTGTTCTATATTATCTTTAAGCATTCTGATTTCATTTTCCTTCACGTCAAGACTGCTGATCTGAGCCTTCAGAGCATCCAGAGAATACAGGTGTTCCTTTTTCTTATCCCGGATTATTTTCAGCAGCTTGTCATACATTTTGCTTTCCCCATGGTTATAGCTGCGCATCACATTAATATAGCTGAGGATTTCCTTGATGCTGAATCCAAGCTTTTTTAATTCCAGCACAAGTTCCATCTCTCTGCAGTCCTTCTCGCCGAACCGGAACTGGCTGCCGTGCCTCGAAGGCAGCAGGAGCCCCGCTTCGATATAATACCTTATTTTTGACGTTTCAAGTCCGTATTTTTCTGCAAACTCTCCTATTTTCATTCTGCAACCTCCTCCTGTATTATACACCCAAAACTTAAGTATACTTTATTTTTTTGAAAATTTAAATTCATCAGCGTGTTGACATCATGTTCAGCCGATATTATATATTTTTCATATCATGAAGAAAGGAATGCAGACATTATGAGCAATACAATCTTTATCAACGGGCATATCTATACTATGAACCAGGAGATGCCTTTTGCAGAAGCTGTCGTAATAAGCGGCAGCAAAATCCAGTATACAGGTGACAATGAATCAGCCCTCTCATACAGAACCGGTGATTCAGTAATCACAGATCTTGAAGGCAGAATGATGCTGCCGGGATTCATCGATGCCCACTGCCATCCTCTGCTTGCGGCATTCTGGCTTTCGGGACTTGTCCTCAATGTAGATATGAACAAAGAGGAAGTTCTGGATTCTGTCCGGGAATTCATAGAATCAAACCCTGACAAAGATAATTATTTCGGTATCGGATATCCTGAATGGGAATACGATGAAAAAGGTCCTAACAAACGTTTTCTCGACGAAATATGCAGCGACAAGCCGGTATTCATTCTGGGAAGCAGCGGTCACGAAGGATGGTGTAACAGCAAAACGCTGGAAGTACTTGATATAACCAGAGACACACCGGATCCTCTGCCGGGATTCCAGTATTTTGAACGGGATGAAAATGGCGATCCTACAGGTCATATTGTTGAATGCGGAGCAACAAAAATACTCATGGATGGAATTGACTGGTTTGACCCTGACGTTGTCCGCAGCAGCTTCGAAGAGATTTTCACAGAATACAGTGAAATGGGTGTCACTTCCCTCATCGACTGCGGCATATTCGAAAGCCTGGAGGAAACATCCATGAAGTACATCGAAGGCTATGAGAAAAACGGTCAGCTGAAGCAGCGCATATGCAGCTGCGTAATGGTTGAGGACAGAGGCAGGCTCCCTGATGCCGTAAGCCTCCTTGAAGAACGCAGCAGGAAATACTGCAGTGATGATTACTATATAAACACCCTCAAAATTGTCAATGACGGAACCATCGAGAGCAGAAGTGCAAGCCTGTTCGAGCCATATGACGAGGATGGTTCAAATGTGGATCCGATGGTATCAGGCAAAGAGCTTTATGACATCTGCACCGAAACCGCTTCAAAGGGTTACGATATCCATATCCATGCCATAGGAGACAGAGGTATCTACGAAACCCTTATGGCTGCGAAAGCTGTCAGAGAGGCTGGATATCACGAAACCAGAATCACCAATGCCCATACCGATTTCGTGAGACCGCAGGACAACAGGCTCTTTGGCAAATACAATGTCATAGCCAACACGACAGGTGTATGGCATTACGGAAACCCTGATATCAATAAGCTGATCGGCGACCGTGCTGACGAACAGTTCAGAATGCTTTCCATAATCAAAGAGGGAGCCAGAATGAGCCTGGGCAGCGACAAGCCGGTGGACGAGTATGGTCCGGAACCTCTCAAGAGCATACAGGTGGCAGTTACGAGACAGCTTTACAACGATCCTGATGCACCGATACTGGAGCCGCAGTCAGAGAAGCTGTCAATACAGCAGTGTCTGGAAGGCTTCACTGTGAATGCTGCATATCAGATGCACATGGAGGATAAGCTGGGAACTATTGAGGCCGGCAAATATGCCGATCTGGTAATCCTGGGGAAAGATATTTTTGAGATCCCTGTTCAGGAAATCTATAATACGCCTGTCATTATGACTATTAAAAACGGAGAAATCACATATAAGGCATGATGATAAAAGAGTCTGCATCCGGCAAACTGCACGGTACAGACTCTTCTTCTCTTTTCTTCAATTTGTATTTTCTGATCCCCTTTTATTCTGCAATGTTAAATGTTTTAACAAGTTTATCTCCATTCCCCAGAAATTCTTCAACTTCCACCTCCACAGGTGAAGACATGTTGTCCAGAGCTCTGGCAGTCTTCACTTCCAGCGAGGTTCCCGGCTTGATCGACTTCATACAGTCATCGTCCACTGCTTCCAGTGATTCTTCGTCAGTATACACAGAAGTATATTCCAGTTCCACGCCATCCTGAAACGCTTTCGCCATCATCGCCACATCAAAGCTTGCTGCATCATCACTGTTATTGGTAAATTCATATGTTATCACCACAGCATCCTTACCGTCATAATCCTGAGTGACCTCACAATCCTTGATAGCAACCTCATATTCTCCAAGCGTCCCCGAATCCTTAGGATCCTCCGCCTGTTCCGAACTACCGCTTTCAGACGAACACGCTGCCATCGAAAATGCCATTAATGCTGCTAATAAAACTGCTGTGAATTTTTTCATTTTTCTTTTCTCCTTGCTGTAATGTTGAATATTATGAACACTATACCAAATACGATACTTATAACTGACCATACGTAAAGGTCACTGTAGCTTCCCGCAAGCATCAGGCCTACGAGACCGCCTGCGATATAAAATCCTGCAGCCGCATATGTTGCACCTCCATGCGTTTTGCGTGTTACAACAGCCAGCACACCTGATACGATAAAGCATATCGCCAGCAGCAGACCTGCACTTCCTCCGGGGTTTCGCACCCGCAGACCATGGAAAATGATACTTGCGGGGTCAGGATATCTGTTCCTGATTTTTCTTGCTTCAACTCTGGAGGTTGAAGGGAACCCATCCAATGCAGAAATCTATATCAACAGAATAAGCTTTTTTATCTGGACTATGCTTGTAGTTGCAACAGGCGCAAACTACCTGGGCTTTGCTGACAGGCTCCCTTTGCGGCGCAGCTCCAATCCTTTCCTGAAATTCCTCGGATTTCTGCTGTGGAGCGCCTTTTTCCTGATAGCTGTTGTCGCGCTGCTGGTTATAATAATCGATTTTATTAAATAACAAAGGCGGCTTCGCCGATTCTATCGGAGAAGTGGACTTTGTTGAAATTCCGGAAATATCGCACAGCGATATTTCCTACATTATAAAAAAACGGCGCCTCCGCTATCACATAGCAGGAACGCCGTTTATTTTTATACCAGTTCAACCACCAGTTTCTTTTTCTT
>JBJESR010000174.1:0-2348 GCA_051882895.1 Lentihominibacter sp.
CTGACAGAGAGAAACTTCCAGAACAGAGCTGTTGCTTTCATAGAGAACGGTTCATGGGCTCCGGCGGCGCAGAAGATCATGAGAGCAAAGCTTGAAGGTTCGAAGAATCTTACAATTGCAGAAAACAATGTTACAATAATGTCAGCAGTGAATGATGATACTGTCAAGCAGATCAAAGCACTGGCAGCAGAGCTTGCTTGTATGAACGGAGCATGCTGCTGCGTCTGTGAGGAACCTGAAGGCACGAAAATGAACAGGTATGTATGCAATATCTGCGGATTTGAGCATGACTGCGAAGGAGAACTGCCTGAGGATTTCAGATGTCCTCTGTGCGGCCGCGGCCCTGCAGATTTCACAAAGCAGCCTGATGATAATGAGTGCGTATGCAGCTGCGGATGCACTCCTAAGAAAAACAAGTACGTATGCAATATATGCGGATACGAATATGAATGTGAAGGAGAACTGCCTGCAGACTTCAAGTGCCCGCTCTGCGGCCGGGGAGCAGAAGATTTCAGCCTGGCAGAATAAAGCTTATACCACAGAATAAGATTAAGTGCGAAACCATGAAGCTGATAACGAAACGAGCTATCGCCGATGCGTTCAGGAAGCTGCTTGAACAGCGGAGCATCGATAAAATAACTATCAAGGATATAGTGAATGAGTGCGGACTTAACCGTCAGACCTTCTATTATCATTTCTATGATGTATATGATCTCATGGAATGGATGATAAATGAAGCAAGATATAATTATGAGAAGCAGCATCCGGTTGAAGTCGGACAGCGTCAGGAAAGAATGATGAGGCTTTTTGAGTTTTTCAGATCCCGCAGAAAACTTATCCTGAACGGATATGACCATGTCAAGAGAGTGAACTATGAGACGATGGTAATGAATGTTATTTATCCTGCTGTGGATGAAATGCTGAGGCAGTGTCCTGTGTCAGCTGAAGTGCCGGAGGAAAAAATCGGTTTTTTATGCAAAGCCATTTCATGGGTGCTTCTGGGTATTGTCTTTGAGTGGGTGGAAGGTGGTATGCTGGACACCGATATGGAGGAACTCAGGGATTACTTCAGACTGATTGATAACAGCTTTGAAAGTTCGTTAGAACTGTTTGCAGTTCACTGAATACTGTTTTTAGACAAAAAACGTTTATGTCTGTTTTTATGACATAAGCGTTTTTTTGTAGATTGCTGTCGGAAATACAGGATAATATAATACTTCACATAAAAAGTACTGTATGAGCGGCAGGGAGATGATAAAATGAATACTTCAAATAAAATGGTAAAATTCGGATTGAAAAAAGCGTTCAGTTATATAGAGAAAAACCCTGAACAGAATATGCCTAAGCTTATGGCACTGGTGGATCGCTTCGCGGGGGACGGGCCTGACAGCTTTCCTTCCCAGCGTGCAGCCATACGCAATGTCATAAATGATAAGGACAGTAATATGTACCAGCTGATCATGAAAGTGATGAATGAAACCGATACAGATGTACTGAAGAGCGTATTTGAGAATTTCTTTATCAATGCCAATCTGGCAGGATGGAAAAAGCAGGAGGAATACAGGCAGAAATATGACTGCAATATCCCATGGACGATACTGCTGGATCCGACATCTGCCTGTAATCTGCACTGCACAGGATGCTGGGCTGCAGAATACGGTAATAAGCTGAACCTCACTTTTGATGAGATAGATTCGATAATAACCCAGGGCAAGGAAATGGGAGTTTATTTTTATATATACACCGGTGGAGAACCTCTGGTGCGCAAAGATGATCTGATCGCGATATGCAGGAAGCATAATGATTGTCAGTTCCTTTCATTTACCAATGCAACGCTGATAGACGAGGAGTTTGCAGATGAAATGCTGTCTGTGAGAAACTTTATACCGGCTGTCAGTGTGGAAGGTTTTGAAGAGGCTACAGATGATCGTCGCGGTCAGGGCACTTTTGCCAAGGTAAAAGAAGCTATGGCCATAATGAAACGAAAAAAACTGCCGTTCGGATTGTCCTGTTGTTATACCAGCAGGAATATTGAATCCATCAGTTCGCTGGAATTTATCGATCAGATGGTGGAATGGGGAGCCAGGTTTGTGTGGTATTTTCATTACATGCCTGTCGGCAACGATGCGGTTCCTGAACTGCTGCCGACGTGTGAACAGAGAAAATACATGTATCATCAGATACGCAGCATACGTTCTAGCAGACCGATATTCGCCATGGATTTCCAGAATGATGGACAATATGTTGGAGGATGTATTGCCGGAGGTCGGAGATATCTGCATATCAACGCCAATGGTGACTGTGATCCATGTGTGTTTATCCATTATTCCAATGTGAACATACGTGAG
>JBJESR010000175.1:0-2346 GCA_051882895.1 Lentihominibacter sp.
TGCCAGAGCCGTAGGTCCTTCTGTATCGTGGGATCCTCTGTCAGTATGAACAGGTCCCAGATTGTCGGAAATCGCTTCGCCGGCCTTTCGTCCGTCCAGGGATGCATTTGTGTTGAGACCCATGCCCACGTTGGCGCTTACAGAATATACACCCGGGTTGAACTGCCCGCCTCTTGTGGTAGATCTTCCGGCAACATGCCTGCAGTAGCATTCGAACATATATTTAAACAGTTCATCAGCATAATCGTCATCGTTGCCGTAGTGATGAACCTTAGGTCCATTGACCAGGGCATAGAGGACCTCGTGCCCTTTCCAGTTGTCCTTCACTGCCTGCAGCAGCTGACTGCCGGTAAACCGTTTCTCCTCGAATACCAGCTGCTTTATAACAGCCAGAGTATCTGCACATGTGGCGAGACCGCTGGCCTGTGGACCAATGCCGTTATATTCTGCACCGCCTTCGGTCAGATCCACGCCTGTATTCATGCAGTCTTCGAAGAATGCGGAAACATAAGGCAGCGGTTTGAGTGCCCTGTGTGCCTTATCTATAATGTTAAGACTGCTGCACATCTGGTCAGCCCAGTACTCAAACTGTGCATCAACGCTTGCCAGAACCTCGTCAAAGCTTTCATAGGTATCAAGACTTCCTGTATCAGGACCCAGATGTTCGCCCAGAGCACCGCATTTTTCCCATCTTGCGCAGTGAGGTCCGCAGTCAAGACATCTGCCGCCGTTAATAACCATTTCCATCATTTTAGCAGCATTCACGTATGCTGCATCGTGCCATCCGTACTCTCTGCCCGGAAGATCCGGCTCTACACACCCGACTACAGCATAATCCCGGGCTTCCTCAAGACTCATACCCTTTTTCATCATTGCTCTGATTGTAGGAGCATCGTTGAAAATTTTAGGATGACCGTAGCCGGCACGGATACATTCGACTGTTTTTACCTTGAGCTCATACGGTGTGTTCTCGTGCATTCGCACCAGCAGCCATGGATTCATCATTCTCGTGTGGGCGGAGGCTTCCAGCATGAGCATTGTCAGATCATTGGTCACATCGTTGCCTTCTCTGTCTACACCTCCGATGGTCAGACATTCACCGCCGAAACCGCGGCCCTGACGTACCTTTACAGTTCCTCCGTCTTTGAGCTTTGTCGGATTGTTCATCTTGACATACAGCACTTCGATAAGCTCCAGCGCGAATTCCTTGGTGATATCGCCAGCCTGGATATCAGCCTGATAATATAGATACAGCCACTGATCCATACGCCCGTAGGAAATGGAATGACCGTTACCCTCGATCTGTGTAAGTGTTGTTGCGAAGTTGAACAGCTGTATAGCCTGCCAGAAGTTTCGTGCAGGTCCTGCGGCGATCTGACGGCAGTTTTCTGCCATAGCTTCCAGTTCCTTTTTTCTCTGAAGGTCAGCTTCTGCAGCAGCGCGTTCATCAGCCAGCGCGCCGTAACGCTGGATATATCTGATAGAAGCCTTCAGTGAGATTATCATAGCTTCGTAAAAGTCACGTTTATCGGCATAATCAGGATCACGCTTTGTCAGTTGTGACAGATTAGCTCTGGCTTCTTCAATGAGACCGTTAAATCCTACTCTCATCAGTTTTGCATAATCCATTACCAGATGGCCTACGCCGGCATAATGATACAGATTCGTCTGAAAAATCTTCTTACCGGCTTCTGAGCCTTTGAGCTGGTCTTCATCAAGCCCTGCGTTGATAAGATCGTCAACGGTTTTTCCTTCCCAGTACCTGCACAGCTCTACGATTTCTTTTCTCTCTTCATCATTTCTGATGTAGAACTGATCGTGTTCCCTTTCCTCGAAGGGCTCATTGAGCACCTCATTGATTATCCAGCTTACGGAAAACTCCGGGTAAATCGGTGATGCCTTGGCAGGTGCTGCTATCTCACCCAGCACCAGATCTTCGTCATAGATGTCCAGAGTTACATTATCAAGAATGTTTTCAAAAGCCCTGGCGCATTTGATTTTGATTGTACAGCTGTCGTATTTTTTGTATGCTTCTGTTACAAGACGCAGTCTCTCTACGTCGACATCGTACTGTCTGTCGAGAAAGGTCTGTCTCAGATGGTTTACTCTCGGATAAGGCGACCAGTCGCCGTGGTTCACCTGATAACCAAGACTGTATGTATTGTCATAGCTTTCTGTTCCGCAGGCGCTGCAGTGCACCTGATCGTGTTCGTTACTGCTCATAAAACCCATTATATATTCCTCCTTCACGGTTGATCTACTCTTTTTCTCTGGTACCCACGAGACAGTGGATGCCTCTGCTGTTGAAATAGTCAGCCAGCTCATTTATATGCTTCTGCAGTGATC
>JBJESR010000176.1:0-2342 GCA_051882895.1 Lentihominibacter sp.
CTGCTCCTGTAATCAGAAATGATCCTCCGGCGGGGATCGTATTTCCTGCGAGATCTAACGTTTTTTCTCCGTACACAAGTGTATACCCTGAAAGGGTGCATTCTGTGCTTCCCGTATTCTGCAGTTCAATAAAATTATTTGCGATCGGTGTCTCTCCTTTGCCTCCACCACCGTAGACATGGGAAATAAACACCTTTCCTTCTCCTGTATCTGCTGAAACTGTTACTGCTCCCGTCAGGAACATCATCAGCGCAAGGATTATGGCTGTAATCCGTTTCATTAGTCCCTCCTTTGTATAATGTGCCTTCTTACGGGTATACTATATCGTTTTAATGTAAAATCTATAATCATGAAACTGTCAAAAAAACGTAAAACCGGATGTGCAGAACGGTGCACACATGTCTTTCTGACATATTGCACACCGTTCTGCACATCCGGTCAAAAAATTCTATTCACTTATATCCCGCACCGGCGTTCTCTGGCACGGTCTATATGCATCTCCATTGCCAGCGCACCAGCTTTCACATCCTTATCTTTAAAGGCCTTGAATATAGCTCTGTGCTCTTCAAGCACTGTTGTCAGATAATCATCATCATAGGCTGACTCAATACCCTTGTATTTAAGATAGTTCTGATATGACGACAGCAGTTTCTTGAGCATCCTGTTATGGGATGCCTCATATATCACCTGGTGGAATCCGCTGTTGATGGTGAGCATTTTATCGACATCGTTTCTGAGAGTATAAAACTCCATGAACTCGAAGGTCTCTTCGAGTTTGTCCATTTCCTCCTCCGTGATACGCTCTATCGCCCACTTCACAGCCTGAACCTCATATGCCTTTCTCAGCTCGAACATATCCGCATAGTCCTGATCGCTCATGCCTATAACGAATGCTCCGCGGTTCAGGATATTTTCCACAAGGCCGTCGGTTTCCAGCTGCCTGAGAGCTTCACGCACCGGAGTCCTGCTGACGCCGTACGCTTTGCACAGTTCCTGTTCGGTCAGCTTCTCCCCCGGTTTCAATTTTCCGGTCAGGATATCCTTCTGCAGTTTCCCCAGCAGGCTGGTGGAAAGCGGTGCGTTGTTCAGTTCCGTATCATCGGAAAATTTATAAAGTACCATGACTCCTCCGGATTAAAGTCTCTCCATTACGTATTCTGTAAAATCGGCTGCTGTGTTGCCTGTGCCGTCTCCCGGCATGTCGAGAGCTTCAGCAGCTGCATCAAGTGCGCTTTCCAGAACTGCGGCCTTGTCTGTGAATCCGATATGTCTCAGCATCATTACTGCTGCTCTGTTGATGCTGGCAGGGTTGGCATATTCGCCTATACCGTCTTCGATCATTCTAGGCGCAGAACCGTGAATAGCTTCAAACATGGCATATCTGCCGCCGATGTTGGCGCTTCCTGCTGTTCCTACTCCACCCTGAAGCTGTGCCGCTTCATCAGTGATGATATCACCATAAAGGTTCGGCAGAATGAACACATTGAAGTTGCTGTTGATCTGATCATTAACCAGATTTGCCGCCATGATGTCAACGTACCAGTCATCCACCTTGATTTCAGGATAATCTTTGGCAACTTCCTGGCAGAGGCTGAGGAATTTGCCGTCTGTCTTTTTCATGATGTTTGCCTTGGTAACGATGGAAACGTTCTTGTTGCCGTTGTTCTTCGCATATTCGAAGGCTGCTCTGGCGAGTCTTGTAGTTCCGATGGTAGTAGTAACCTTGAAGTCGATGGAGATATCGTCATTGATGTCCACGCCTCTGCTGCCCAGTGCGTATTCGCCTTCGGTGTTTTCTCTGTAAAATATCCAGTC
The DNA here is from genome assembly GCA_051882895.1 of Lentihominibacter sp. Lineage (GTDB taxonomy): Bacteria > Bacillota > Clostridia > Peptostreptococcales > Anaerovoracaceae > Lentihominibacter. The sequence continues at coordinate 1,816 of JBJESR010000176.1, forward strand.
GATGTTCTTCTCGGGGATAACTACAGGTCTTACGTTTGCAAAGAGATCCAGCTCTCTTCTCAGTGTAACGTTGGCGCTCTCGATGTTAGGCAGGTTGTCGCCTTTGCCCGGTGTTGTCGTTGGTCCCTTCAGGAGCAGATCACACTCCTTGATGGCTGCCAGCACATCTGCAGGCACTGTTTCCATTTTAGCGATTCTGTTCTCCAGTGTAAGTCCGTCGATTTTTCTCAGCTCTATTCTGCCTGACGCGATTTCATCAGCAAGCAGCTTATTGAGAATTTCTCTGCAGGAATCCATGATTACCGGACCGATACCGTCACCATCGATTGTTCCTACTATGATTTTATCCATCTTTGAAAAATCAGGAACAGGCTGTGAAGCTTTGAGCCTCTCAACTCGTGCCAGCTGGTCTTCTACGATTTTCTTGAAATGTTCTGTATATGTCATCTGATTCTCCTTAGCTTTCTTTGATTGCGTTGATCTTGCCGCCCTTCATGATCATGTTGATCTCAAGGTCTGAGAAGTTC
>JBJESR010000177.1:0-10993 GCA_051882895.1 Lentihominibacter sp.
ATGAAAAAAATGGATATTTGAGCAATTGGTATCCATCAGAATTTAAAGTAAATAATATAAAATATTCTTCTATGGAACAGTTTATGATGCATAAGAAAGCTTCGTGCTTTGATGATAAAGCCATCGCTGCACAAATTCTATTGACGGAAAATGTTTCGCAGATTAAAAAGTTGGGCCGAATGGTAGCAGGGTATGATGATAATTTTTGGGGTGGAATACGTCAGATTGTGGTCTATGAAGGACTCTTGGCAAAATTTTCTCAAAACAAGAATTTAAGAAATATGTTGATTAATACAGGAAATGCTGTTTTAGCAGAATGTGCAGTTAAGGATAGGATATGGGACATTGGATTGTCTATGGAGGATCCAGATAGATATAATATGAATAAGTGGCGAGGACAAAATTTGTTAGGTTATGCACTAATGATGGTTCGGGATAAATTGTAACTTGGGTACAGATTAAGTTGGTAGGCCTAGTTGACAAAGTTGTTCATAAGAACACAAATAATGAGTCGACTTTGCCGTTGACTATCTCAGTTCATGGGCTCAGGCATACTCATGCTTCACTGCTGCTTTTTGCAGGTGTATCGATTGCAAGTGTAGCACAGAGGTTAGGACATGCGAGTATGACAACAACACAGAAGACCTATCTGCACATAATACATGAACTGGAAAACAAAGACATTGATCTTGTTATGAGATCTCTGGCAGCGCTAAGTTAAATTATAAATCATCACGCCGATATTTGTTCCCGTGACTGGTTTACGAAACCCGTCAAAAATTGTATAATAAACGCTATAGGTTAAAATTACACTTATTCAGGAGAAAGAACGATGGCTATTGAAAAGGTTAGAGAATATTTCAGGAAATACGGCATTGAGGACAGGATACAGGAATTTGATGTGTCCAGCGCCACGGTGGAGCTTGCAGCTGAAGCAGTGGGAACAGAGCCGGCGAGGATATGCAAGACGCTTTCTTTTCAGAAACCGGAAGGCGGCTGCATTCTGATACAGACAGCTGGTGACACCAAAGTTAATAACAGCAAGTTCAAAAAGCAGTTCGGCTTCAAAGCGAAGATGCTTACGGCGGAAGCAGTGCTGGAGTATACAGGACATGCAGTTGGAGGTGTATGTGCTTTTGCAGTTGATAACGATGATGTCGATATATATGCAGATGTTTCCATGCAGAGATTTGAAACAGTTTTCCCTGCATGCGGCAGCAGTAACAGCGCTATTGAGCTTTCCTGCGATGAACTGATGAAATATTCCGGAGCTGTTGAATGGATAGATGTATGCAAGATACCGGAGGAGGAACAGTAAATGTGTGTAGCAATACCGGGAAAGGTAATTGAAGTATTTGAAGATAAAGCGAAAGTTGATTTTAACGGTAATACCGTAAATGTGAACACCGGTCTTGTGGATCCCAGGCCGGGTCAGTATGTGCTGGTGCATGCCGGCTGTGCGATAGAAGTAATGGAACAGGACAAAGCGCAGGAGCTGATTGATCTTTTCGCTGAGATCGAAGCGCTCCAGTAGAGAGGATTTATGGAAATAAGAGAAATAATAGACTATCTTAAATCATATGACGGACGTGAACTGAAGCTGATGGAGGTCTGCGGCACGCATACCGCGTCCATATTCAAAAACGGCATCAGGAGCCTGATATCACCTAAAATCAAGCTGATTTCAGGACCGGGCTGTCCTGTATGTGTCACCCCGACAGCATATATAGATAAATGTATAGAGTATGCCATGAAGGATAATCACGTGCTGATGACCTTCGGTGATATGATGAAGGTTCCGGGAACGAAAGAAAGCCTTTCTGAAGCCAAGGGAAGAGGAGCAGCAGACATACAGCTGATGTATTCACCCTTTGAGGCAGTGGAAAAGGCACAGCAGCATCCTGAACTGACATATGTTGTTGCAGCTGTGGGCTTTGAGACAACAGCCCCGGCATATGCGCTGATGATCCGGGAGGCTCAGAAAAAGAACATCAGGAACATCAGACTGGTGACAGCTCTCAAGACAGCGATACCAGCTCTTCACTGGATATGTCAGAATCAGGAGGATATAGACGGGTTCATCTGCCCGGGACATGTCAGCGTCATAACAGGCAGCAAGGTTTACGATGAACTGGCGTCCCTTTACATGAAACCTTTTGTGGTTACCGGCTTTGAGGCGGAACACATACTGGCGTCCCTTTACAGAATAGTAAAGCAGATAGAGAATAACGACGGGCATACGGAGAACCTTTACAGAAATGCTGTTAAGGAAGAAGGCAACACGAAGGCACTTGCAGTAATGGAGCAGGTGTTTCAGACAGGTCCTGCTATGTGGAGAGGCCTGGGAATCATTGAAAATTCGGGACTTTATCTCAGGGATGAATTCGCAGAATTCGATGGCGGAAGCCGTGATCTCTATAAAGACCTGAAACTGCCTGAGGGATGCCGCTGCGGAGATGTGATAGTAGGAAGAATAAATCCGGATGAGTGCCCGATGTTCGGTAGCGGCTGCACACCTATCAAGCCATTTGGGCCATGCATGGTGTCATCGGAGGGTGCCTGCGGCATCTGGTACAGAAACGTTCATTGATATTGTTGGAATATACGCAGGGTGATTCCCGCGAAAAAGGAGATAAAGATGAAAATAACAATGGCTCATGGCAGCGGTGGCAAATCATCGGCACAGCTCATGAGCGATATATTCGGCAAACATTTTAAAAATCAGATTCTTGACAGAATGGAGGATGCGGCAGTTCTCGAAGTGAACGGCAGGATAGCATGCAGCACTGACTCCTTCGTTGTGACACCGCTCGTTTTCAAAGGCGGTGATATAGGCAAGCTGTGCGTATGCGGCACGGTAAACGATCTTCTGATGATGGGTGCAGTTCCTAAATACCTGACATGCGGATTCATAATGGAGGAAGGTCTTGATACAGAACTGCTTGAAAAGCTCGTTGGCTCTATGGCTGCCCAGGCCCGTGAAGCAGGAGTGATAATCGTAGCAGGAGATACAAAAGTGGTTGAAGGAAACGGCGGACTTTACATCAATACTACAGGCATAGGGTTCATCCCTGAAGGAAGAGACGTAAGCAGCAGCAACTGCAGGCCGGGAGATGCCATCATAGTTTCAGGAAATCTGGGAGACCATCATGCGTGTATACTGAGTCACAGGATGGAAATAGAGAACGATATCAGCAGCGACTGTGCGGCACTGAGCGACATAGTAGATGCACTGTTTGATAACGGCATACATGTCAGAACTATGAGGGATGTCACAAGAGGAGGTCTCGGTACGGTTCTCAATGAAATAGCTGATACGTCGGGCTGCAGAATAGAGCTTGAAGAAGATGCCATCCCTGTTTCTGATGAGGTAAGAGGATTCTCTGATATTCTGGGGCTTGATCCGCTTTATATGGGAAATGAAGGCAAGATGATAGCAGTAGTTCCTGCAGAGGAAGAGGAAAGAGCACTTGAGATAATAAAGCATACTGCACATGGCAGAGATGCTGCAATAATAGGGCATGCCGGAGAAGGAAACGGTGCGTACATCAGAACAAGACTCGGGGCAACAAGACGATTTGATGTTCTTTATGGAGAAGGTCTGCCGAGGATATGCTAGAAGGGAACGATAACAGGAAATGAAGCTTGTACAGGCAGGAGAGAAAACATATTATATTGAAGCGAATACTAATATAGGTGTATATAAGACAGGAGAAGACAGTGTATGTCTTATAGATACAGGTTCAAAAGGTGACGGAGAGAAAATCGATGAGATCCTCAATGCACAGGGATGGAAACCTGAATATATTATCAATACCCATACCCATATCGACCATCTCGGAGGCAATGCCTATCTGATGGGAAAATACGGTATCCCTGCATACTGTACTGATTATGATATGGCTTTCGCTCATTTCAATGAACTGGAAGCAGCATACATGTACGGCGGCAAGCCAGGCAGAGGTCTGATGAAAGTGTTCGACCATCCCGGTAAGATCGGCTTCCGGGCAATAGAGGATTACAGGCTTGATGGTATCCGGTGGCAGTATCTGCCCGGTCATACCTTCGGGATGATAGGTGTGAAAACCTCGGATGATGTATGGTTTCTGGCAGATTCCTATCTCAAGAAATCATATCTTGAGCATCACTGTTTCGGATATCTCTATGATGCAGGAGGGTATATGGAGACTCTCCAGAAACTCAAAGGCTTCACCGGCAGACTGTTTGTTCCTGCTCATGGCATCGCAGAAACAGATATTTCTGAAATAATTGATCTTAATATTGCAAACCAGAAAAAAATACGTGATTATATCACGGAGATATGCAGCAGCGGGCCGATATCATTTGATGGGATAATTCAGAAAATGTACGAGTTCGCCGGCATGAAAAATAACGTTGTGAATCAGGCACTGCTTTCGTCCACTACCAAGGGTTATCTGACAAGTCTCGAAGAGGCCGGAGAAATAGAGTACACTTTTCACGATAATACTATGATGTGGCAAAGAAAATAGGTATTTTGATGTATATTTAAAATATATATCTGTCTGTATGTTTTAACAGCCCCCAGATCTTTGTTGTAAAGGCATTGATCGGGGGCTGTTTTGTATTTCGGGACACATTATGAACGAAAATAATAATTAGTGAAAGAAAATGAAAGAAAATGAAAGAAAATGATTGACTTTAAGCACTAAGGTGTTATACTGAGTATGACGGATGGGGGTGATATTATTTTACAGGATATCAGACATGAGAAGATACTGGATAAACTGCGAAGCAGGCATTCGGTACAGGTGGCAGATCTGGCAAGAGAATTCAATATAAGTGAATCTACAGTAAGAAGAGATATCAACGAACTTGACCGGCAGGGAAAGTTGAGAAAAGTGCACGGGGGAGCAGTTTCAAAGGATATGAATATAACGACTGAAGAAACTGATGTGGCAGAGAGACAGCAGATCAGCATTGAAGAGAAAGAGAGTATCGCGCAGTATGCCGCTGCGATGATCGAGGATAATGATTTCATTTACATAGATGCAGGCACTACTACAGAGAAGATGATTGACTATATCACAAACAGAAGTGCTACGTATGTAACAAACGGAATTACCCATGCCCGCAAGCTTCTGAAGAAGGGCTTCAATGCGTACATGATAGGAGGAGCATTAAGAGCATCTACTGAAGCGGCCATCGGAACTGCTGCTGTTGAAGCAGTGGGCAGATATAATTTTTCAAAATGCTTCATGGGTGCAAACGGCGTGGATATCAATCAGGGGTTCTCTACACCTGATGTTGATGAAGCGGCAATAAAAAGTGCTGTGATAAAACAGTCATATATGGCATATGTGCTTGCAGATTATACTAAATTCGGGAGAATTTCGTCGGTAACCTTCGCAGATATTGATGAAGCTAATATAATCACAGATCATATCAGTGATTCTGAATATTGCAGGTATACGATGATCGAAGAGGCGGAAAAATAATAATACAATGATAAATGATATGTGAGGAGGATAACTGAAATGGCTAGGATTGCAATAAATGGTTTCGGAAGAATAGGAAGATTATCATTCAGGAAAATGTTCAATGATGACAGATTTGAGATTGCAGCGATCAATGACCTGACAACTACAGAGATGCTGGCTTATCTTCTTAAATATGACAGCGTACAGGGCAATTTCCCTCACGATGTTGACAGTGATGAAGACCATATTATTGTTGACGGCAGAAAAATAAGAGTATATAAGGAATCCGACCCGGCGAAGCTGCCGTGGAAGGAGCTTGATATAGATATTGTTCTTGAGTGTACAGGATTCTTCGCATCAAAAGCCAAATCACAGGCTCATATTGATGCAGGTGCTAAAAAAGTTCTGATTTCGGCACCGGCAGGAAATGATCTGCCAACTATTGTATATGGTGTCAATGAAAATATCCTTACGAAAGATGACAATATTATTTCAGCAGCATCGTGTACGACAAACTGTCTTGCTCCAATGGCTAAAGCCCTTAATGATTACAGAGAAGTCAGAACCGGCTTTATGACAACAATACATGCATATACTGGTGATCAGATGATTCTGGATGGCCCTCACAGGAAGAACGATTTCAGGAGAGCCAGAGCAGGAGCTATCAATATCGTGCCTAATACTACAGGTGCTGCTAAGGCCATCGGGCTCGTAATTCCTGAACTGGCAGGCAAGCTCTCGGGATCGGCACAGAGAGTTCCTGTGCCTACAGGTTCAACTACGATACTTACGGCTGTGCTCAAAGATTCTACTGAGACTGTAACTCTCGAAGGAGTAAACAATGCCATGAAGGAAGCTGCGAGTGAATCTTTCGGATATAACGAGGAACAGATAGTATCCAGTGATATCATCGGTATGAGCTATGGTTCACTGTTTGATGCGACCCAGACATTTGTTGAAAGAAGCGGGACCGGGGTTTTCGAAGTTCAGGTGGTTGCATGGTATGACAATGAGATGAGCTATGTATCCCAGATGGTAAGAACATTAGGACATGTAGCAACATTACTGTAATATATTTAAACACACAATTAAAAAGGGACAGCTGCATAGCTATGATGGTTCATAAAGAATGGTCATGATGTCTGTGCAGCTGTTCCTTTTTTTGATGATGATGGCGAGCATATATCAGGTAAAGCGACTGACATCTATTTCATGAATTCATTCATAATTTCTACTGAGGCACTGCAGCCAAGCCTGTCTGCACCGGCATTGATCATAGCTTCTGCGGTTTCCAGAGTTCTGATACCGCCGGATGCTTTGAGCATGATTTTATCACCGATGATTTTTTTCATCAGCAGGATGCCTCTGATTTCTGCGCCTCCGCTGCTGAATCCCGTAGAAGTTTTAACAAAATCGGCACCTGATTCCATGACCAGCCTGCAGGCGTCGATTATTTCGCTATCTGTAAGCAGACATGTTTCAATAATAACCTTCAGCAGCGCATTATTATTGTGGCACAGATCCGCCAGGGCTGACAGCTCTCTCAGGATATAGCTGTGACGATTGTCCTTCAGTGCTCCGATATTGATTACGGCATCTATTTCAGATGCACCGTTATCAAGAGAATCACGGGTCTCTGCCAGTTTTGCGGCTGATGACATGGCGCCGAGCGGGAATCCGATTACCGCAGCCACTCTGACATCACTGTCTTTGAGATGTGTGTGTGCCAGAGAAACGTAACAGCTGTTGACACAGACGGAATAAAAGTCATATTCGATGGCTTCCCGGCACAGTTTCACGATTGCATTTTCCCCGGCTTCCGGCTTTAACATAGTATGATCGATATATTTGTTCAGAGGTTTGTTCATAAAACACACTCCTTATATAATTAGAATAGTTGAAACGTAATTAATTATAACATAATTATTATTTACATATAGTGCTAAATTGGCGGACAACAACGCTGATGGTATATAATGGAAACGTAATAATGATTTTTTTCATTGCATTGAGTATGCTCCATAGTGTATTATAGTAGTAATATATATGTGAATTATAGTATAACGGTTCAATTTTGTTGTCGGAGATGTTTAGAATATGCTGTAAAGGAGGTTTAGATGGATAGAGATATACTGAAGAGTTATGATCAGAATTTTTATAAAATCATGGCTGAAAATTTCGGTGATGAAATATTTGTTACAGATGGCAATGGGATAGTATTGTTTGTAAACCTCGCAGCTGTTAATGTAATCGGCAAGCCGCTTTATGATATCATGGGCAGACATGTTGAGGAACTTGTAGAGGAAGGATTTTTCAAACCGAGCGTGACTATGGAAGTACTGAAAAAGAGAGATAAAGTCGATATTATACAGACCTTGAACAATGGTAAAAAAGTTGTATGCACTGGTGTGCCTATTTTTGATGATGATCATGACAATATCCGTATGGTGATCAGCACCACCAAGGATGTTACTGTTCTGAATGAAATGTTCGATACCATCGAAAGCCAGAAGGAAGAACTGTCGAATCTGAGAAATCTGGCATTTCAGGAAGAAGGATATGTTTCGGGAAAGGATGATCCTCATGGTGTCAAAGCCAAGTTGATGAAGATTGCACCGCTGGATATTCCTGTACTGCTTCAGGGCGAGACAGGTGTGGGCAAAGAAGTTACCGCCAGAGCTATTCACAGGCTCAGCCGTGGGAAAGACAAGCCGTTTGTCAAGATAAACTGCGGAATAATACCTGAAAACCTGATAGAATCAGAACTGTTCGGTTATGAACAGGGGGCATTCACCGGAGCAGAGAAAGGCGGAAAAAAGGGAAAGGTAGAGCTTGCAGAAGGAGGAACCCTTTTTCTGGATGAAATAGGAGAAATGCCTCTGTCGCTTCAGGTAAAGCTGCTGGATTTTCTTCAGGACGGCACGTTTACAAGAGTAGGAGGTACAAAGAAGTTAAGCGTAAATACGCGTGTGATTACAGCAACAAACAGAAACTTAAAGGAAATGAGCGATAAAGGCGAATTCAGAAAGGATCTGTATTTCAGAATAAATGTTGTGCCTTTTGAAATACCTCCTCTGAGGGAGAGGCCGGACGATATCGATGCCCTTGCTAAACATTTTCTCACTCAGTGCAACAGCAAATACAAGGGCAGCAAATCGATGGATGAAAGTGCAAGAACCGTGCTTCATACATACAGCTGGCCGGGAAATGTGAGAGAACTGGAACACATAATGGAGCATGTGTATGTTATGTCTGATGGAAGTGAGATTACGGCAGAGGATTTCAATCAGGTTCTGTATGACAGCGGAGCAGATACCGAAGCCTCAGGATCTTCCGTGAAATGTGAAGGATTCATGCCGTTAAAGGAAGCTAAGTGGGAAGTTGAGAAGCAGCTGGTGACAAAAGCATATGAACAGTTCAAAAGTACATATAAAGTTGCAGAGGTGCTTAAGATAGATCAGTCTACGGTGGTAAAGTTACTGAAAAAGCATGGGGGGGGTACGCCGATAATAGCCTGAGAGGTTGAAAACGATGAAAAAAATCATCATAAAATGATTTTTTTCATCGTTTTTTTATTGCATAGAAATTGCGCATATGTTGTCGAAATCAATAGAAATGTGTAAATTTCAAGCAGTACAGAGGTAATTATAAAAATAAATGTCGCTTGGCATCAATATTGCTATTTATATTGTCGGTTTTAAATTTACCTTATACAACTGGAATGGAAAAAGATAAGGAGGAACTTTTTAGATGGGAAAAGAACTTATTTTAAAAACATTAAGACACGAAAAGACTGATGAGATTCCATGGGTGCCATTTGCAGGTGTACATGCAGGACAGCTGAAGGGATTTACTGCAGAGGAAATGCTTACTAATGCAGATAATATCGTTGAATCACTTGTTGAAGTCAATAAGCTGTATATGCCGGACGGACTTCCTGTATTATTTGACCTGCAGGTGGAAGCAGAAATTCTGGGATGCGATCTTCTCTGGGCCAAGGACAATCCTCCTTCAGTTAAGAGTCATCCGCTGGCAGCAGAAAAAACTATTCCTTGCCAGTGCAAGATTCCTACTCCGGAATCAGGAAGACTGCCGATGATACTGGATGCGATGAAGAGAGTAAAAAAAGAAATCGGTGACGATGTAGCTCTGTACGGACTCATCTGCGGACCTTTCACTTTAGCATCACATCTCAGAGGAAGCGATATCTTCATGGATATGATGAAGGACAAGGATTATGTCAAAGATCTGATGGCATACTGCGGACAGGTTGCTGTGAAGATGTGCGAAATGTATATAGATGCAGGCATGGATGTAATTGCGGTTGTTGACCCGCTGATCAGCCAGGTATCGCCAAAGATGATTGAAAAATTGTTATCAGAGTCATTTATCGGCGTATTTGATTATATCAGAAGCAGAGATTGCCTCTCATCATTCTTCGTATGCGGTAATGCTACAAATCAGATTGAGGTAATGTGCAAGATGGGTCCTGACGGTGTATCTATCGATGAGAACGTTGATCTTGCTAAAGCAAAAGAAATAACTGATAAATACAATATCGCAATCGGAGGAAATATTCCTCTCACAACTACAATGCTTCATGGTACTCAGCAGGATAATATCAAGAGCGTCATCGATCTGATCGACAGTGTTGAAGATAAGACAAACTTTATCGTAAGCCCTGGATGCGATATGCCGTATGCAACACCGAGAGAAAACACAATCGCATGTGCACAGGCAGTTAAGAATCCTGAAAGCTCAAGAGAACTGATAAAGAATTACGAAAGCTCATTTGATGATATTGAAGTTGAAATTCCTGATTATGCCAATTCAGACAAGGTTATCATCGAGCTGTTCCTGCTGGATCCTGAACAGTGTGCTGCATGTACATATATGCTGGCTTCAGTTGAAGATAACTTTGATCTGATCAAGGATGTGGCAGAATACAGAGTTTACAAATACTTCATCAAGGAAGATATTGCAAGAACGCAGAAGATGGGAATAAAGAACCTGCCGACAATGTGCATCAATGGAGAACAGAAATTCATATCCATTATTCCAAGCAGAGAAGAGCTCATAGAAGCTGTCAATGCTGCTAAAAAATAATTGTTATTGATATGATCATTACAGATCATTTTGATAAGTTAAAGATGAAAAGGAGAACGTAAAATGGCAAGAGAAGAATTAATGCAGAAAGCTTTTGAAGCGATTGTAGAAGCTGATGAAGATATGGCTGTAGAAGTTCTTGATGCAGGTGCTGCAGAGGGAATTACCGCAGTGGATCTTCTTCAGGAAGGCTTCAGCAAGGGAATGAATGAACTGGGTGATCAGTTCTCAAGAGGAGAAATCTTCCTTCCTGAGCTTATTTTCGCAACAGAAGTAATGAAAGTCGTAACTGACAGAGTTGATGAGGAACTGGCTGCTCAGGGCGATGCAGGAACAGAAAAAGGCAAAATCGTTATCGGTACTGTAGAAGGTGACGTGCATGATATCGGCAAAGGTATCTGTGTTTCAATGTTAAAGGCTTCAGGTTT
>JBJESR010000178.1:0-2324 GCA_051882895.1 Lentihominibacter sp.
ATAATGAGATATGAAGGAAATATATACAGACCGCCCAGCGAGGCATACAGCCTGCTGGTGCAGGTCACTATAGGATGTACACATAACAAGTGCACTTTCTGCAGCATGTTCAAGGATAAGAAATTCAGGGTAAGATCGCTGGATGAAGTCCTTGAGGATTTTGCTGAAGCCAGAAGGCGTTACAGGAGAGTGGAGAGGATATTCCTGTGTGACGGAGATGCGCTGGCGCTTTCTAACAGAAGACTCCTGCCGATACTGGAGTACATCAGGGAGAATTTCCCTGAATGTGAAAGAGTGACCGTTTACGGCAGGGCCACGGATGCTCTCAACAAGACTGATGAAGAAATGAGAGAACTGTATGAAGCTGGAATAACTATGGTGTACCTGGGTGCCGAGTCAGGAAGCGACAAGGTGCTTAAGGACATTCACAAGGGCGAAACAAGGCAGCAGCTTATCGATGGTGTTAAAAAGATAGAAGCCTGCGGGATGAAAGCCTCTGTAACATTTATTTCCGGACTGGCAGGTAAAGATGGATGGGAGGATCATGCTGTTCAGACAGGAACCATGATAAGTGAGATGGAGCCTTCGTATGTCGGTCTGCTGACTCTTATGGTAGAGCCTGGTGTTCCGATGGCTGAAGATATTGCATCAGGAAAGCTGAAACTTTTATCACCGGAGGAAGTGATGGCGGAGACACTGCTGATGCTCAAGAACATCGATGTCAGCAAAACGTGCGTTTTCCGAAGCAATCATGCTTCAAACTATGTATCCCTGAGAGGGAATCTGCCTGAAGATAAGGATAAAATGATGGCTATGGTAAGAAAGGCCATGGAGAATCATGATATGTTCAAGGATGAGAGATTCAGAGCACTGTGAGGTAAGAAATATGAGTAAGGAAAAAAGAAGCATCGCCCAGAATCTGGGAATAACCAGAACTGTTGTAAGGTCGAGAGAGGAATCTGATATTCAGCTCAGAGAAGACAGGATCGGCAAGTATTTCAGAAAGTATCTGAACAGGTTTGTGTTTGCGGAGTTTTCGGAGGATTTCATCGCAAAATCAAAGGCTGGCGACCTTATGCGCGGGGTGCCTATACCGCTGAGAAAAAAGGAACTGAAGGATTTTGCCGGGGGCGAAGGAATTCCTATGCTTGTAATTGCTGAAAACATGGCATGGGTGATGGGTTGTGATCCTCACTTCAAGCATACCAAGGACTATGTGGCTATTCTCAGCAAGCTTTATAACCACAAGCTTGAGGAAGGTATGATGAAGGAGGGCAGAGATGCTGCAGAGCGAGGTGATCTCGATAATGCGTGTATTCACTTCAGAGCATCACTGTGTATGAGATATGATTATCTTCACAGTATGTACAGCTATGCCAGAGCGTGCAGGGCAATGTACCTCAACAGCAGCAATGAAGAATATGTGGGAAGATTCAAGGCCGAGGCTCTTGACTGGTTTGAGCTTCTGACTGAAACTCATCCGAGATTTGCTCAGGGGTATTATTATCTGGGATATGCGTATCTGAACATGGGACTTTATGCCAAGGCAGATATTTCATGGAAAAGCTTCATGAAATTCAGTAAAAACGGCAAAGATAAGAAGGAGATCCGTGAAAGGCTGCAGCAGATAGTTGAACCTGTGCAGATTGAAGCCGGATATAATCACGTTCTTTCAGGAAGGTATGAAGAAGGCATTAAAGTGCTGGAACCGTTTGTTTCAACCAGATTCAGCGACTGGTGGCCGCTTTATTATTATCTCGGTGTGGCTTATGAAATGACAGGAAAACGCTCTGATGCGGTGGATTCTTTCAAGAAAGTGCTGCATATTAACGGCAGCCATATCGAGACCATGAAAGAGCTTCTGACGATTTATGAAGATGAAGGTGACAAGGCCAATATCCGTAAGTATTCGGAAAAAATAAAAATGGTAGAAGCTGCTATGGAGGAAGATAGAGCAAAGCTTGTTAAAGAGATAGAAAAAGAAGATAAAAAACTGCAGGAGGAGGAGCCTCAGCTGGCTGAACCGGAACACATCGATGTTGATGAAGCAGATTCTGAAGACGTTGAAAATACTGGAGAAAAGAAGACTCTTGTAAAAAGGTTAGGAAAAAAATAGCAAAAAATAACGGACGATTTCAGTGTCGTTTTTTGCAGAAAATATTTTATAAAATAAATGAAAAAAACAGTTGACATATGGGGTGTTTTGCCATATAATAAATCTTGTCGTTAAGAGACAAAACCTAATATTCCAAGGTAGCTCAATGGTGGAGCACTCGGCTGTTAACCGATAGGCTGTGGGTTCGAGCCCCACCCTTGGAGCCAAT
>JBJESR010000179.1:0-10941 GCA_051882895.1 Lentihominibacter sp.
TAACATCGAGTGTAAATATTAACAATGTTACCATAATTTCAACGTTTGCCGGCTGTGTTTTTCTAAGTTTTGTTGTGCGAGCTGTCAGATGTCGTTTTGATAAGCTGTAAACGTTGAAAAAATGGTAACAAATCAGTTTTTTCAGCTGTCTGTTACCATTTTTAGTGATTTACGGAATCGCGCGGGATCGAAGTGATTTCAGAGCAGACTCTATTACCTAACAGCTCTGCTGTCAGTATCAGTACCTGTAGTCAAATACCCTTGTTGTCTTCTTCTCGCTTCTTGGCAGATCCCCAACCTCTACAGCCTTGACGATCATGCCTACATTTATTACGGACTTTATCCTGTCTCTGATTTCTTTCTCCAGAGCAGCTCTGCCGTCAGCATCCTTTATCGGAGTCTCAATAAAAAGTGTGATCTTATCCCTGCCATCCTCATGGTCGATAAATATCTGATATTCACTGCTGGCACCATCTATTTCCTTGAGAACATCCTCCACCTGACCTGGGAAGATATTCACACCCTTTACCTTTACCATATCGTCGGTTCTACCCAGAATAACATCGATTCTCGGGTATGTTCTGCCGCACGGACACGGCACATCATCCGGAATGATTCTGGTCAGATCGTGGGTTCTGTATCTTATCAGCGGAGCACCCTCCTTCTGCAGTGTGGTGATGACCAGCTCACCAAGCTCACCATCCGGCAGATTCCTGCCGGTCTTAGGATCTATGATTTCAAAGTACAGGAAATCATCAAAATAGTGCATACCTGTCTCGTATTCGCAGTTTATCGCAATCCCCGGTCCGTACACCTCCGTCAGACCATAAATATCATAAAGCTCAACACCAAGCTCGTTTGCAATACGTGCACGCATCTTGGCACCCCATCGCTCGGAACCGATAACGCCCTTTTTGAGCTTGATCTTGTCCTTCACACCCCTTTTCTCGATTTCCTCAGCCAGCAGCAGCGCATATGATGAAGTCGCACAGAGAACGGTAGATTCCATATCCTCCATAAACTTTATCTGCTTATCCGTATTGCCCGGACCCATAGGAACGGCCATGGCACCCAGTCTCTCAGCACCCAGCTGGAAACCGATACCGGCAGTCCACAAGCCGTATCCCGGAGTTATCTGAATCCTGTCCTCTCTGGTTATGCCTGCAATCTCATAGCATCGTCTGAAAAGCTCTGCCCAGTCGTCCACATCCTTCTGAGTATAAGGTATGATGCAGGGTGTTCCCGTAGTGCCGCTGGATGAATGTATTCTGACGATCTCTTCTGTCGGAACTGCAGCAAGGCCGAGAGGGTATGCGTTTCTGAGGTCATCCTTCTCTGAGAAAGGAAGCTTCTCAAAATCCGCCTGTGAGTTTATATCATCCACTTCTATATCTGCCAGTCGCTCTGCATAGAAGCCGCCGGCTGCTTTAACTCTTCTCATCTGAACCTTTATCTGATCCAGCGTTTCTTTTTTCATTTCCATAATTATTTCCTCGTAGTTTATTTAATACAATCTGCTCCCATCTGCAGAGCTTTGATATTCATTTCAAGAAGCTCAGGCTTCATCCGCTGCTTCAGAGCGTTCTGCATATCCTCCAGCGAAAGCTCCATTTCACCGCTTGCACATAACGCACCGACAACTGCCACATTCAGAACCTTTGGCGATCCGCACTCTCTGCAGATTCTTTCTCCATCGACGATGAAGCATTTATCAACAGCCTCCTGCAGATACCGGATACATTCATCACCGCTGTATGCGCTCTCCCCCAGCGATGCAGTCACCGGCCGTACCTCCTGTCTGCATAGTATCAGGGTTCCGTCACGCTTCAGATATTTCAGATTAGCTGCGGCTTCTCCCGGTTCAAATCCGATAAGCACATCAGCCCTGCCATAAGGTATCGTCGGCGATGCAATCTGCATTCCTGTCCGCACATGGCTCACCACAGAGCCGCCTCTCTGGGCCATCCCTATAGTTTCTGCAGTTCTGGCTCTGAGACCCTTTGACATTGCTGCCACCGCAATTATTCTGGACGCCAGCACGGTGCCCTGTCCGCCGACTCCGCAGAGGAGACAGCTCTTAACATTTCCGGAACTCATTCGACCTCCTCCTTTCTGATACAGCTTACAGGACATATCTGTGCACAGAGCGTGCAGCCGGTACACAGACTTTTATCAATGAACGCCTGCCCGTTTTTAGTGATAAGAGCAGGACAGCCTATCTGATTTATACAGTACATACATCCCATGCACTCATCTGTATCTACAGCCAGCGGTGCTTCCGGCCTGACTAATGCGATACAAGGTGACTTGAATATGATGGCTCTGACACCCTCTTCATCTGCCGCCGCTCTGACTGCTCTCACAGATTCCCTGAAATCAAGCGGATCAACAGTTCTCACAGACCGTACTCCGATCCCCTCCAGAACCTTCTCTATATCTACAGGCTCGCTGCGGCCGCCCATCATGGTTATACCCATTCCGGGATGTGGCTGATGACCTGTCATCGCAGTCGTTGAATTATCCAGAATGCACACGATCATATCCGCCTGATTGTACACTGCGTTGACAACACCGGTTATACCGCTGGCAAAGAATGTCGAGTCACCGGTAAAAGCAAAATTCAGCGTCTCCGGATCGGCGTGATTAAGTCCCTGAGCCATTGTTATCCCTGCCCCCATGCAAAGGCACGTATCCACCATGTTAAGCGGTGCCGCATTTCCCAGGGTATAGCATCCGATATCCCCGCAGTAGATAGCTTTCCTGCCTGCCGTTGCTGCTTTGACTGCATAAAATGCTCCCCTGTGAGGACATCCTGCACATAACACCGGCGGTCTCACAGGCAGAGCCGGCATATCTTCATGCTCATTATATTCAATAGCCAGACTGATTCCGGTGATTTCCTGAATGAGCTCCGAAACAATGACCGGACTCAGCTCACCACCCGCAGGAACACTGCCGGATCTCCGGCCTGTAATCAGGCTGCCCGGATCGATGTTAAGCTTACCGCATTCATAAATCAGCGAATCTTCAATATATGGATCCAGCTCTTCAAATACTATCACCTTGTCAGCTGCTTTGAGGAACTCTCCGGCAAGCTTGTCAGGGAAAGGGTACGGTGTACCGATTTTAAGCACGCTGAAAACGTCCTCGTGACCTGATATCGCCTCTTTGACATAGGCATAGCTTATTCCCCCGCAGGCGATGCCGACCCGTCCGGATCCTTCTATGGAATTCCATCTTTCTTCTCCGGAGAATTCATCTGCCAGCACCTGCTCCCTGGCGGCTATTTTCATCTTGGCTTCATATGACCGCTTAGGGAAAATCACCCAGCGTGGATCCTTCTCAAATCCCGGACACTTGTCACACGGCCCAAGCTCCGGGACTTCTATATCTTCACAAGCATGACATACCCGTGTGGTTGATCTCAATATTACCGGTGTCTGATGCTTCTCTGAGAAATCAAAAGCATCCTGCACCGCATAAAATGCCTGCTGCGGACTGTCGCAGTCGAACACAGGTATGTGGGCATACCTGCCGAAGGATCTGGTATCCTGCTCTGTCTGTGAGGATATAGGGCCCGGATCATCGGCAACGTATATCACCATACCGCCCTTCACTCCTATGTAATTGACGCACATTACCGGATCTGACGCCACATTGAGGCCCATCTGCTTCATAGTCACCATGCTGCGTGCACCTGCACATGAAGCTCCGGCAGCCACCTCTGCTCCGGCTTTCTCATTTACCGACCACTCGACATAGACATTGCCAGGATTGCGTTTTGCTATTGTTTCCAGCACCTCTGATGATGGAGTGCCCGGGTATCCGGCTACCACCTGGACACCTGCAGCCAGTGCGCCGACTGCGATTGCCTCATTTCCCATCAGTAATTCTCTCATCTATTTATGCTCCTTGGTTTTCATTTTACGTATCATTAAACCAGCCGGGCATTTCTGACCCGGCCGGATATAAATCTGGAGCGGACAACGGGAATCGAACCCGCCTCCTCAGCTTGGGAAGCTGATATTCTACCAATGAACTATGTCCGCATATGTCATTTCTGATTGTCACCAGTAAATTTCCATTTACATTATACTACCTCCGGAGGGATTTTACCAGTACTCTTTTTCTCTTCTTTGCAGGCTGCTGCAGACAAAAAAACACAAAAAAAACAATTCATTTTCGTGTGCAATTTTTGTCTCACTTTCCATCAGAAATTGTGAAGCTGATGCCCGAAGAGCTTCGGAGATTTCACCGGCTGCACCCTGTACTTGCTGGAAACAGGGCGCCCCGGGAGTTTGACAAAAACGTGTCAATTAAGCGGTTTGTAAGCAATTTTTTTCGGAAATAATTTTCCAGTTTCTGTCTAAATTTTGTGTATATTTTTTTACTATTGCAAAACTCTTGCCAATGTAGTAAAATCCTATTCGAAAAACATCTAAATCTATCAGAAAGGGCAAGTTAGTTATGAACATTGAAAAATTATTCGTGATTGGTGCCGGTTTTATGGGCTCCGGTATCGTGGAGAACGCTGCAGTAAAAGGTCTCGATGTAACTGTCTACGACATTTCTCAGACACAGCTTGACAGAAGTATTAAAGGAATCACTAAGAACCTTGAAAAATCAGTTGCAAAAGGCAGAATGGACGCTGCTGATAAAGACGCCGCTCTTTCAAGGATCAGCTGCAGCACAGAAATATCGGATTGCAGCAGTGCAGATGCTATAATCGAAGCTGTATCCGAAAACAGAGATATCAAAATTTCCATCATGAAGGAAATCGATAAATATGCCAAGGAAGACGCTGTAATAGCCAGCAACACATCTTCCATATCAATAACTTCACTGGGAAGCGTTTTCAGAAATCCCGAAAGATTTGTCGGCATGCACTTCTTCAGCCCGGTTCCCAGAATGCCGCTGATGGAAATCGTCAGAGGTTATCAGACCGGCGACGACGCTCTCGAGAGAGCCAGAAAGCTCGGCGAATTCATGGGTAAATCATGTATCATCGCACAGGATGAAGCAGGATTTATCGTGAACAGAATGCTCATTCCTATGCTTAATGAAGCATGTGTTCTGGTAGAAAGAAGAATCGGAACCATCGAAGAAATCGACAGAGGTGTCAAGCTGGGACTCAATCACCCGATGGGACCGCTCGAACTTATGGACATGATCGGTATCGATGTTGAACTTGCCGTAATGGAAGTACTCCATCATGAAATCGGAGATCCTAAATACAGACCTGCCGTATCCCTGAGAAGAATGGTAGACTCCGGATTCCTCGGCAAGAAAACAGGCGCCGGCTTCTACATATATCATGAGGACGGCACTAAGGAACCTAATCCTAACCTGCTGAAATTAAGATAATATCAGCAATAATCTCTAAAATCTGATACACATATACCGGAATGCAGGCTGTATGATCACTCATGCAGCCTGCATTTCATTTAAAGTATACTTCTGAGATACTCCATATCTTCATCTGTTGTCGACCAGCTGGTGGCGAATCTCACCACAGTGTGGTCATCATCATATTTTTCCCAGAAACCGGAAGCCACCTTCTCATTAAGCTCTTCCAGCTTGCTGTTTTCAAGAATTATAAACTGCTGGTTCGTCGGAGATTCCAGGAAGAATTCGTAGCCTTTATCTCTGAATATCTGCTTGAGTTCCTCAGCTTTATCAATAGCATGTCTGCTGATTTCAAAATACAGATCGTCAGTAAACAATGTATCGAACTGAACCCCCAGCAGGCGGCCCTTCGCCAGAAGCGCGCCTCTGCGTTTAATCAGATTGAGAAAATGCTTCGGAGTATTATTCCTGGTGAACACCAGGGCTTCACCGCACAGGGCCCCCACCTTGGTTCCTCCTATGTAGAAAACATCGCACAGTCTTGTTATATCCTGCAGCGTCACATCAGTCTGCAGACTTGCAAGACCATACCCCAGTCTGGCACCATCCAGATACAGTCGCATACCGTACGTTTTGCATATCTCTGACAAACGCTCCAGCTCAGCCAGGCTGTACAATGTGCCATATTCAGTTGGATGCGAAATGTATACCATTCCCGGAAACACCATATGCTCGTATGTCTCATCCTGATAATACTCTCTGACATATGTCTCCAGCTCCTGCGGATCGATCCTGCCGTTATGCTGCGGCAGTGTCAGCACCTTATGCCCGGTATTCTCTATCGCTCCGGCTTCATGAACATTGATATGTCCTGTCTGTGCTGCCACAACGCCTTCATATGGTTCCAGCATCATTGATATCACCAGTGCATTTGTCTGTGTACCTCCCGTCAGGAACTGAACATCAGCGTCCTGACTTCCGCATGCCGCTCTGATTTTCTCACGGGC
The DNA here is from genome assembly GCA_051882895.1 of Lentihominibacter sp. Classification (GTDB taxonomy): domain Bacteria; phylum Bacillota; class Clostridia; order Peptostreptococcales; family Anaerovoracaceae; genus Lentihominibacter. The sequence goes on from JBJESR010000179.1 coordinate 6,354, forward strand.
ACTGCTGCAGTACGTGTCGCTGCCGTATCCCGACAGCATCTCCATGTTTGTCTCTGCCAGCCTCCTGAGTATCTCGGGATGGGCTCCGGCAATATAATCGCTCTCAAACGATATCATTTCAAACCTCCTTCATATCATCACAGGATATGTGTGATTCTGCAGTTCTTATCGTACATAATTATAACATGCCGGGCGTACTATGTCAGATGGTAACACTATTTTTTTATATACGTTTCAGCTCATAGCGTTCGTCGCACATCGAAGCCACCTCCGGTGAATGGCTAACAAGAATAACGCATTTTCCCTGATCTGCCAGTTTACGAAAGAGTTTCATAATGCCGTTCTGTGTTTCTGAATCCAGATTCCCTGTCGGCTCGTCAGCTAGTATAATATCTGCATCATAGGATAATGCACGGGCTATGGCAACTCTCTGCTGCTGACCGCCGGAGAGTTTCAGAATCCGGCGATCTGCTTCGTCCGCTTCAAGGCCGACATCAGCAAGGAGCTCCATTGCCTTCTGTTTTTTTCTTCCCTTCACCCCAGCTATATCCATCGAAAGCATAACATTTTCCAGCGCCGTGAATTTAGTGAGCAGATTATAATTCTGAAAAATAACGCCGATATATCTGCTGCGGAATCTGTACTTGTCTATATCCTTAATGTCTTTGCCATCGTAATAAATGCTTCCTCCGGTGGGCGCTGCCAGGCCTGAAATGACAGACAGCAGAGTGGTTTTACCGGCACCGGATCTGCCGACGATGCAGTACATTTTTCCTTTCTCGAATTCATAAGATATATCTTTTAATACTTTTTTATCCCCGTAGGAAAAGCTTATTTTATCAAGTGATAATACTGGCATTTTCATTTCCCTCCTTTAATCTCTGTTGGCAAGTATCTTAAGCGGATCATACCGCATTACGAACAGCATCGAAACTGCGCTGGCAATCAAGGTCAGTATCAGACCGATAGCAAACAGCTGAAGTACGACCGTCAGGTTCATTGCAGAGCTGATCTCCGACACATAATCCGTTTCCTGATTCATACCCCACATGTCAGTAAACTTCTTCCCGTTATCGGGACTCATCTGATCGCTCTGCCCTCTGCCGAAGTTCTGTTCAATCTGCTCGGACTGAGCAGTCTGCGAAGCGACCTGGTTTTCAAGCAGTGCATTGGTAACCGGTACAGAGCTTGCCGCACCGACGCCGGTTCCGATAATAATTGCTGCCAGTGTTATGACAAAGATTTCGGTCAGAAACTGCAGAGCAACTTTGCCTTTTTTCATTCCCATTGCTGTCAGTACACCGATTTCATACTTGCGCTCTCTGACATTGAAGATGTTGAGAACAACAAGAATGACTGCACCGATGATCAGAATAACAAGAAGGAAATATCCTGCTATTGTGCTCAGGGTATTCAGAGGTGTCATACTGTTTTCAAATGAAGCGATATCAGCAGATGTGACGGTATATGTATCTTCCAGCCCCAGTTCCCTTGCCTCTTTCTCAAAGGCTTCATAAGCATCCACATCCTCGAACACGTAGGTGGCGGCAAGTGTTCCTGAAATCTCGGAAGCTGTAATCTTCTCCATGGTTTTGTAGCTTACGAGAATCTGGTTGACCGGGTCAGCCGAGGTGGCGCCGAATCTGGAGAAACTCTCTGAATTAGCTGAAGAATTGCTGTATATGCCAGAAACGGTCAGCTTATGAAGTTCCTCTTCATCATCCGGATTGCTGATCGATATGGAATCCCCCACCGACAGATCATTAAATGCAGCCAGCTCCTGAGATATAATACAGCTGCTGTCGTTTTTGCTTATATCAAACATCGCACCATCAGTTACTGCTGCATCTCCGTTTATAAACGATGTCATAGCTGTTTCTGCACTGTATCCCACGATACAGAAATCAGTGTTGAAACCAGGCATACGGCCTCCTTTACCTGCCATACCGTCAAAGTCACTTCCCGAAGAGCTTTCTGTATCCTCTGCCGTTTCTTCCTCTGTTTCAGTGCTTACCGGCTCAAAATCATCCGTTCCGTTCACATATGCAGTCATAGAATAATAGAAATCTTTTACAGATTCCGCTTCTGCATAGGTCATATACTCTTCAAGGGTAAGTGCTGATGAGTTGTCCATCATTTTATTGAACTGGGAACGGTCAAAGCCCTGTTCACCCGGCTCTCCGGCTGCCCGATCCATGGCGGCAGCTCTGTCGAAGGAAATATTTGCTGTAACGGATAACCCCGCCAAGGTTTCTTCTTTTGTACTCTCGGCCGCCTGGCGAATCGACAGACCGATGCACGATGAGATTGCTATTACAAGCACGATTACGCCGATCAGTATATTTCTGCCTTTTGACCGGCTGATACATTTCAATGCGTTTTTAAGTATGTACATAATTATCATGTCCTTTCTGATTAATGTGGACATTATAAAACGTCTACCTTAGTCGTGGCTTAGTTTCAGGTAGACGCCGTCTGTTTATTTTATTAAAATTCTGATTTGACTTATAGGGATATTATTTCTGAAAGCGAACGGTAAATGCGATTCTGTTCTGTGGTAAATACTGAGCAGATATCTCACCTTCACAGGATTCTACGATGGTTCTGGCAGCAGCCAGACCGATTCCATAGCCGCCGTTTTTCTGGGTTCGCGCAGCATCTGCACGATAAAAACGGTCAAAAAGCCTGTCCGGAGCACATTCAGGCAATGCTTCACATTCATTTTCTATCTGAAGCTCCACCTGTTTCGAATTATTTATCAGACGGATTTCGATGACACCATCTGTTACAGAGTATTTAACGGCATTATCCATCAGAATTGAAACCAGATTGGAAATCTGCTGTTTACCGGCATAAATCATCGTATTGCTGTCAATATTTTTCTGAAGCTCCAGGTGTTTCATTCTCATCGGTTCTTCAAAATAAGCAATGGAATTCTCCAGCAGATCGGATAAGCTGAATTTCTCACAGCTTGCCATCTTCTTTTCTTCATCGGCACGGGCGAGAGTCAGCAGATTCTGCATGAGTCCATTCAATCTGATCACCTGATTACGAATGTTTTTGCTCCATTTATTCTCACCATTATGTAATTCCATTGCGTCGGTGTTGGCGAGAATAATGGCGAGAGGAACTTTGATTTCATGTCCGGCATCTGTGACAAACTGACGCTGCTTCTGTATATTCTCAGCTATCGGTCGGATTGCCTTTCTTGACAGCAGAACCACCAGCATAAGCATCAGTGCCCAGCAGATTATGCCTACAACAAGTGACAGGACAACGATTCTGACAAGGGATATATAGCTTGAGGATATATCCAGAAAGATATAAACTGTCCCTCCGGCATAATCCGGGGTCATTCTTGTGTATTTGAATTTCCCGATACTCCCTGTTTCTTTCTTATTATAGACCTCAACTGCAAGCTCTCTGGCATCAGACTCTGTTACCGAGGATATCCTGCTGACATCGACACTGTCAATTTCGCCGTAATTATCGAAGCCCACTGTGAAATATACAGCAGACATAAGGTCATCTTTGCTGAACGTATGGTCCCATATCCCTCTACGTTCAGTAAAACGATCCGGCGGCTGCCCTTTCTGCTCAGTATGGGTGTGTGAAAGGAATCCGAGCATCCTGTCTGTTTCCTGTGAAGTTGTCCATATGTTTACCACGTTTATAACTCCAAGCAGCACCACCAGTAAAACGGTAATGGCAATCATTGCTGTTATTATAAATTTTTTCTGCAGTGTCTTTATCATTTCACAATTTCCAATGTATAACCTATATTACGCTTTGCTTTAATCACAATATCTGCATTAAGCTCTGCCAGCTTTTTTCTCAGATAAGATATATATACCCAGACAACACCGATCTCCACATCGGTATCATATCCCCAGACTTTAACGAGAATATCTTCTGTAGACAGATAAATTCCTTTATTCAGCATCAGCAGTTCCATCAGCTGATATTCCAGCTTCGGCAGGAAAACGGAACCCTCTTTTCCCTTAAGCTCAAAACTCCTTGAATCCAGTGAAATATTCCCGAAGGTCAGAACACTCGGGGTATAATCTTCCTTGCGGCGAAGCATGGCTCTCACCCGGGCAAGCAGTTCCCCCATATCAAAGGGCTTCGGCAGATAATCATCTGCACCCGAATCAAGACCCGTTATCCTGTCTTCCACCTCACTTCTGGCAGTAAGCAGCAGTACCGGTGTCCTGCAGCCTTCTCTGCGCAGCGTCTTCAGAACCTCCAGACCGCTTCTGTAAGGCATCATGATATCGAGAATAATTCCGTCATACTGTTCTGCCCGGGCGTACTCCAGTGCAGCGTCGCCATCATAAACGGCATCAACTGTATAATTGTGGTACTCCAATATATCCACAATCGCCTCGGACATACTGATTTCGTCTTCCGCATATAACAATTTCATTATATATCACCCTCGTATAATATCTGTTAATAATACTTCAGTTAACTTAGTCAGACCTTAGATTTAATATATTATATCATAAATCCCCCTGCAAAACGGTGCCGGGGCTGAAATGTCTTTTTTTATGAACATGTGCCTTTTGTGTTTACAAATTAGAATGAC
>JBJESR010000180.1:0-10824 GCA_051882895.1 Lentihominibacter sp.
ACTCTGTTCTATGTCAAGGATGAGACTGTAACAAAAGAAATGAAATATACTGTGCAGCATGCGATAGAGGGTGATGTGCAGGATGAATATACCAGCACATATATCGAACCTGTATGGGTGAATGATCCTGATGAAATCACCGTTCAGGCAGGAAGCCTTGGAGAAATTTCATTTACAGGATATAAGCTTGACAGCATTTCTCCTGAAGGAGTTACAGAAGGGGCAACTGTTGAAGATGGTACAGTGATTACTCTGAATTATGTCAGAGATGACAGTCAGACGAAGACAGTAACTTATACAGTAAACCATATTATTGAAGGTGAAGTTGCAGATACTGCGGCTTACGAAGATACTGTATGGATCAACGAAGAAAATCCGACAATCACAGTTGTTGAAGGAAGTGTAGATCCTAACGAATACGAAGGTTATGAGTACCTTTCAACAGATCCGGATGTTACAGCAGGTGATGCAGTAGCTGACGGCACAGTAATCAATATCACATACAAGGCTCTGCCTGATGGCTCAGATGATCCGTCAGATAACGGAGGCAATGATCCTGGAGACAAGGGTGATAACGATTCCGGAGTTAAAACAGGTGATGATTTCAATATATGGATGTTTGCAGGGATAGCACTTGCAGCTGTACTTGCAGCACTGGCAACAGTACTGACCAGAAGACAGAGACAGAAATAGAAGCTGTTGAGACGGAATAATGGATAAAAGTTCAGATTGATACAATTGTATGCTTTTAGACTGATAATTACAGGAGACTGACCGGAAACGGGAGGCCTCCTGTTTTTGCTTAGGGACAATGGGATGTGAAAGGAAACTAAAATTTTTTTGATGACTCCATGAAAACTAAATGTTACATTTTGAGGTTTTTTTGTTACAGTTGGGTTCCCGAAAAGAAAAATTGTGGTATACTATAGCCTACAATAAAAGAATTTACGATGATTCTGGTGTCTGTGATGAATGTGTGGATAACGGAATGAGTGAATTTTTAATTCTTTTATTGTTTGTAATATTTATATAGATTATTTTTATATCTGCAATTGAGGGAAACGGTATCGCAGATGAAAGAAATTCATTATGTAGGAGGAAAAAACATGAGAAGTAAATTCTGGGCGTTATTGCTCTCGATTATGATGGTCGTGACAATGATGCCGGCAAGTGCGTTTGCCGGTAACGGAGGAGGCAACGGCGGCGGAAGCGGCAGCGCTTCAGGAACTGCAGATCATATTGATATAGGTATGCAGCTGAGTGCAAAACTTACTATTGGTGAAGAAACTATAAATCAGACTGTTTCACTGACAGAAGCTGATATCAAGAGCGATAGTTTTACTATTACAGCTGAGCAGAATGGTACGGCTTATACAGGGTTTACTGTTAATAAGAACAATATTACGACCAGCGAAGGTCAGTCAGGAATAAAACAGTACCGTATTTCAGGCAGTTATCCTGTAGGAACAAAAGATAATCCGGTATATTATACGGTAACACTGAGCAAGACAGTTGTTTTTAAATCAGAAGCCGGCGAGGAATATTCTGTACCAATGCAGTTTACAGCAACTTTCAGTTACTGGGATCCGGATAATGATTGTCCGGGAATACAGAAGAGAGATGCAGATGGATCTCCTTCAAGCTTCTCTAATAATGCCGGACTTGATTTTACATTAGGAAGCGGAGCTAAAAGCAAGGGTGTCGTATCCATACAGAAAAGCGTAGTAGATAATAATGGCGAAACGCTTGCTGCTGAGAACAAATCCTATACTTTTAATATTTATCAGGAGAATGATTCAGAGAACCCTGTGGATACAGTTGTAATCAACCCTGGAAATGCAGGTATCGGTATAGGTTCAACTAATCTTGATTATGGAACATATACAATTTCAGAAGTTGTCCCTGAAGGGGATTCAATAAATGGATATAATTATAGTTCAACCATTATCAAGATTAACGGAACTGAAACGAATTCTTTTACTTTGGATAAAGAAAAAAAAGAAGTATCAGTAACGGCAGTTAATGTTTATGCGCCTGAGAAACCTGAAACTATAAATGTTTCAGTGAAAAAAGAATGGGCGGACAATAACAATCAGGATGGTATCAGACCTGATGAGGTGGAAGTGCAGCTTCTTGCTGAAGGTGAGGAATATGGTGATACAGTATTCCTGAATGATGATAACAATTGGTCATATACTTTCACAAATCTGCCGAAATATATAGATGGGGATATAGTGACATATACAGTTACAGAAGTCGATCTGTCAGAAAAATATATACCATCTATAGAGCTTTCTGAAGATCGCAGTACTATAATAATAACCAACACCCATGAACCTGAGACAATAGATGTAAAAGGTTATAAAATCTGGAAGGATGCTAACAATCAGGACGGTCTAAGACCTACAACAGTTGTGCTCGGCTTATATGCAAATGACGGAGAAGAGCCGGTAGCAAAACAGACAGTATCAGGTGACGGTGATAAATGGGAATATGTGTTTACCGGTTTACCAAAATACGAGAATGGCAGTGAAATAAAATATACAGTAAAAGAAGAATCGGTTATATCTGGCTACGATGTCTCATATGATGGAACTAATGTTATAAATACCCATGAACCTGCGAAAACCAGTGTATCAGGCAGTAAGTCCTGGAAGGATAATGGAAATCAGGATGGTAAGAGACCTAAGGCCATCACAATCAATCTGTTGGCAAATGGAAATAGAACAGATATTACCAAGACTGTTACTGCTGAAGATGAATGGCAGTGGACATTTACAGGATTGGATAAGTTCTCCAATGGCGAAGAAATAGTTTATACTTTTGAAGAAGTGGCAGTTGATGATTATTCGACCACATACTCAGAGGATGGAAAGACTGTTATAAACAGTTATACTCCTGAACAGACAAGTGTCTCGGTTTCAAAGACTTGGGTTGACGATTATGATAGAGACGGCATCAGACCTGACAGTGTGACTGTGGAGTTATATGCAGATGGTGAACCAACTGGCAAAACAGAGAAACTAAGTGAAGATAATCAGTGGATAACATCATTCACAGGGCTTGATAAGTACAGGGACGGCGGTATAGAAATCGGATATACCATAGTTGAAGAAGAAGTTTCCGGCTATACTGCAGATATTACAGGTGATGCAACAAATGGTTTCATAGTAACAAACACACATGAAGCAGAGAAAACAAGCGTTTCCGGATCTAAGGAGTGGGATGACTCTGATAATCAGGACGGCATCAGACCTGAAGCTATAACAGTCAATCTGCTTGCAAATGGACAGGAAATCAGACAGGCAGTTGTTACAGAGGAAGATAACTGGTCATGGAATTTCGATAATCTCTACAAGAATGAAAACGGTGATGAAATCGAATATACAATTACAGAAGATGAAATTGCCGGATATACGACTGAAATCAATGGATATGATATTACCAACTCGCATGCTGTTGAATCGACAGGATTCACAATTACCAAGAACTGGGAAGGCGATAAAGAATCGGATAGACCCGATTCCATCACAGTCAATATACTGGCAGATGGTGAGGTTTGTGAAACAGTAGAATTGACAGAAGCGGATGGATGGGCTTACGAAGTTATAGATATGGTCAAGTACAGAGAAGGTGAAGTCGGTGAAGCTGTTGAATATACAGTTGAAGAAGAGACTGTAGATGGATACAAGGCAAAGATTGTAGGATTTGATATAACAAATATCAAAAAGGATAATGGCGGAACGGAAACCAAAACAGGTGATGACTTTAATCCGTGGATCTTTGCAGGACTTGCATTTATCGCATTGCTTGCAGTATTGGCTGTAATCTTTACAAGAAGACAGAGACAGAGATAATATATAGCCATACGAGATTTATATAATAATAGCGGCAATCAAAAGTTTCTTGGGGGCTGCAGACAAAGATGAATAGAAATTAAAGACAGGGAATTCGGAAGTGAAAGCCGGATTCCCTGTTCTGGTATATTAGAAATTTTGGCAATAGGATGTGAAGGGAATGAAATTTATTTGATGAATATATGAAAGCTAAATGTTACATTTTGAGGTTTTTTTGTTACAGTTGTGTTCCCGAAAAGAAAAATTGTGGTATACTATAACCTACAATAAAAGAATTTACGATGATTCTGGTGTCTGTAATGAATATGTGGATAACGGAATGAGTGAATTTTTAATTCTTTTATTGTTTGTAATATTTATATAGATTGTTTTTATATCTGCAATTGAGGGAAACGGTATCGCAGATGAAAGAAATTAAAATGTAGGAGGAGAAAACATGAGAAGTAAATTCTGGGCGTTATTGCTCTCGATCATGATGGTCGTGACAATGATGCCGACAAGTGCGTTTGCTGCTGGTGGTGGTTCTCAAAGTGGGTACAATTTGTACATCTATACACTGCTTCCAGGAATGGCAGAAGATAAAAATTATGATCCAGACAAGAATTGGAATGGTATGGGTGTAGGCACTATAGAAGGTGTAAATGCAGCGTCAGCTTATGATTTAGGGACTATTATTCCAGACAGTAAGTGTACAATTAACTATCCTTCGGTTTTTCCGAATATTTATGATGTTGTTGATGGAGAAACCAAAGAATATATATATGCTTCACCTGGATCAGACGAAGAAAATAAGAAAGGTTATTACACGATAACGTGGATGCGTACTGTTGTATCAGATGGTGCAAATGCAGGTAATAATAAATATAATTCACCACCAGTTGCTTCAGGCACTAAAACTTTCCACAGAGATGGATATGTTACTCTTAATGAAGAAGATCATTATACTGTAGCATACATGGTTAAGAATCCTAATGAAAGTGATTTCACTACTTTTGATGTTGAACACTATACACAGAGAGTACCTGAAGACACAACAACAGCATCATTGGATAATCCAGTATCAAATCCATCAGAAAAAGAGGGTGCACAGGAGCTTGAACTGTATAAGACAATAAAAGAAGACGGAGTTATAGTTACCTATGTATTTGATGGATGGTATACCGATGCCAGTTGTACGACAAAGGCAGTTTTTGATGATAATACTAAAATAACTGCTAATACAAATTATTATGGCAGATATGTAGCCGCTGAGCTGACCGCAACAGGTGGGACGTGGATATATGATGGTACCTCACATGCAGCAACAGCAGAAGTGACAGGTGCGACAGGTTATACTGTTCAGTACAAAGTTGGGAATGGTGACTGGACAACGGAAGCTCCAAGTGTTACAAATGTCAGTGATGGAAGTGATGGAAAAGTGACCGTAAGTGTACAGGCAGTCAGAAAAGGATATCCGACATTAACAACAACTGATGTTACACTGGAAATAACTAAAAGACCTGTTGAATTCATAGGAGAGTCAGCCAATGTGGTGTATGATGGCTTGGAACATGAAATAACAGGAATAAACTATGAAAATACTGAAGGCGTTGAAGATGGTATAGTTGATGGACAGACCTGGTCAGGACTGACATACAGTGCAATAGGCAAGGATGCAGGCGAATATACAGGGAAATTCAGTGGTACAGTTGTAATTAAAGATGCTGCTGGAAAGGATGTGACAGATAATTACTCTGTTTCAACAAAGCCAGGAAAACTGACGATTAACCCCAATACAGCCGAACTGGTTGTAACTGTTACAGGTAATAACGCAACGTATACTTATGACGGGACAAAAAAGAGCGTTTCAGGTTTCAGAACCGATGCTCCTGCAGGTGTAACAGTAGAATTAAAAACTGGTAAAGAAGCTCAGGCTATAGGAACCGATGCAGGTACTTATCAGATGGGACTTACGGCCGGAGACTTCACAGCTACAAGTTCAAACTATTCCAATATCACTATTAAAGTAGTTGACGGATATCTTAAAATAGACAAGGCCGACAGCCTGACAGTGAATATCAAAGGAAATACATTAAAGGATACTTATGATGGAACAGAAAAGAGCATCTCAGGCTTTACAACCGATGCTCCTGAAGATGTAACCGTTTCACTGACAGATGCCTCCGCAGGTAAAGCATCAATTACTAAAACCGATGCAGATACTTATCAGATGGGACTTAAAGCTGAAGATTTCACAGCTGCAAGTGACAATTACAATGAAGTTGTAATCGGCACAGTTACAGACGGACAGCTCGTTATCAATCCAAGAAAAGTAACTCTCAAATCAGAGAGTGGAAGCAAGACCTATGATGGTTCTGCCCTCAAGAAACCTAATGTAACAGTTACTGGCGACGGATTCGTTGCAGGCGAAGTAAGCGAGATCACAGCTACAGGTTCTGTAACTAATGTAAGTGAAGGCAAAGTTACAAACAGTATCGCTATCACACCGGATTCAACTTATAAAGAAAGTAACTACGTTATAACAAAAGACGAGGGTGAGCTTTGGATCGACCCTGTTACCGATGAAGTTACAGTAGAAATCACAGGCCATAATGCAGAGTTCCTTTATAACGGAACTGAGCAGTCTGTAAGCGGATACGATGTAAAAATCGATAATAAACTTTATACTCAGAGTAACATTAAATTTGACGGAAGTGCTTCAGCCAGCGGAACAGACGTTAAAGAAGGCGGATACGCAATGGGCCTGACTGAAGGAAACTTCAGTAATACAAGTACTGACTTTACAAATGTCAAGTTCGACGTAACAGATGGTATACTTACAATTAACCCTAGAAATGTAACTCTCACATCCCAGTCTGCAACAAAGCAGTATGATGGTAAACCGCTTACCAGCCCTGCAGTTACAGTGTCCGGTGATGGATTTGTAGAAGGTGAAGTAAGCAATATCACAGCAACAGGCTCTGTAACCAATGTAAGTGAAGGCGAAGTTACGAACACAATCAATTTCACTAAAGGTGAAAACTACAAAGACGAGAATTACAATATAACAAAAAATGAAGGTACATTAAAAGTAACTGATCGTGAAACCAAATATGCGATTACTGTAGTTGCCAACAGCAAAACGGTTACTTATGATGGTAATGAGCAATCTGTTAGTGGACTTAAAGCAACAGAATTCACTGTAGAAGACAACCAATATACAGTAGAAGGGCTTACTGCAAGTGCGTCCGGAACAGATGCCGGCACATATACATCTGAAATCACCGGAACTGCTGTAGTAAGAGCAGCAGACGGAACAGATGTGACAAATCAGTTTACTGTTAATAAAACGAATGGACAGCTCGTTATCGATCCGAGAACAGTAACTCTCACATCCGAGAGCGGAAGCAAGACCTATGATGGAACAGCTCTCACTAAACCTGATGTAACTGTTACTGGCGACGGATTCGTTGAAGGCGAAGTAAGCAACATCACAGCTACAGGCTCTGTAACTAATGTAAGTGAAGGTGAAGTTACGAACACAATCACTTTTGATAAGGGGGCTGCGTTCAAGGATAAGAACTATACAATAACAGAGAAACCTGGAACGCTTAAAATAACTGCAATTCAGGAAGAAGTGACAGTAAAGATCAAAGGTAACAGTGGAGAATACACTTACGATGGAACAGAGAAGACTGTAAGCGGATATACAGTTACAAGTATAAGCAACGATCTTTACAAAAACACTTATTTCAATTTCAGCGGAACTGCATCCGTAAGCGGAACAGATGCTGACAATTATCCGATGAATCTTTCTGAAGACGATTTTGCAAATACAAATGCAAACTTTGAAAAGGTTACTTTTGTTGTAGAAGATGGCTCACTTACAATCAACCCTGTTGAATCAGTAGTAGTCACTATTACAGGTAACAGTGATGAAGTGACATATAATGGTGCTGCTCATAAAGTTGAAGGTTATAGCGTTCAGATAAATAATGAACTGTATACTGAAAATGACTTTAAATTCAGCGGCACAGCAGTTGCAGAAGGAACTAATGCAGCTACATATAAGATGGGTCTTGGAGTCGATGATTTTGCAAATACAAATCCGAACTTCAAGGATGTAGAATTTAAAGTTACAGATGGTCAGCTTGTCATCAAGAGGAAGCCGGTAACCGTAGCAGCAATCAACAACACTAAAGTATACGGAACTGAGGATCCTGAACTTGAAGCTCTGGTGACAGGTCTTGTAGGAGATGATGAAGTTGAATACACCATTACAAGAAAACCAGGAGAAGATGTAGGAACATATACAATTACTGCTTCAGGTGAAGAAATACAGGGTAACTACGCAGTAACCTACGAAACAGCAGTCTTCACAATCACCCCAATAACAGACAAAGTAACCGTAACCATCACAGAAAACAGCGGCAGTGATAAATATGACGGTACAGAGAAAACCGTTACAGGCTACGAAGTAACATCAATAACAAACAATCTGTATACTGCTGATGATTTCGAATTCGTCGGTGAAGATGCAGACAAAGAAATCAAGGCAACTGATGCAGGAACATATAACATGAACCTCGAGGCTGCAGATTTCCAGAATACAAGTGAAAACTTCACAAACGTGGAATTCGTTATAGTTGATGGAACTCTGACCATCGCTAAGAGATCTGTCCTTATGACATCAGCTACAGCAAGCAAGACCTTTGACGGAGATCCGCTGACAGCTGAATCAGTTGAAGTTACAGGCGACGGATTCGCAGAAGGCGAAGGAGCAACTTACAGCAACTTTGCATCAATCACCAGAGCTGGCAGCATAGAAAACAAATTTGACTATACTCTCAATGATGGCACTAAAGCAGGTAACTATGATATCACAGTAAAATACGGAACACTGACTGTTGCTAAAAAAGGTCAGGTTGTAGTAACAATAACAGAACATAGTGATAAAGTTATCTATGACGGCAAAGAACACGAAGTTACAGGATATGATGTATCAATCAGTGATCCGTTATATACTGATAAAGATTTTAAATTCAATGGTACAGATTCTATAAAGGGAACAGATGCCGGCACATATGATATGCAGCTTAAACCTGGAGACTTCCAGAACACCAATGACGATTTCGAAAACGTAACCTTCAATATCGTAGACGGAGCACTGGTAATCGATCCTCTGGATGCAGTTGCAGTAACCATTACAGAAAACAGCGACACAGTGACATACGACGGCGAAGCCCACGAAGTTACAGGATATACTGTTAAGACATCAAGTGAGCTTTACACAGAAGAAGACTTCACGTTCAGCGGCACAGCATCTGCAAAAGGCACGGATGCCGGGACATATGATATGAACGTCAAGGCTGAGGATTTCGCTAACACTAACAAGAACTTTACAAATGTCAGCTTCACAGTAGTTGACGGCAGCCTTACAATCAATAAGAGATTAGTTACACTGACCTCAGAAACAGCAAGCAAGCCATACGACGGTACAGCTCTTGAAAGACCGGACGTAACAGTTACAGATGACGGATTCGTCAAAGGCGAAGTAAGCGATATCAAGGCAACAGGCACAGTAACTAATGTGGACAGTGTTGTAAATACTATCACTTATACAGAAGAGGCCGGATTCAAGGCAGATAACTATACAATCATCAAGAACGAAGGTACGCTTACCATCACACCTTATACTAATGAAATCATCGTGACTGTTACAGAAAACAGTGACAAAGTCAAGTATGATGGTGAAAGTCACAAGGTTACAGGCTACGAAATTGCTAACATCAGCAACAGCCTCTATACGAAGGATGACTTTGAATTCACAGGAAAAGCCGAAGCATCAGGCGTTGATGCCGGAACTTATAACCTCGAGGTGACAAGCAGTGACTTCAGAAACATAAGTCCGAACTTCAATAACGTTAAATTCGTTGTAAAGGACGGAGCTCTCGAAATTGAGAAGAGAGATGTGGTAATGACATCAGCTACAGCAAGCAAGACCTACGACGGAGATCCGCTGACAGCTGAATCAGTTGAAGTTACAGGCGACGGATTCGCAGAAGGCGAAGGAGCAACTTACAGCAACTTTGCATCAATCACCAGAGCCGGCAGCATCGAAAACACCTTTGATTACACTCTCAACGGAAGTGAAAATCTGAGAAGAAGCGCTACAGCTGATGAAATTGTAACCAACCCGGATAACTACAATATCGAGCAGGTTTACGGCACACTGACAGTTGCCAGGAAGGGCGAAGTTGTAGTAACAATCACAGAAAACAGCGACAGAGTGACTTATGACGGTGAAGAACATGAAGTGTCAGGCTACGACGTATCCATCAGCGATCCGCTTTACACTGAAGAAGACTTCAGATTCACCGGCAAAGATGAAATCACAGGAACAGATGTCGGCACATACGATATGGAACTTACAGCAGAAGACTTCGAAAACATCAATGACGATTTCGAAAACGTAACCTTCAATATCGTAGACGGAACACTGGTGATCGACCCGATCGATACAGTTGTGGTAACAATCACAGAACACAGCGACAGAGTGACTTATGACGGAAAAGAACATGAAGTGACAGGCTATGACGTATCCATCAACAATGACATTTATACAGAAGACGATTTCGAATTCAATGGAAACGACTATGTATCAGGTACTGAAGTTGGAACATACGACATGCTCCTCACAGCTGCAGACTTCACGAATATCAACGAGAACTTCACAGACGTTCAGTTTGTAATAGTGGACGGACAGCTCATAATCGATGCGGATAATGGCGGAGTCAAGACCGGAGACAACATGAACATTATGCTTCTTGCAGGAACAGCACTCACAGCTCTCCTGCTGGCACTGGCATTGCTCTTCACACGCAGAAGAAGAAATGCATAACTGAATACAATTAATATAATGATTAGAATCTTTTTCTAACGAATATGTACAGAACAGCTGCATCGGACCGGTGCAGCTGTTTTGGTA
>JBJESR010000181.1:0-2294 GCA_051882895.1 Lentihominibacter sp.
GTTTATATTGTCGTGAAATTCGGATGCAGTATAAATCAGATAACAAATGAAATCATCGATTACATTTATGATAAAACGGAAACAATAATGGGCGGACGGCCGGAGAAGGTGACAGTTGTTGTTACGGGAACTGTTTCCAGAAATATTGCCAGAAGACATATAGAGGTGAGCAGATAAATGGAGCTGAATGACAGCATGAGCAGCCTCAGAGGCATCGGACCTAAAAAGGCGGAGGCTCTGTCAAAGCTTAATATAAAAACCCTGGAGGATCTGATATACTTTTTCCCCAGAGATTATGAGGACAGACGCTGCAGGAAGGCTATAAGCCAGCTGCAGGAGGATGAGACTGCACTGATCAGAGCAAAGGTCACTCTGGTGGTGAATGACAGATACAGAAGAGGCAGGAAACAGCTGCTCCGGCTGCTGGTGACAGATGATACCGGCAGTCTCGAAGTGGTTTTTTTTAATGCCGGATATCTGGCAAAAAGCTTCAGAACGGGAGACGAATATGTATTCTACGGTAAGGTGTCTGCAAATTTCGGCAAAATGCAGATGGTGCATCCGGACTTCTCGAGAGATGACAGCGTATCGGGGATTCTGCCGGTTTATCCTCTGACAAAAGGAATAACTCAGAGAGAAATGAGAATGTGGCAGAAAAGCGCAGAGGAGCTTTACTGCAGAGCAGAAGAAATACTGTCTCCAGAGACAATAGAGAACAACAGACTGTGCAGCATTGAGTATGCGCTGCGCAATGTCCATTTCCCTGAAGAAAAACAGAAGCTGCTGGAAGGAAAGTACAGGCTTGTATTCGATGAGCTGCTTGTGATGCAGACAGGTCTTCTGGCGGCGGGAAACAGCAGCAGGGAGGGCAGGAACGGAATAGCCTTTTCCGGGGAAGTGTCTGTACAGGATTATATTGATTCGCTGCCTTATCCCCTTACCGGCGCCCAGGCACGGTGTGTGGATGAAATCATCGCAGATCTCGAAAGCGGGAAGGTGATGAACAGACTTGTTCAGGGAGATGTGGGCTCAGGCAAGACCGCTGTGGCGGAAATTGCTATGTACAAGGCTGTAAAATGCGGATATCAGGCTGTTCTGATGGCTCCGACGGAGATACTGGCGAAACAGCATTATGAAGGCCTGAAAAAAAGCTTTGCGGCACATGGCATTGAGGTTGGCTTCCTGTCGGGAACGATGAAGGCGGCCGAGAAGAGAGAAACCTTGAGATTGCTTGAGGATGGTACGATACAGATTCTTATCGGTACTCATGCCATCATACAGCCTGAGGTCAGGTTCAGCCGTCTGGGGCTTGTAATCACAGATGAGCAGCACAGATTCGGTGTGAAGCAGCGTATAAGCCTCAAGGAAAAGGGTGAAAATCCTAATATACTTGTCATGACGGCGACACCGATACCGAGAACACTGGCAGTTGTTCTGTACGGGGATCTTGATGTTTCGGTGATCGACGAGCTTCCTCCGGGAAGGCAGAAAATACGTACAAGAAGCCTTACAGCAGAACAGCGGGACAGATGTTATGATTTTGTGGAAAAGCAGCTCCGGCAGGGGCGGCAGGCATACGTGGTGACACCGCTTATCGAGGATTCTGAGGTCCTTGATGTAAAATCGGCACAGCAGGTGTCAGAAGAGCTTTCGCAGCGTTTCAGGCGGTATAATGTGGCTCTTATCCACGGAGGAATGAAGCAGAGCGAGAAGGACAGCATCATGGAGCTTTTTTACAGGGGCGAAATTGATGTGCTTGTCGCCACTGTTGTGATAGAGGTGGGTATAAACGTGCCCAATTCAACTGTTATAGTGATCGAAAACGCTGAACGTTTCGGACTTGCCCAGCTGCACCAGCTGAGAGGGCGTGTAGGAAGGGGAAGCTACAGCTCCTACTGCTTTCTCATCAGGGACGGCAATTCGGAAATTGCGAAAAAAAGATGCGAGATCATGGAAGAGTCTTCCGATGGGTTCTATATAGCGGAGGAAGATCTGAAGCTTCGGGGTCCCGGAGAAATATTCGGAACGAGGCAGCATGGGCTGCCGGATCTGAACATTGCCGACCTGGCCAGACATATAAGCATTCTGAACGTGGCTAAAAACGAAGCAAAAAAAATTATCGAAAACGATCCGCAGCTTGAAAAACCTGAAAATCAGCCGCTGAAACGCAGAGTCATGAAACTTTACGGAGAAGATTTCAGCTTTAATCTGTAGTCTGGGAAATCACGGCAGCACATGCAATAATTGCATGTAATACTTTCTTCACCTCGGGTTAAATTATTAGTACAGGAGGT
>JBJESR010000182.1:0-10777 GCA_051882895.1 Lentihominibacter sp.
CTGACTTACAGAATCAACGATCTCAACGAACACCTTAAGGTTCACAAGAAGGACCACCACTCAAGAAGAGGTCTTTTAAAAATGGTAGGACAGAGAAGAAACCTTCTCAATTACCTGAAGGAAAAGGATCTTGAAAGATACAGAGATCTGATTGCTCGTTTAGGTTTGAGAAAGTAATTCAACTTAAAAATTTAGGCGGGGCTTTTACCCCGTCTTTGTTTTTATCGGCGTTCTTGTTAATGCCGGAGATATATTAATGGTAAGAAATAAACAGGAGGTAGTTGTTTATTATGAAATTTACAGATTACAGAACATTCAAGACTGCCATAGGCGGCAAGCTTCTTGAGCTGGAGATCGGCAAGGTCTGCGAACTGGCCAATGGACAGGTTATGGTGAAGTACGGTGATACTGTCGTTAATGTTACGGCATGTGCATCAAAGGAACCAAGACCTGATGTGGACTTTTTCCCGCTGTCATGCGATTATGAAGAAAAGATGTATGCGGCAGGTAAGATTCCGGGCGGATTCATCAAGAGAGAAGGAAGACCAAGTGAAAGAGCGATCCTCAACTCACGTCTTATGGACAGACCGTTAAGACCGCTTTTCCCGAAAGGATTTTACAATGACGTACAGGTTGTAGCTACAGTAATGTGTGTTGACTATGATGCTCCATCGGAAATCGCGGCAATGATAGGTTCTTCTGTCGCTCTGGCAATTTCTGATATTCCGTGGGATGGTCCTACAGGCTCAGTGCTGGTAGGCATGGTTGACGGACAGTTTATCATCAACCCGTCTCTTGAGCAGAGAGAGAAGAGCGTAATGCATATGACAGTGTCCGGCACGAAGGATGCTATCATGATGGTAGAGGCAGGAGCTCAGGAAATCCCTGAAGAAACCATGCTGGAAGCTATTATGTTCGCTCATGAGGAAATCAAGAAGATCGTGGAATTCATCGAACAGATCGTAGCTGAGGTCGGCAAGCCTAAGATGGAAATCGAGCTGTACAAGGTTCCTGAGGATATAGAAGCTGCAGTAAGAGAATACGCAGAAGACAAGATGAGGGCAGCTATCCAGACTTATGACAAGATGGAAAGACTGGATAATATGGATGCTGTCGAGGCTGAAACAAAAGAGCATTTTGAAGAAATATATCCTGACAACGGCAAGGATATAGGTAATGTACTCTATGCGATAACAAAAGAACAGGTAAGAAGCATGATACTGGATGAAGGTATCAGACCTGATAACAGGAAGCTTACAGAAATCAGGCCGATCTGGTGCGATACGGGAATTCTTCCGAGAACTCACGGATCCGGACTGTTCAAGAGAGGACAGACTCAGGTACTTTCAATTGCAACTCTGGGACCTCTCGGAGAGGCTCAGACTATTGACGGAATCACAGAACAGACAGAGAAGAGATACATGCATCACTATAACTTCCCGCCTTATTCAGTAGGTGAGGCCGGCAGAATGAAGAGCCCGGGAAGAAGAGAAATCGGACACGGTGCGCTGGCAGAGCGAGCACTGCTTCCTGTGCTTCCTGACGAAGAGGAGTTCCCTTATGCTATCAGAGTGGTATCCGAAGTCCTCTCATCAAACGGATCAACCTCAATGGGTTCAACATGCGGAAGCTGTCTGGCTCTGATGGATGCCGGTGTTCCTATCAAGGCTCCTGTAGCAGGTATTGCAATGGGTCTTATCGAAAGAGTTGAAGAGGACGGGACAAGCAGGATGGCTATCCTGTCGGATATCCAGGGCATGGAAGACTTCCTCGGTGATATGGACTTCAAGGTTGCAGGTACAGCTAAGGGTGTTACTGCTATCCAGATGGATATCAAGGTTCATGGTCTTTCAAGAGAGATCCTCCAGCAGGCTCTCAAACAGGCTTATGAAGGCAGAATGCATATCATGAAGGAAATGCTTGATGAAATTGCAGAGCCGAGAGCAGAACTGTCACCATATGCTCCGAGAATCATCTCAATGCAGGTGGATCCTGATCATATCAGAACTATCATAGGACCGGGAGGCAAAACTATCAACAAGATCATCGCTGATACCGGTGTCAAGATTGATATAGACGATACTGGTCTTGTATATATTGCCGCTCCTGATATGGAATCAGCTCAGGCAGGTGTGAGAGAAATCGAACTCCTGATCAAGGAACCTGAACCGGGCGAAATCTATGAAGGAAAGGTGACAAGAATACTGACCACAGCCAAAGGCTCAGTAGGTGCTTTTATTGAGATACTTCCTGGCAAGGAGGGTCTGCTGCACATCTCCAAGATGGCCAAGGAGCGTGTGGAAAAGGTTGAAGATGTTATGAATGTCGGCGATGTGGTAAAGGTTAAGGTTACTGAAATCGACAGTCAGAACAGAATTAATCTGTCAAGAAAAGAACTGCTGTAAAACGGCATTATGATGAAACCGGAACTGCTGCCAAGATGCATAAAACGCATCGGCAGCAGTTTTTTGTGTGCCGGTCCCGGCTTCTGAATGAAAGTATCTTGACTTTTTATCTGATACTGGTAAATTAGAGAAGGACACTGAATCCGGAGAAAATGATATATGAACGTATTTATACTTATAATGCTGGCATTCTCATGTCTGGGGCTTCTGGACAAGCTGACGGGAGCCAGATGGGGCCTCGCGCCGTCCTTTGACAGAGGTCTGTCAACAATGGGCTCGATGGCAATGGCTATCGTGGGAGTGTGCTGCGTAGGGGTTGAATTTATACAGAGACATACAGATGTGATCCTTAGAATGACGGAGAACATGCCTTTTGATGCATCTTTTCTGATCGGATGCATACTTGCGCCGGACATGGGAGGATATTTTATTGCAGAGCAGCTGAGCAGCTCCCAGGATGTGCTGATCATCAACGGGATAATACTGTCATCAGTTCTGGGACAGACAATGACTTTTCAGATACCTGTGTTTCTGGAATCTGTTGACAGGGAAGATCACAGTGCGGTGATAAGAGGATTTATTGTAGGCATCATAATGGTACCGGCGGGTGTGCTGATAGCAGGTATCATGCTGGGAATGGATCTGAGGGTGCTTATGGTGCATTTTGTTCCTCTGCTTATAATATGTCTGCTGCTTGCCGGCGGACTGGTGAAATTCCCCGGCAGGCTTATCAGGATTTTTGCATTGTTTGCCAGAGGCATACAGTGGATCATCGGCATCACGTTCTTTTTCACGATCCTTGGAGTTTTCGTACCATCACTGGCTTATACAGATATGGAGTCGGTGCATGAGGCTGTGACCATACTGTTCAAATGTGCGATAATAATAGGCGGGTCACTGGTGCTGTCAGAGCTTGTGCTTAAATTTTTCAGAGCCAGGCTGCAGAGACTGGCGATTCGCATGGGGATAAATGAAGTATCAATAATCTCTTTTATTATGAATTTTTCCACATCGCTGGCAATACTGCCTCTTTACCCCAGGATGGATGAGAAAGGTAAAATGATGAATGCTGCCTTCAGCGTCAGCGGTGCATATGTGATAGGCGGGCAGTTTGCTTTTATCTCCAGCGTTGCAGATGGTTACACTGTTGCGGTGTTTATGGTTTCAAAGATTGTGTGCGGTCTTCTGAGCGCAGTGGTGATGAACATAATATATGACAGAGGTAGATGAAGATGGAAAACGTATTGAGCAGGCCACAGATAAGATGCCTGGTGGCTCTGATCTGCTGTGCTTTGTGGGGAAGTGCTTTCCCGTGTATTAAAATAGGATATGAATGGCTGAATATAACGACTGTCGGCAGCCAGATACTGTTTGCCGGATACAGATTTTTTATGGCGGGTGCGGCTACTTTTGCTGTAGGCTGCATCGTGGAAAAGCGCATATTGAGAATAAAAAGGGACTCGGTGCCTCATGTTATGGGGCTGGGCTTCCTGCAGACGACGGTAGAGTATGTGTTCTTTTACATAGGTATGAGCAATATTACGGGAACCAAGGGTTCAATAATAAACGGCTCAAGTACTTTTTTCGCCATACTGCTGGCACATTTTCTTGTTAAAGATGAAAGGCTGACATGGAAGAAGGCTCTGGGATGCATTATCGGCTTCGCAGGTGTGGTGCTCGTCAATATTGACGGCTTCTCAGGGGGCAGCATTTCCTTCATGGGAGAAGGAATGATGCTGATAAGTACGGCGGCATACGGTGCTTCTTCGACGATTGTCAAGCTGATTTCCCATCGCGGAACTCCGATGGCGATTACGGCATATCAGCTGATGTTCGGAGGTTTCCTGATTATAGTGATCGGACTGGTTTCGGGAGGTCATATAGAAGGCTTTGAGCTGAAATCTGTGATGCTGCTGGCCTATATGGTGTTTATTTCTGCGGCGGCTTTCAGTTTATGGACTGCACTTCTTAAATACAACCCTGTCGGCAAGGTTACGATTTACGGATTCTGTATCCCGGTGTTCGGGGTTATCATGTCGGGGATATTTCTGGGAGAAAATATTTTCAGCATTGAGAGTCTGGCCGCGCTGATCTGTGTGTGCGTGGGAATAATAATTGTTGACAGACAGGATGAGGGTGAAGAAAATGGAAATTGCAAAGGCTAAGGAACTGGTAATAAAAGCAGGTGTAGAGCTTTCTGAATCGGGGCTGATTGCCAGAACCTGGGGAAACGTCAGCTGCAGAACGGGAGCAGATGAATTTGTCATAACTGCCAGCGGCAGGGATTATATGGAACTGACTGAGGATGAGGTGATAGCTGTTAAGATAAGCAGCATGAACTGGGATGGTGATGTGAAACCATCTTCTGAGCTGAAAGTCCACAGAGAAATATACAGGCTGAGAGCCAATGCGGAATTCGTGATCCATACCCATCAGAGCAATGCTTCTGCGGCAGCAGCCATGGGACTTGATGAAATCAGGTTTGACAGAGAATATCCGGGCATAGGAGACAGAGTTATATGTGCAGAATATGGACTTCCCGGAACCAGGAAGCTGTGCAGGAATACAGCGGCGGCCGTCAGAGCCTCAGTTGGGAATGCAGTAATAATGAGCAACCATGGAGCAGTATGCTACGGCAGAGATTATGATGAAGCATTTGAAACAGCTCGCATCCTGGAGGAGGCATGTGGCAGATATCTTGAGAATATCGGAGTCCGGCCATGGAATCAGACGGTGCCTGCTGAGAACATGTGGAACACAAGTCCGGTGGTGATGAAATATATGGAAATCAGAGATGTACTGAGGCCGTATCTTGATGATTTCGCACAGCTTATCGGTCCGCGTCTTGAGGTGATACCGGATGATGAGAAAAAAATTCGTAAAGCATTGAACAGAAACCGGCCTGTGCTCGTACGGGGCAGGGGAGCACTGTGTGCGGCGGCAACGGAGGATGATATTGACGCTGTGTCCATGGTGATTGAGAAAAACTGCAGGGCGGCACTGGCAGCGCTTGGTGTAAAGCCCATCAGTCCGCTGGAAAGCAGATATATGCGGCAGATGTATCTGAGAAAATATTCAAAACTGAAAAAATAGAGAAAAAAACCGGGAATGAGGAACATATCCCGGTTTTTGCTTCAGTATTAAAATGTTAAACAAGCGGTTTTCCTGTCATCTCTGCCGGAATATCGAGATTCATCAGTTTCAGCAGAGTCGGAGCGATATCGCACAGTCTGCCGCCGTCATTAAGCGCAGCCGGTTCACCGGAGATATGAATCAGAGGAACATCGTTCAGGGAATGTGCAGTGACTGTATTGCCGTTTTCATCATACATGACATCTGCATTGCCGTGGTCTGCAGTCAGCAGAATCTGTCCATCTTTTGCCAGAACCGCATCTACGATCCGAGGGACGCACCTGTCGAGGGCTTCAATGGCTTTTACTGCGGCATCCATAACACCTGTGTGGCCGACCATATCCGCGTTTGCAAAGTTCAGGATAATCACGTCATACTTATCTGTTTCAATGGCTTCAAGAACCTTATCGGTCACTTCATAAGCGCTCATCTCAGGCTGCAGATCGTATGTTGCAACCTTAGGTGATGGAACCAGTATTCTGTCTTCATTTCTGTTCGGTGCTTCAACACCGCCGTTAAAGAAAAATGTCACGTGAGCGTATTTCTCGGTTTCTGCTATTCTCAGCTGGGTAAGCCCTTTATCAGCAAGGTATTCTCCCAGAGTGTTTTCAAGGGATTCAGGAGGGAATGCCAGTGTAACGTTCGGCATCTGGGCATCGTACTGAGTCATGCAGATGTAGCATATGTCGCTGACAGTTTTTTTTCTTTTGAAGCCGTCAAAGTTTTCATCTACAAATGTTCTTGTTATTTCCCTGGCTCTGTCCGGTCTGAAGTTGAACATGATCATGGCATCTCCGTCGGAAACAGGAATTGCACCGTCAACGACTGTAGGAAGCACGAATTCATCGTTTTCATCACGTTCGTAGGCAGCTTCCACAGCAGCCTTTCCCGTAGCTGCATGCATTCCTTCTCCCAGAGTCATGGCATTATATGCTTTTTCCACTCTATCCCATCGTTTATCACGGTCCATCGCATAATACCTGCCGGACACGATGCCGATAGTTCCGATTCCAAGTTCCTGAAGATGGGAATCTAGGATATCGATATATGTAGAAGCACACCTCGGCGGTACATCACGACCGTCAAGGAAACAGTGAACGCAGAGTTTTTCTATTCCGTTCTTTGCTGCCAGGTCTGTGAGAGCCAGCAGATGGCTGATATGGCTGTGTACGCCGCCGTCCGACAGAAGTCCCAGCAGATGGAGAGTGGAACCGTTCTTTTTTACATGATCCACTGCCTTGAGAAATGCAGTATTGTCAAAGAAACTGCCGTCCTGGATTGATTTGGTGATCATGGTGAGATCCTGATATACGATTCTGCCGGCACCTATATTCAGATGTCCTACTTCCGAATTTCCCATCTGGCCTTCGGGAAGACCTACATCAAGACCGCAGGCCTTTAATGTCGTACCGGGGTACTTCGCAAAAATTGCATCAAGATTCGGTTTATCTGCAGCGGCGATAGCATTGCCGTCAGTGTTTTCGCTGATTCCGTATCCATCCAGTATCATCAGCATGGTCGGACGTTTGAAGTTGTTCATAATATGTTACCTCTCTGTATGGTTTCTGATTGTCATATTATAACATGGTTTTAAAACTAAAAGAACAGAACCCGCAAAAAACTCCACGGTAATTTTGATACCGGGATAATGTTCGTTATACATTGTTGAGGAAACTCAATTATTTGTTATAATAGTCTGAGCAGGGATATAGGATGAAAACCGGAAGGGAATAATATGAACTGGACACAGGCACAGAAGGAAACTATAGAAACCAGGGATAAAAATATACTGGTATCGGCAGCAGCAGGCTCCGGCAAGACTGCTGTGCTTATAGAACGTATCAGACAGCTTATTATCAGGGACAAGGTTGATATTGACAGGTTCCTGATAACAACATTTACCAATGCAGCAGCAGCAGAGATGAAGGAGAGGCTTGAGAAATCCATTAGAGCAGCCCTTAAGGAAGAGGGTGCCGACAGAGCATTCCTCAGGAGACAGCTTGAGCTGATGCCTTCAGCAAATATAAGTACATTTCACACTTTCGCCCTTGATGTAATGCGCAGATACTTTTATCTGACAGATCTGGAACCAGGCTTCAGGATCGGCGATGATATTCAGGTGTCGATTATGAAAAGGGACGCTGCCGATGAGCTGTTTGAGAGAAGATTTGCCGGAGACAGCGGTGATTTCAGAGCTTTTCTCAGAAAATACAGTAGCGACAGGAATGAAAAAAGAATAAAAGAAAACATCATCGCCATGTACAATGAAATGAGAAGCGTTCCTGATTATATGGAGTGGGCACAGGAGCATGCAGCACTTCTCAGAGAAAGCTCTCCGGCTACAGCTCTGGGAATTACAGATGTGGTTCTGGAGGAGACACGTCAGGGAATCAGAGAGGCGGAGGCGTATTATCGCAGAGCACTTGAACTTCTCAGAGAGCAGGAGCTGACAGCACTGGGGGACAAGGCGGAAGCCGACTGCAGGATGCTGGCCTGGGCTGCGGAAGCTGCTGAGGATGAAAGCAGGCTGTACACAGATGTGATGAGTTTTCTCAGAGCTCCGGGTTTCAGCCAGATGCGTGCAGGCAAAGCCGAGAAAGAAAAGTACGAACTGATAAAAGATCAGGTGTCCGCTTTGCGAAAAAAAGGCAAAGGCATCATAGACGATCTGGTAAAAAGATATTTCAGCAGAACTCTTGAAGAATATGAAGAGGAAATTGCGTCAGAATATGAGGATACAGAGTATTTTATCGGACTGGTCAGAGAGTTTGAGGATATTTTCAGAGAAAGCAAGCAGAGCAGAAACATGGTGGATTTCGACGATGTCATGCATTATGCCATCAGGATACTGGATGATGATATGGCAGCGGCGGAGTATCGTGACAGCTTTGATTATATTTTTATAGATGAGTTCCAGGACAGCAATATGCTGCAGGAGCGTATAATTCAGCGTATAGCAGGAGAAAACAATCTGTTTATGGTGGGGGATGTCAAGCAGAGTATCTATAAGTTCAGGCTGGCGGAGCCCGAGATATTCAGGCAGAAGTACGCTTTGTACAAAGATCCTGAGACAAAGGAGAGTGTGAAGATAGATCTTAACAGCAACTTCAGAAGTAAACGCAGGATAGCGGATACTGTCAATGCTGTTTTTGAAGATGTCATGGAAGATTATGATGAAGATGCGAAGCTGCACTGCGGTGTGGATGAGCAGTATCAGGGATATGAGACATCGCTCCATATTATTGAGAAGGGCACAGGCAGTGTTCCAGGTGCCGCAGATCCGGAGATCAGACTTGTATGCCGGCTGATAAAACAGATGCTCGGGAAAACGATATATGATGTCAAGAGGGGAACGGAACGTCCTGTTGAATACGGCGATATCGCTGTACTTTCCAGAAACAGAGCTCTGATAGGAGATGTGGAGAAATACCTTAACAATGAGGGGATTCCGGCCTGCGGTGAAAACACGGGAGGGTATTTTGAAACTGTCGAGGTGAAGGTGTTCCTTAATATCCTCCGTATAATAGATAATACAAGGCAGGATATACCGCTTATTTCCGTAATGAGGTGTCCTGTTTTCGGTTTTGATCCGAAGGAGCTTGCGGCTGTCAGGATAGCTTCAGAGGGCGGAAGCTACTATGATGCGGTCAGATCATATGCGCAGGAGGGTCAGGATGAGGCACTGAGAGAAAAGGTGGCTGATATGCTCACCAGGATAGACCTCTGGAAGGAGATCAAACAGACAATACCTCTTGGGGAGCTTGTAAGAAGACTGATCTATGATACGGGATATTATGATTACTGCAGCGGGCTTCCGGCTGGAAAGCAGAGAATTGCCAATCTGAGAATGCTTGTGGAGAAAGCGGAGGCTTTTGAGGAAAGCAGCTATACAGGGCTGTATGGTTTCCTGTCCTATGTTGAGGCTATGGAGAAAAACCGGATATCCACTGGAGAAGCGAAGCTTGCTGGAAGCGGCGAAAATGCAGTCAGCATAATGACTGTTCACAAGAGTAAAGGTCTTGAATTCCCGGTAGTGATACTTATGGGAGCAGGCAGAGCCATAAGATTCAAGGGGACGGGAAGTCCGGCAGCCATGCATAAGGATCTGGGCATCAGCCTGCCTTTTGTCAATCGCGAAGAGAAATGGCACAGAAAAACCCTGCTTCAGAGAGCTATTGAAGGCAGAAAAAGCCGTGAGGAGCTTGAAGAGGAGGTCAGGATACTCTATGTAGCTATGACAAGAGCCATGGACTGTCTCATTGTAACAGCATCAGTAAGAGATACCGGCAGTCTCGAAGAGAGCATTGACAGGAAAAAGTCATATCTTGATATGATGTACGGTGCACTGAGAAGGACGCATCAGAAAATTGTTGTCTATGAGAATACAGAGCAGGAAGAAGCAGCTGCTTCTTCAGCTGCAGGTCACCTGGCAGCCCGTGAAAGGACAGAAGCTGTTCTGCAGCGTGCAGCCGGATACAGTGATGAGGATATTCTTGAGAAAATAGACAGGAAGCTTTCTTTCGTATATCCGTACAGCGTACAGGGCGAGGTGAAATCAAAATATTCGGTAACAGAGCTGAATAAAGGAGAAGGTGGAAATATCTGTGATATTCATCTGAACACACCGGCATTTTCTGCTGAAGAGAAAAAGCTCAGTGCTGCTGAGATCGGCACGGCAATGCATCTTGTGATGGAAACGATGGACTTCCGGAAAGCCCTGGAGGAAGGGGAGGATTATGTCAGGAAATTTGCTGACAGGCTTTATGAGAACGGGATTCTTGAGAAAGAAGAACGTGCAGTGATAAATACGGAAAATATTGCTGCTTTTTTTGAAGCAGAAACAGGTAAGCGTGCGGCATTGTCGGACAGACTATACAGAGAGAGGGAATTTATCCTGCAGAAAGAAGTAAATGGCACAGATGCTATCGTGCAGGGCATAATTGACTGCTATTTCGAGGAAGATGACGGAATTGTGCTTATTGATTACAAGAACAGCTATATGGGAAACGGAATGACTGAAGAAAAGATCGCAGACAGATACAGGAATCAGATAGAACTCTACAAGGAAGCCCTTGAAGCAGCTTCAGGCAGAATTGTCAGGGAAGCATACATGTATCTGTTTGATATGAAGAAATTTATAAAAATACAGTAAAAAAATGCAAATAGGTGTTGACACAAATATGCATTAGTGGTACATTTAAATCAAGGTTAGCACTCGCAGATAAAGAGTGCTAATAACA
>JBJESR010000183.1:0-2276 GCA_051882895.1 Lentihominibacter sp.
GTCCATGTTGCCTTTCTGTGCTTCTTCAATTAGTCTGTATGTATCTTCCTTAGCAGCCGGTACATATTTATTCGACACTTATTATATCCAGATATTTGGTCATTATAACGGTGGTTCCCTTACCCTTTTCTGACTCAACAGCAAGCTTATCCATAAAACTTTCCATCACTGTAAATCCCATGCCGGATCGTTCCTCTTCGTTTCCTGTTGTAAAAAGCGGTTCCATAGCTCTTTTCACATCTTCTATTCCAGAGCCTTCGTCTCTTATTTTTATAACCACTTTTCCACCCTTCAGCATGCTGCACTCCATAAATACTCTGGCATTCTGACGGTTGCCCCAATCCTTGTATCCGTGTATTATGCAATTGCTCACCGCCTCAGAAACAGCAGTTTTGATTTCAGTCAGCTCTTCAACAGTCGGATCAAGCGGCATTACAAAGGATGCCGCCACCGCTCTGGCAAATGCTTCATTCTCAGCAAGTGCACTGAACTCAATTTTCATAACATTATCCATTTTAAACCTCCAGGCATATCTGCTGCCGGCCGTTAATAATATCAGCAGCACTTTCGTAATCTTCTGCAGCAGGTATCAGCGACAGCACACCGGACATATCCAGTAGCTTTTCAATATATCCGGAACAGCCTGAAATACAGAATCTGCCGCCGCTTTTTCTGATCCGCTTATATCTTCCCAGTATAACTCCGATTCCGGAACTGTCCATAAAATCCACTCCGGAGAAGTCCATCACAAGATTATCCAGACCGAAAATCTGCATAGACTCATCTATCGTATGCCTCAGCGGTGCAGCACTGTGATGATCCACTTCACCTTTAACACATGCTATCAGAATGTTTTCATATACTCTGAAATTTACTTCCACAAAAATACCCCCTTTTCAATGACCTATAATAATTATAGTATTGATAAGAGGGTTTTGTCCTTAAGAAAAAATGCAGAACAAGCACTTCTTTTGTCATATTCTGTATTATGCCGGGAAAATATTGATTATTTCTTCAGCATCAACGGCAGCATCAATCAGAGCTTCACAGTCGAGCCTGCTCTCTGACTCCAGTATTTTCTCAAGCTTCGGTTTTGTTGCCGGATGCTTCGGCAGAAAAACTGTACAGCAGTCTTCATACGGCTGAATAGAAGTCTCGTATGTGCCGATTTCCTGAGCCAGATCCATAATGTCCACTTTATCCATGGCTATCAGAGGCCGCATAACAGGCATCGTCACTGAAGCATCTGTTACTATCAGGGATTCAGCAGTCTGGCTTGCCACCTGTCCGAGATTCTCTCCGGTTATCAGCATCCCGCATCCGTTTTTCTCAGCTATTCTCTGCGCAATCCTCATCATAAATCTTCTGACAAGTATCGTGGTCTCTTCCTCCGGGCAATGCTCAACTATCTGCTCCTGTACAGGCAGAAGATTTACTACGTGCATTCTGAATCTGCCGCAGTAGGTTGCCACAATTGACGCCAGGTCTTCCACCTTTTCCTGAGCCCTCTGGCTTGTATAAGGATATGAATGAAAGTGAACAGCTTCTATCATCATACCTCTTTTGGCCATCATCCATGTTGCTACAGGAGAATCAATACCTCCCGAAAGCAGTGAAAGACCCTTGCCGTTGGTTCCCAGCGGCAGCCCGCCGAAACCAGGTATTTTATCCTGATAAATATAAGATTTATCATGTCTCACATCAACAAACAGAAGACAGTCAGGGTGATGCACATCTACTTTAAGCACCTTGCACCCTTTGAGAACGGCGGCACCTATCTGTCTGCCGATATCAGGCGACTTGACAGGAAAAGTTTTGTCAGCCCGCTTTGCTTCAACCTTAAAAGTCTTCACTCCTCGCTCTCTGATGGCTTCCATCATATAATCAACTGCTGCTGCACCAATGGATTCCATCGTGCTTTCACATTCTACAGCCGGGCTGATGGATGCCACACCGAAAACTTTAGATATCTCTTTAATTATTGCCTGTTTGTCAAGGCTTCTGTCTGCTCTGACAAAAATAAGACCTTCATGCCTCTTAACACTTACCCCGTCAAATTTCTTGAGCAGCTTCCTGATCCTTTCAACAAGCATTCTCTCAAAATAAGGCTTGTTCATTCCTTTGAGAGCAACTTCTCCGCACCTTACAATAAAAATATGCTCCTGATTTAATTCCATATTCATATTTTCTCCTTGATGTTTACCTGTCATTTATCTGAAGCTCCCCAGTTTTCTGAAACGTTTTACTGCCAGAGCCACTTTATCGATCACAATGTC
>JBJESR010000184.1:0-10662 GCA_051882895.1 Lentihominibacter sp.
CGATAACAACAACGATGCCGACCAGCATAATGCAGCCCTGAATGAAGTCATTGATGGCAGTAGCCATATATCCGCCTGCAGTTACATATATTCCTGTCAGGATAGCCATAATCACTATGCACACAGTATAGTCGATGTCAAAAGCCATAGCAAACAGTCTTGAAAGACCATTGTACAAGGATGCAGTGTAAGGAATCAGGAATACGAAAATAATTACCGATGCTGCGATTTTGAGTGATTTGCTTCCTAATCTCTTACCGAAGAAATCAGGCATTGTAGCGGAATCAAGATGCTGTGTCATGATTCTTGTACGTCTTCCCAGTATTACCCATGCCAGCAGAGAACCGATCAGCGCATTACCGATACCTACCCATGTGGCGGATATACCGTACTTCCATCCGAACTGCCCTGCATATCCGATAAAAATAACTGCTGAAAAATAAGATGTGCCATAAGCGAAGGCTGTAAGCCATGGACCTACAGATCTTCCTCCCAGTACGAATCCATTAACGTCAGTTGCGTGCTTTCTGCAGTAAATTCCGATACATATCATCAGTGCGAAAAAAGCACACAGAAGTAAGATTTTGATTAACATAGTTTTTATTTTACCTCCCTTGCTTTATCTGAAGGGCATAAAAAAACTGCCCTCCGAACTATGTTGTTCAGAGGGCAGATATTACCGCGTTACCACCTCTGTTCACCACAGCCTCACGACTGCAGCCTCACTGAGTTCTTACCAAACTCTCTCACTATAACGGGTGAACCCGTTCCAGCCTAATTAGGAAATCTGTCTGTACCACCTCTCCTGTTCAGCGGACTGCTCTCGGAATGTATTCGGTCTGACGGTGTCCTGCGCCTCTCACCAAACGGCTGCTCTCTGTAGGTCCTTGTCCGGCTTACTGGTTTCCGGTCATCGCATTTGTCCGTATTATCTCACTTTACCGGACTGAAGTCAAGTACTTTTTGTTCTTTTATACATGTTTTTTTAGAATAATCTATCTCAGACAACAATATTTCATGTTTCTGAGACTGCAGAGTATCGCCGGGAAAATCGCACTTGAACTGAATCTCATGTGCATTTATACTTAAATCTATGAAAAATATTTATCTGTCAGAAAATGCGGGCGCACCGCTTATAAAATTTCTCCGCAGTCACGGATTCACACTCCATTTCATGACCGGAGAGCACACACCTGTCTACAGGGAAGTATCCACCCATGCCGACATTCATATGTGTCAGCTGGGGCTGTGGGACAATGTGCGGCTTTTTGTGGGAAATCCCGAGAATCTGGGTGAATCTTACCCGGGAAATATAATATACAATGCCGTATGCACCTCCAGGTTCTTCATCCACAATCTCAGATATACCGATCCTGCCCTTCTCAGCCAGGCTATGAAAACCGCCGCACAGAAGGTTCATGTGCCACAGGGTTATTCACGCTGCTGCTGTCTGCCGGTTGATGATGATTCGTTCATAACCTCCGATGCCGGTATATCAAAGGCACTTTCTGCCTGTGATGCACATGTTCTCTTCATACAAAAGGGACACATCCTGCTTCCCGGATTCGATTATGGTTTCATCGGCGGATGTGCCGGTCACCTTACTATCGGCGGAAAACGTACGATAATATTCAACGGCGATCTGAACAGTCATCCCGACGCAGATAAAATCGCGGCCTTCATCAGAGACCGCGGTATAGAAATCGTTTGTTTTGACAGTTTCCCTCTGGAGGATATCGGCAGCATACTCACCGGACATCCGGAGGCTGAACCATGCTGATAAACTGATCAAGACTCTGCCCCAGTGACATTCTGACTCTCGGAAGCAGCATAGGATCATCGCCGGGATAAGCTTTGCCTGCCTGTGTTGTCACCGCACACAGGAAACCTGCATCCTCTGCAACCTGCCTGCAGCTGTCATTGTAATCTCCGTACGGATATGCGAAGGCATCACTGCTGCCGCATATTTCTATGGATTTCTGCAGATCTGCCAGTGCTTCGTCATAGGACAGTGCGGTGAATATACCCCCGTGGCCTATATTGCCTCCAGGTCTGTGCATATTGTCGGAATGTGACTGATACGTTACATAATCGCTCTGATATCCGGCTATCTTCTTCTCACCATCATTTGAGGTTATAACAAAACTTGTTGCCGGAACACGGCACTTCTCCAGAACTGGAATTCCATAATCAAGAAAGCTTCTCGAACCGTCATCAAATGTAATAACTATACTCTTGTCCGGCAGCATCAGCTCCCCGTCGATATACTCACGTACTTCTTTCCATGTCGGGAAATAATAGCCTTCTTCATTCAGCCAGTTCAGCTCCTCTTCGAGAGCCTGCTGTGATATGTAATTGCCGAATCTGTTATAAAGATCCTCCGGCGGATCATTTTCATCATATACATAATGATACATGCATACAGGAAGGCCTGCCGCATCGTATTCAGTATTAGCCTTCACATTGACGTTTCTGACAAGCTGGGTTGTATTGCCGCGGCTGTCACTCACCGTATATTTTATCTGATTTGCTCCGGCTCTGGTCAGTTCTGTGCCGGTCACCTTCACATCGCCTGTGATATCTGTGCCATTCTCATCAGCAGCTCTGAACCCCGGCTCTTCAAAGGCTTCACCCAGCATAAGCTCCATCTCATTCTCACCCTCCAGTATCAGCTCCGGATTCATTTTCTCCGTTACGATTACTGTACGCTCAACAGTAAGAGTCTCAATTCTATATTCCAGCTTATATGTTCCAGGCACTGATGTATCAACATGTCCTGTTATCTGAACTCTGTCCGACGCATCTCTGCCCCCGGTGCGGGCTTTCGCGCCCTCTTCCTTGTACAGACCGTTAAGTCCTATTGTCATTTCCTCCGGACCGTTCAGCGACAGAGACAGCTGCATCGTATAATATACAGTTGTGAATAACGCTATCCCCATTATGACTACGGCTAATGCTGCAATCGCTATTTTATAAATTTTCATGTCATCCACCCTTCTTTCAGCAAATTGATTATACCACACAGCACTTTTATGGTAAAATACTAACTATGAAAACACATGCAATAATACCCATCTTCATTCCCCACAGAGGCTGTCCCAATGACTGCGTGTTCTGCAACCAGAAGGCAATCACTGCCAGAACTGCCGATGTGACACCTGAAGATGCCAGAAGAACAATTGAAACTTATCTGCCTACACTGCAGGGAAGAAACCTTGAAACCATCGAAGTCGCCTTTTTCGGAGGCAGCTTTACGGGAATACCGCTGGAGGAGCAGTCTGCATTTCTCGCTGTCGCTAAGGAATACAAGGATGCCGGGCTTATCGATAAAATCCACATGTCCACAAGACCTGACTATATTGACAGGCGTATCCTGGACAACCTCAGAAGCTATGATGCCGACACTATCGAGCTGGGCGTACAGTCCTTTGATCCGGACGTATTAAAGGCATCAAACCGGGGACACACTGCAGAGGATGTATACGAGGCATGCCGTCTTATTAAAGAGTACGGCTTCGAGCTTGGCATTCAGCTGATGATAGGACTTCCCGGTGATTCTATGCAGAAGTGCATTTATTCGGCCCGGGAGGCTGTCAGAATCGGACCGTCCATTGCCAGACTATATCCGACTATAGTTCTCAATGATACAGAGCTCTATGAAATGTACCGGCGGGGTGAATATGACCCTCTCAGTACAGAAACTGCAGTACAGATCACCAAGGAAATGTACAAGATCCTCGATTCCGCAGGCATCGGCATAATCCGGGTAGGTCTCAAAAGCACCGACCTTATCACAGAAGGCGGTGAAATACAGGGGCACACATTTCACCCTGCATTCAGACAGCTTGTAGAAGGAGCTATTGCCAGGGAACAGCTGGAAGCTCAGCTGCAGAACATACTTGAAGAAGCCCCTGATACCGACAGCGTCACCTTTGCATCCACAGGCACATCCTTTTCCAATATGATAGGAAACGCCAAAGCCAACAAACTGTATTTTGCCGGGAAATACCCTGCCCTCAAAATACGGTATAAGACAGATTCTTCCCTTGAAGACGGCTGTTATACTGTGGTAAAATAGTGAATTAGTAAATCAGATTATCAGGAGGACGATATGCGAGCAGTTATTACAGTTATAGGAAAAGATACAGTCGGCATTCTGGCGAAGGTCAGCACGGCATGTGCCGAAGCCAATGCCAACGTTGCAGAGGTTACCCAGTCGGTACTCGACGAATATTTCGCCATGATAATGCTTGTCGATATTGATAAGCTGTCATGTTCACTGGATGAACTCAAGAACAGCATCAAAGAAACAGTCCCTGCCATGACAGTTCATGTGATGCATGAAGATATTTTCAATTCAATGCACAGAATCTAGCTCAGGGAGGTTTCAGATAATGCTTAATATGAAAGACATCATGGAAACCATCACCATGATACAGGAAGAACATCTGGATATCAGGACCATCACCATGGGAATATCCCTGCTGGACTGCTGCGACAGCGATATAGACAGTTCCTGCCAGAAAGTCTATGATAAAATATACAGACTTGCGAAAAATCTTGTCAGCACCGGCGAAACCATAGAAAAAAAGTACGGCATCCCTATTGTCAACAAGAGGATCTCGGTTACACCTGTTGCTATGCTGGTGGCCGCATCAGGCGGTGATCCTGTAAAATATGCGAAAACTCTCGACAGAGTTGCCAGAGACGTCGGTGTAAACTTTATCGGCGGCTATTCCGCACTTGTCCACAAGGGCTTCTCTGCCGGTGACAGAGAACTGATAGAATCCATTCCACGCGCTCTGGCAGAAACTGATTTCGTATGCTCATCAGTAAACATCGGTTCAACAAAAGCCGGAATCAATATGGATGCAGTTAAAATTATGGGAGAGGTTGTCAATGAAACTGCTGAACTGACCAGAGACAGACAGTGCATAGGAGCTGCCAAGCTGGTTGTGTTCTGCAATGCTCCCGAAGACAATCCGTTTATGGCAGGAGCATTCCACGGAGTCGGAGAACCTGACTGTGTGATCAACGTAGGGGTATCCGGTCCTGGAGTTGTACGTTCGGCTCTGGCTAAAATGCCTAAGGATGCATCCCTTGCCGAAATCGCGGACAAAATCAAGAAAACTGCATTCAAAATCACCAGAATGGGTCAGCTGGTGGGAAGCGAAGCATCACAGATGCTGGGAGTTCCTTTCGGTATCATCGACCTTTCACTGGCTCCGACACCTGCTGTAGGTGATTCCGTTGCTCACATTCTGGAGGAGATAGGTCTCGAACAGTGCGGAACACACGGAACAACCGCAGCACTGGCTATGCTTAACGATGCTGTGAAGAAAGGCGGTGTCATGGCATCATCAAATGTGGGTGGTCTTTCCGGAGCATTCATCCCTGTTTCTGAGGATGCCGGAATGATAGATGCTGCAGTTGCAGGCACCCTTTCCATCGAAAAGCTGGAAGCTATGACTGCCGTATGCTCGGTTGGTCTGGATATGATTGTTCTGCCTGGCGATACACCTTCCACTACGATTTCTGCCATCATCGCAGACGAAGCAGCTATCGGTATGGTAAATTCCAAGACAACTGCCGTGAGGGTAATTCCTGCAATCGGATACAAAGAAGGGGATATGCTGGACTTCGGCGGACTCCTGGGCAGCGGACCGATTATGAAGATCAATTCCAAGTCTTCAGATATCATGATCAACCGCGGCGGCAGGATTCCTGCGCCGATGCAGAGCCTCAAGAACTAGACTGAAAAAATGCCGTATCAACATAAGCGTTGACACGGCATTCTTTTATTCACATCGGTTTAAAATTTTCCGTACTTTTATCTACCAGCAGTTATCGCAGTCACAGTCGTTACATCTGTTCCAGCATCTGTTTGATGTCCATGATGTTCCGCAGCCGCATCCGCAGCGCCCTGTTGACCATGTGTTACCGCAGCCGCATCCGCAGCCTGATCTGTTGCTTCCGGTGAAAACCGTGAAGGAATCGTTGCAGCCGCATCCGCAGCCGTCTGTAAAGCGTATATTTAAACCAGATCTTCTGTTCTGGCAATTGCAATTCGACATATCATTTATCTCCTTTCATTCGTATCTTCAATTTCTTTCGTATACTTCATACTATGAGAGGAGCGTTTCATTTGTTACTGATATCATGATTTAATTTTCACTGCTTCCTGCTCCGCCTTCCGGCAGCTCAGTAAGAGGTCTGAACGTATACCCCATATCTTCCCATTTTGTCAGCAGCTCATCGAGAATCTCGGCATTCGTCCTTGACGTACTGTGAAGCAGAACTATTGCTCCCGGGTGCACCCTTGGAATCAGCTTATCAAAAGCCTCCTCCTTAGTCGGCTGATCCGACTCATACCAGTCCACATAAGCCAGACTCCAGAAAATCGTCCTGTACCCCAGTTCCTTTGCCATCTTAAGATTGGACTCACTGTATTTACCCTGAGGAGGTCTGTAGTATTTCTGCATCTTTTTTCCCGTCACTTTGCTGTATTCATCCTCCAGCTTAGACAGCTCTTCACGAAAAGCGTCCTCTGTGGATATAGCCGACATGTCAGGATGACTGAAGGTGTGATTTCCTACAAGGTGTCCCTCGGAAACCATACGTCTGACGAGCTGTGGACTTGTTTTAAGATAATTCCCTACGAGAAAGAAAGCCGCTTTCGCATCGTGCTTTTTGAGGACATCCAGTATTCCTGCAGTATATCCGTTCTCATAGCCTGCATCGAAGGTCAGATACAGTACCTTCCGGTCAGTATCCTCCATATAATACCCGTCGTACTGTGCCAGAAACTCTGCAGTCACATTTGTCACCGGTGCCTCACCCTCCTGCTGGAAGCTCAGTCCCCAGTTTCCGTCAGCAGCCGTGTCTATGGCAAGATCACCTGCCACCTTTGCTCCTGTAAAGAGCACACTGCCGGCTATTGCCACAGCAGCTGCAACCCCGGCAAATCTGACAAGTCCTTTTTTTCTTATCATTATAATCATAAAAAATCACCACCCCAGATAATCTATTCGGAGTGGTGCTCTGTTATACCTGTTATTATACTGTCGTCTGCAATCAGGATCATTCTATTGAAGTTACAGTATAGTCCTGGTCCTCTACAGTCTTTTTAAGGGCTTCATCTGTCAGATCATCCTTCAGACTTACAACCGCCGTACCCTTTTCATGGCTTACCTCAGCTGATTCAACTTCAGGGAGAGCTTCCAGACATTTCTTCACTCTTGCCTCACAATGTCCACACATCATGCCCTCGATCTTCATTGTTTTTTTCATTTGCTGTTCCTCCTTGTTTTTATTCTTTGTTTTATTTATTCTTTTCCTGTCATGTTCAGGATTTCTGATATCAAGCAGATTCAGCCGCAGGGCGTTTGTCACCACGCAGAAGCTCGACAGGCTCATAGCTGCAGCTGCAAACATCGGATTCAGCTGCCATCCCAGCAGCGGTATCCACACACCGGCCGCCAGCGGTATTCCGATGACATTATAAAAGAATGCCCAGAACAGATTCTGATGGATATTCCTGAGGGTCGCTCTGCTGAGTCTGATAGCTGCCGGAACATCTGCAAGACGGCTTTTTACCAGTACAACATCTGCAGCATCTATGGCAACATCAGTGCCTGCGCCGATGGCAATACCGATATCGGCTCTTGTCAGTGCAGGAGCATCATTGATACCGTCACCCACCATTATCACTCTGCCGGTCTTCTGAATATCACGAACAACTTTCTCTTTACCATCAGGCAGCACATCGGCTATTACTCTGTTTATGCCTGCCTGCCTGCCCACTGCTTCCGCCGTCTGCTGGTTATCTCCCGTCAGCATTACCACATCGATGCCCATACCCTGAAGCTCACGGACCGCTTCTGCGCTGTCAGCCTTGATGACATCAGCAACTGCGATGATTCCTGCCGGCTGGCTGTTCCTGCCAAAAAACAATGGTGTCTTCCCTGCTGAAGCAAGCCTTGCTGCTGTGGTTTTCATAGCTTCTGTCACTTCAAACTGAGACTCGGCAAACCTCAGATTTCCTCCTGACAGTGTACATCCGTCCAGCTTTGCGGTAAGGCCGTTTCCCGGAAGTGCTTTGAAATCCTCCACATCTGCAGCTCCAAGACCCATATTACCGGCTGCATATACTATGGCCTTTGCCAGAGGATGTTCACTTTTCGCTTCAAGGGAATACGCAAGCCTCATCAGCTCTTCAGATGTGATTCCACCTGCCGGTATGATATCGGTAACCTCCGGCTCACCTTTTGTGACAGTACCTGTTTTGTCAAGAATTACTGCGGCTGCCTTGCCTGTTTCTTCAAGGGCTGCTGCCGTTTTGAAAAGTATTCCGTTTCTGGCTCCCATGCCGTTTCCTGCCATGATCGCTACCGGTGTCGCCAGCCCCAGTGCACACGGACAGCTTATCACAAGAACCGATATGCTCCTTGCCAGTGCATATCCGACAGTCTGCCCTGCCAGCATCCATACGACGAATGTGATAAGTGCGATCGCTATTACCACCGGAACAAATATGCCTGAAACCTTGTCCGCCGCTTTAGCTGCAGGGGCTTTCGTCGCTGCTGCATCACTGACCATCCTGATTATCTGTGAAAGAGTTGTGTCTTCTCCTACTCTGGTAGCTTCACATCTTAAGTATCCCGACTGGTTAACCGTGGCAGCCGAAACATTATCGCCCGGCATTTTGTCCACCGGAATGCTCTCTCCTGTAAGTGCTGCCTCATTGACTGCACTTGTACCTTCAGCCACCACTCCGTCAACAGGAATTTTCTCCCCTGGTCTGACTGCGAAAAAATCGCCTTTTTTAACCTGCCCCACCGGAACTTCTATCTCCTGTCCATCTCTGATCACAACTGCTGTCTGTGGTGTCAGCTCCATCAGGCTCCTTAAAGCATCAGTAGTTCTGCCCTTTGATCTTGCCTCAAGCAGCTTCCCAACTGTTATCAGGGTAAGTATCATACCCGCTGATTCAAAATAGAAATCATGCATATACATCATTACAGCTTCCTGATCTCCGGCTGTCTGTGCTCCTGTCATAGCGAAAAGTGCATACGTGCTGTACACAAATGCTGCTCCTGCTCCAAGCGCAACCAGGGTATCCATGTTAGGCGCTCTGTGTATAATGCCTCTGAATCCGCTGACAAAAAATTTCTGGTTTATCACCATGATAACAGCTGTCAGAAGCATCTGCAGAAGCCCCATTGCCACATGATTATTCTCCATTGCCTCCGGTATCGGCCATCCCCACATCATTTCCCCCATGGAAAAGTACATGAGCACTGCAAGGACGATGACCGAAGCTGTAAGCCTCCGTTTCATCAGAGGGGTGTCCTTATCTTCCAGCATCGAAGTGTCCGGCGCTGCAGCAGCTGCGCCTGCTTCTGACCTGCCGGCATCACCGGAGGCACCTCGTTCTGCTGCACTGTATCCTGCCTTTTCCACAGCCTCTATTATTTCTCCGGATGAGGCTGTTCCTTCAACTCCCATGGAATTTGTCAGCAGGCTGACGGAGCAGCTTTCGACGCCGGGAAGCTTTGATACAGCTTTCTCGACGCGGCTGCTACAGGCAGCACAGCTCATTCCTCCAACATCAAATTGTCTCATTTATTACTCCCTATTTCATCAGTTTCTGCAAAGTTGCCACCAGCTCATCGATGGTCTCATCTCTGCCGTTCTTGATATCATCTGCGACGCATGTCCTGATATGCTCCGCCAGCAGCTCCTTGTTAAAGGAGTTCAGGGCCGCATTGGCCGCCGCCACCTGAATAAGTATATCTATGCAGTACGCATCTTCCTCGACCATTTTCTTTATCCCGCGGATCTGTCCCTCCACACGACTGAGCCTGTTCACCAGTCGCTTATGTTCTTCCTGTGAACGTATCTTTGTCTTATGACAGCAGGTTTCATTGTTTATCATTTTGTTTGTCATTTTATCTCTCCTTTTCTTGCTATGGATTTTTTCGCCATGTGTTACCATACTAAATCAGTACAGTTATATATTAAGTCAGCTCAAGCTCATCTTCGCATTCAGCATATACCCTATTGGGGTATATGTCAAGATATAGTTTCTGACAAATGTTATTTATTTGTTTACAAAACATGATAAAGTGATATAATATCCATTGGATTCATTTAGGAGGCATAGTCACATGAAAGATAAATTTTTTGAAGCAAAAACGCTTATTGGTATTTTGGCCTGTTTTATAATTGCTATTCCCGCATGGCTGCTGGGCAAACAGTTTCCTATCATCGGCGGACCGGTTTTCGGTATCCTGTTCGGTATGATACTGGCTTTTGTCAAAAGGCCTGCCGCATTTGACAAGGGAATTAAATTCACTTCAAAATACATCCTGCAGTACTCGATTATCCTGCTGGGTTTTGAAATGAATCTGTTCAACGTAATCAAGGTCGGCGGTCAGTCTCTTATGGTTATGGTGTTCACTCTGACATCATCATTTGTAACTGCATATTTTGTCGGCAAGGCAATGAAAATCGACGGCAACACTACAACTCTTATCGGCGTGGGCACATCCATCTGCGGAGGTTCTGCCATCGCCGCTACTGCTCCTGTCATCAGAGCCAAAGATGAGGATGTTGCTCAGGCAATTTCAACCATTTTCCTGTTCAACATCATTGCGGTAT
>JBJESR010000185.1:0-2254 GCA_051882895.1 Lentihominibacter sp.
GGCTGATGCAGCATCAGCTTGCCGTCCATACTCTGCATAGTTGTTGTCGGTCCGAAAAATACCGGCATCATGTACATTTTACCTTGTTCAAATTTGAATCCCATAACTGTGCTCCTTTCTAATAAAACAGTGTTTGTATCAGATGCTGAGCATATGGCATTACTGCCGGTGAGTCATATTCAGGCTGCGCCGGTCGGCCGCCGGAATGTTCAGTTGATCTTTTATGACTATATTATACTACTTTTGACCGAAAATGATTGTTTTTTATTTGTATTTCCTAGGAAATATCCTTCCTGCAATATATGACATACGCCGCTGCGACTCCGGCAATACAGTATATGATCCCTGGAATCAGATAGCCTGCATCGATACATCCCTCTGAAACTATATCCGTTCCTTCCGCATACCCGAAAGGTGTTATATATTTGAGAAATGCTGCTTTATCCGTAATATTAGCAATGATATTGAGAAAATACATTACTGCGGCTATACCCAGACCAACACCGGTACTGCCATTTTTCAAAGCCGCCGAAACACCGAAACATATGCCGGCAATCTCCACCTGCAGCAGCAGATATGAAAGATGCAGCAGCGTGAACTCTTTCCATGAAATATCTTCATGGATGCACATTATCGAAACTACAGCCGCCAGAAATATCACGATATTCATAGCCGCAACCTGCAGAAGAACTGACACCAGCTTCCCGGTTATTATACTCCTCCTGCTCACAGGATGAGTCAGCAGGAATTCTGCAGTATGCTCCTTTTCCTCCTTTGACAGCGACGCTGCAGCACATAATGCCGCGAAAAACGCACCGCCGATTCCCAGTACATTGCCGCACTCTATAGCATAAAACCCCATTAATGACCCGAAGCTGACCTTATCCATCCCGAAAGCTTCACTGAAGCTTCCCATTGATGAGAACACCTGGTTCACACTCTCCATATCACCTTTCATTTCAGGATACAGCATCACACAAATTATCAGCAGAAAACCTATGGCCGCAGTCCATACAGACAGCGGCAGCCTGCCCATTCTCAGCTCATGTCTGATAATCCTCATTATGCCTCACCTCCATCCTGATAATAATGCATGAATATCTCATCCAGCTCCGGCTCTGAAATGTCGAGATCTGCAAGCCTTACGTCAGACAATCCTCTGATAAGTTCGTTGATATCTCCTCCGTACAGAAAATCAGCGCCGTCATCATGCTGTTTCACATCACGAACTGCGTTTAATCTGCAGATTATATCCATCAGCCTGTTATTATCGTCCGATGATACTGATCCTGTTCTCACCTTTATCCTTCTGGCATTTGCCCTGGTCAGTTCGCTCACGTTATCACAGGCTATAATCCTGCCTTCTCTGATTATGGCCGCTCGCCCGCAATGCTGCTGGACTTCCGATAGAATATGCGATGACAGGAAAATGGTAGCTCCATCCCGGTTACGTTCCTTGAGTATAGTGAAAAACTCACGCTGCATCAGCGGATCAAGCCCTCCCGTTGGTTCATCCAGGATATATAATTCCGGTTTGTGCTGCAAAGCGCACACAATGGCAACCTTCTTACGATTGCCGAAAGAAAGCTCGCTGATCTTCTTATTCCTGTCAAGCCTCAGCCGCTCACAAAGCTTCTCTGCCTCATTGCTGCAGTCAATTTTTCTCAGATCCGCCGAAAGCCTGATTATATCCTTAACCTTCAGCCCCTGATAAAAAACTGCTTCAGACGGCAGATATCCTACATTTGCAAGTATCGCCTCTTTATCTGCCTCAGGATCCATTCCCAGCACCTCGGCTCTGCCGCCAGTTCTTTTTATCAGTCCTGTCAGAATCCGTATCGTGGTGCTTTTTCCTGCCCCGTTCGGACCGATGTATCCGAAAAACTCTCCGCGTTTCACAGTCAGATCAAGATCAGTTATGCCCCTGGATTTACCGTAATATTTCGTCAGACCTTCCGTTTTTATTGCCGGTCTCTCTGTTCTCACAGCATTCACTCTGAACCACCCTCCTTCGTGTAAATCTTCTTCCAGAATTCTATCATCCCTGTAAAATCCTTTTCCATTCTGTCAACGTCAACATCTTCTCTCTGCACCATTTCCCATAAATAACCTTCACTGGCAAGATACATCTCCCTGTACATCATATCAAACAGATCGCTCTTCTCATAACATCCATACTCTGTCAGATAATCGATTGTAATCTGAGCACATCTCTCCCACAGGAAAACATAGAGTTCACGTTTATTTTTAAAAT
>JBJESR010000186.1:0-2250 GCA_051882895.1 Lentihominibacter sp.
GCCACTATATCTTTGCCGCATTTCGGGCACTTCACATCTATAGTCTGAACCAGCGGTTTGGTATTTTTACATTCGGGATATCCCGTACATGCTGCAAAAGCACCGAATCTGCCATGCTTGACAGCCATAGGACGCCCGCATTTTTCGCAGGTTTCCCCCGTAAGCTCAACCTCAAGATCAACCTTCTGAATCTCACTGTCCGCAACATCCAGTTCTTCTTTGAGTGTACCATAAAAGTCCCTGATAACTTCTTTCCACTCGGTTCCCTTGACTTCGATATCATCGAGATTTTCTTCCATCTGTGCTGTAAATCCTGCATCAGCTATTTCTTTGAAGTACTGTTCCATCACATCTGTAACGATGAATCCCAGCTCTGTCGGAACAAGAGTCTTCTTTTCTTTTGAAATATATTTTCTGTCGATGAGAGTTGCCACAATCGGTGCATAGGTACTTGGTCTT
This sequence comes from Lentihominibacter sp., assembly GCA_051882895.1. Lineage (GTDB taxonomy): Bacteria > Bacillota > Clostridia > Peptostreptococcales > Anaerovoracaceae > Lentihominibacter. Next base: position 460 of record JBJESR010000186.1, read on the forward strand.
CCGATATTTTTTTCCTCAAGATCCTTGACAAGGCTGGCTTCTGTAAATCTGGCAGGAGGCTGAGTGAAATTCTGTTCTCCCTCAACCTTAGACGGGTCAAGTATTTCACCTTTGTCCAGCTGCGGCAGCAGTTTATCATCATCCTTATCCTTTGAAACCGAATACACCTTATGGAAACCATCAAACAGAAGCTTCGAACCTGTTGCTTTGAAAATGTAGTCCCCATTTTCTATCACGGCACTGACTGCTTTGTATCTTGCCGGTGCCATCTGACTTGCAACAAATCTGCTCCAGATAAGTTTATAAAGATTATACTGATCCTTGCTCAGCGACTCCCTGATGGCATCAGGCTCCAGTTCAACATGGCTGGGGCGTATGGCCTCATGTGCGTCCTGAACATCTTTTTTCCTGTTGCTGTAAACATTATCAGAGTAATATTCCTCACCAAATGCATTCAGAATATATTCCTTCGACGCAGCTTTAGCTTCATCTGAAATCCTCACCGAGTCTGTTCTGATATATGATACAAGACCTATTGTGCCCTTTCCTTTTATTTCAACACCTTCATACAGCTGCTGAGCAACAAGCATGGTTTTTTTCGTGGTGAAGTTAAGCTTGTTCGCTGCGTCCTGCTGCAGGCTGCTTGTTGTAAAAGGAGCTGCAGGCTTTCTCATACGGTCTTTTTCTTCCAGAGATTTTACACTGTAAGTACCTTTATCCAGCTCATCCAGTATTCTGTCATTCTGTTCCCTGTCCGGTATGACAAGCTTCTCACCCTTGTATTCGGTCAGCTTGGCCGTAAATTTCCTGCTTTTGCGAAATTCAGCTGTGATCGTCCAGTACTCCTCAGGTTTAAATGCTTTTATCTCATTTTCTCTGTCACATATGATTTTTAACGCGGCAGACTGTACTCTGCCTGCACTCAGCCCTCTTCTTATTTTCCTCCAGAGAAGGGGACTTATCTGATATCCCACCAGTCTGTCAAGAACTCGTCTTGCCTGCTGTGCATCAACAAGACGAAGATCTATCGGTCTTGGGTTTTTTATCGCTTCTTTAATCGCCTTCGAAGTTATTTCATTAAAAACTATCCTGCATGGCGATGTCATATCAATTCCCAGCAAAAATGCTAAATGCCAAGATATTGCTTCTCCTTCTCTGTCCGGGTCGGTTGCCAGATAGACTTTGGATGCATTCTTGGCCTCTTTCTTAAGCTCCTTGATAATATCACCTTTACCTCGTATCGATATGTACTGAGGTTCAAAATCGTTTTCAATATCTATTCCCAATTTGCTCTTAGGCAGATCGCGCACATGACCGACCGACGCTATGACTTTGTAGCGTGCGCCCAGAAATTTGCCTATAGTTTTAGCCTTCGACGGCGATTCAACTATAACAAGAATCTTCTTTGCAGCTGCCATGGAAACTCCTCCCTCTTAGTATAAATTAGTTTCTAGTATTTGATTATATGTATTATTTCATGCTTTTGCAATAAAAATTTTTCCCAAAGCAGAAAAAACAATGCCTTTTATCTCCATAACTGTCACTATACTGCTGACATATGCAGGTGTTTTTTCCATTATTCTGCATAATTCATCAATAGTCATTTCTCCGTGATTTTCCAGCAGTGTGAATATTTCCATTTCTGTTTTTCCCAGAAGCTGCTCGGCTTCCTCTCTGTTTATTCCTCCGACACCCATAGCATCCAGAATATCCTGAACACACGTCACAGGTACAGCCCCCTCTTTAATAAGCTTATTATTTCCCAGGTTATATCTGCTGTCGATATTTCCC
>JBJESR010000187.1:0-10501 GCA_051882895.1 Lentihominibacter sp.
AAATCACTAATCTCGGAAGTCTGCCAAAAGATATAAGCAGAACAGAAGAGTGGACGCTGACATCCTACAATGGCAGAATCTATGTTATCGGAGGCTATGACTACAGCACTAAATCGCTGAGCACAAAAGTTAAGGTATATGACCCTGCTACAAAGAAATGGTCCAGCGGACCATCACTTCCTGAAGGCAGAGCTGCCGGAAAAGCTGTTCAGTCGGGAGATAAACTGGTTTATACCATGGGATACAGTGAATCACAGAAAGGCATTGATCCTGAGAAACAGATCTGCCCTGCAAATCTTGTTCTCAAAGGAGGCAAATGGGTTGAGTCAGCTCAGAATCCGGATATGTTCTTCTGCAGTTATACTGTTAAGCGAAGCGGTAATGAGTACTGTGTATACGACACTTCTGTAGGAATCTGCTCCACAGGTCTGATATACGCAGGATATCCTGCGGCAGGTCTGGGAGACACCTTCACATATAATGTCAGCAAGGATAAATTTTATCCGACAAAGTATAATTTCTCTGATGAATTATTCGGGAATACTTTCACAGGCGTGACAGTCGGAAGTACACTCTATGGATATGATGATGATGATTATGCATACAAAGCGCCTGTCAGCAGCGGACTTGTCAAGGTGACGGCACCTGCGTATAAAGGCGGTAAAGTATCCGGAGCGAATGTATCGAAACTTCCGGGAACTAAAATAACCCTCAAGGCAGTACCTGCCAGCGGTTATTATGTCAGATCATTCTCTGTGGACGGCAAGAAGGTGAACGGTAAGACAAAGACAATAAGGATTACGAAAAACCAGAAGGCTTCTGTTTCCTTCGGCAGATATGTGAGCAAAATAAGCCTCAGCAGAAACAGCATGAGCCTTAAAGCCGGAAGCAAGGCGACCCTTACAGCCAAAGTATCACCGTCATCAGCCACAAACAAGCAGGTGACCTGGAAATCAGGAAACACCAGATATGCTGAAGTTTCATCAAAAGGAGTAGTAACTGCGAAACGTGCAGGAATAGGAAAAACCGTAACCATTACTGCTGCAGCAAAGGACGGATCCGGAAAGCGTGCAGTATGCAAGGTTAAAATTACAAAATAAAAAAATAAAGGGAATAAAGCCGGAGCTGCAGCCCGGTCGACTGATCACGAAAATCAGATCCGACCGGGCTGCAGCTCTTTTAAACTAAGATATGGACCTGCCGGGAAGCTTCCTGAGAATGAGATATGACAGACATCCGATGGCAGTACCGCAGATCATACCTGAAAACAGCAGCACCGGGAAATAAATAAATACCTTGATGTTGGAAACGATAAAAGCCGCCACCAGCAGCTGTCCCAGATTGTGTGCCACGCCGCCTGCCATGGAGACACCCGTTACAGAGAATAACCCTGTCTTTTTCAGAAGTATCATTACAATCAGGCTGAGGGCAGCACCGGCGAGGGAATAAATCGCGCCGAATAAACCATTGAACAGCAGCCCCGCAATGAGAATCCTGACCAGGTTTACTGTCAGTGCATAGCTGGACCCCAGATAATAAAGGGCGATTATGATAACAAGGTTTGCGATGCCGAGCTTGATACCAGGTATGCCGGGGTTAAAGGGTATAATGACCTCAATATATGAGAATATCAGAGCCAGTGCTGCGAAAAGCGCAGACATGGTCAGTTTTTGTGTGGTTCTGTACGTATTCATAGACTATATTATATAATATATCCGCAATTTCAACAATAACAGATATTACGGTTGACAGTGAATGTGTTAATCTGTTAATATAATTCAGTAAACGCAGGAAGCGTGAGATTATGACCACGAAGGTTGATACTCCATAAGGAGCGATACTTTTAGTGGCTTTTTTTATGGGGTTTTAAACTTATCTGCACCACGACAGCCGGCGGCTGTAGCCGGTCGCAGATACATCTCGATATATAAATCTGATAAGGAGACGGATATGCACAGCAGTGTGATAAAATATGCAGTCAGGAAGGCAGGACAGCTCGTTCTGTCACTTGTTGTGCTTTCGCTGATAGTGTTTATCGTATCCCGTATGGCACCGGGAGATCCGTTGAGAGCGTATTACGGTGAAACGGTAGAGAGAATGTCGGAGCAGCAGCTTGACGCAGCTGCAGAACGTCTGGGACTGAATGACTCTATGATAACCCAGTATCTGAGATGGGCTGATGGAGCACTCCGCGGTGATTTCGGCATTTCTTACCAGTATAAACAGCCGGCATCTGAGGTGATTTCCCAGGTGTTCGGAAATACCGTGCTGCTTACAGCAGTATCATTTGTACTGATATTTGTGCTGGGGCTGATGCTGGCGGTATTCTGTGTGCGCCGCGAGGGAAAGCTTATAGACAGAATCATCTGCAAAGCCGGAATAGCAGCAAACAGCATGCCTGAGTTTTTCGTTTCCCTGCTGCTGGTCATGATATTTTCGGCAGGACTTGGGATTCTGCCCCACAGCGGTGCCGTATCCCTGGGAGGGGGAGGCGCGGCGGACAGGATTCTGCACCTGATACTTCCTGTAACAGCCATCGTGATATCCCATTTGTGGTACTGCGCATATCTTATGAGAAACAAGCTGTCGGATGAAGTGCAGAAGGAATATGTGCTGCTCTGCAAGGTTAAAGGCCTGAGTGAAAGTCAGACCATCTACAGACATTGCATCAGAAACATCATGCCGGCAGTCGTGAGCATAATGGCTATATTCCTGCCCCATCTTCTGGGCGGGGCATACGTTGTGGAAATAGTGTTTTCGTATCCCGGCATAGGAAAGCTGGGTGTGGAAAGTGCACAGTATCATGATTACAACATGCTGATGCTGGTGACACTGATAACAGGTCTGATTGTAATAACTGCCAATATTATCGCCCAGATTATAAACGAGAAGCTTGCTCCCGAAATTTCAGAGGAAAGGGGGCAGATGCTGCAATGACGGTAACGAGAAAAAAAGTATCCTCTGCCTTGTCAGCTGACAGAAAGCCGTATGTATCGGCAGCGGTGCTGACAGTAATCATACTGGCATGTCTTATGGCCGGTTTTATTATGCCGTATGACCCGACTTACATGAATCTTGGCGAAATAAGCATGGCTCCCGGAAACGGTCATATTTTCGGAACAGATACTCTGGGAAGAGACCTGTTTTCGGTTATACTCTACGGGGGCAGAATTTCGATTTTTATCGGATTGGCGGCTACCCTGATATCGACCTTGATAGCTGTGGTGTACGGAACTGCCGCCGGACTGGCTTCGGACAGAGTGGATGATGTAATGATGAGATTTGCAGAGATACTCATGAGCGTACCCCAGCTGCTGCTGGTAATGTTCATCCAGGCAGCCATGGGAAAAGCGACGGTGTTATCCATATCTGCGGTGATCGGTATCACCGGCTGGATGGCAGTAGCCAAAATGGTACGAAGTGAAGTAAGACAGCTCAGAAGTGCAGGATTCGTTCTGGCTGCAAGAACCATGGGAGGCGGATTCTTTTATATATTGAGAAAACATCTGATGCCGAACTATATGTCGGCGATCATGTTCATGATAGTTACAAATATAGGAAGCGCGATGATAACCGAATCAACGCTCAGCTTCCTGGGTCTCGGTCTTCCGACAGATGTTATTTCATGGGGAAGCCTGATGAGTCTGTCTCAGCGTGCGATGCTTACAGGCTCATGGTGGATGATAATTATCCCGGGAATTTTTCTGGTGGTGACCCTCATCTGTGTAACGGAGATCGGAGAATACCTGAGAGGAAGAAAAAGGAGAAGACAATGAAAAAGAGAACACTTGCTGCAATTATGGCAATGGTGGTATGCCTGGCATCGGCGCTGACAGGCTGCGGAGGAGGCAGTGCTCAGAATGATGGTAACACACTGGTTTACGGCAGCGGAGATTATACCGCCATCAACCCTGCGCTTTATGAACACGGAGAGATCAATCTCCTGCTGTTTGCAGGACTGACTGCGCATGACGAGAATAACAACGTGGTACCGGGTCTTGCAGAAAGCTGGAACTTTGACGAAAGCACAGACACGTACAAGTTCACTTTACGCGAGGGCCTCACATTTCATGACGGAGAGCCCATCACTGCCAGAGATGTGAAATTTACCATAGAATCCATCATGGATCCTGCCAACGGTTCAGAGAATGCTTCAAACTTTGAAGACGTGAAAAGCATAAAGGTAATAGACGATACCCATGTTGACATACAGCTTGATGCACCGAATGTGGCGATGCTTGACTATCTGACCATCGGTATCCTTCCGGAGCATCTTCTCAAGGGTGAGGACATGACAACCTCGGATTTCAATCAGAACCCTGTGGGTGCAGGACCGTACAGGCTGGTTTCATGGGAGATGGGACAGAGCATCACCATGGAAAAATTCGAGAACTACTACCAGGGTGCTCCCGGAATAGACAGAGTGATATTCAAAATAGTGGAAGATACAGATGCCAGAGCGCTGCAGCTTGAATCCGGAGAACTGAACTTCGCCCAGATAACACCTAAGGCAGAGGAAAACTTTGCGGACAATGAAGCCTTCAGGGTATACTCAATGACAACAGCTGACTACAGAGGCATCATGTACAATTTCAACAATGATCTGTGGGCGGACAACAGAGAGCTTCCGGCGATTTTAAGCTATGCCATCGACAGGCAGGCCATAATAGACAGCGTGCTGCTGGGGCATGGCCAGGTGGCCTATTCACCTCTGCAGGCAGGACAGTTTAATAATCCTGATATCGAGAAATACGAATATGATCCTGATAAGGCTGAGCAGCTGCTGCAGGATGCCGGATGGGTAAAGGGAGATGACGGAATCTATGAGAAAAACGGTCAGAAGCTGGAGTTCACCATCAACTGCAGTCAGGGGGACCAGGTGAGGATAGACATGGCGAATATATGTGCCCAGAATTTCGGAGACATAGGAGTCAGAGTGACGGTTGAAAGTCCTGCGGAAATAGACTGGGAAGGCCAGGATGCATTCCTCATAGGCTGGGGAAGCCCTTTTGATCCTGACGACCATACATATAAAGTGTTCGGAACAGATAAAGGCGCCAATTACAGCGGATATTCCAACGGGAAAGTGGACAGACTGCTGACAGAAGCCCGAAAGCTGGAAGACCCTGATGAAAGGAAACCGCTTTATGCAGCTTTTCAGGAAGAGCTGGCGGAGGATCCTGCGTACACTTTTATAGCATATATTGATGCAATTTATGCAGGAACATCGAATATCACAGGAATAACAGAAGATACTGTGCTGGGACATCACGGCGTAGGGATTTTCTGGAACATTCATGAATGGGAAATAACTGAGTAATATGAAAGATCTTCTGACAATCAACAATTTAAAAGTGGCATTTGAGACACCGGAGGGTGTGCTGACTGCTGTGAAGGGAGTTTCGCTGAGGCTGGGCCGCGGCGAAACTCTTGCGCTTGTGGGAGAGTCCGGATGCGGCAAGACAGTGCTTTGCAAAAGCATGCTGAGAATACTCTGCGAAAGAGGACGCATTGAGGATGGAGAGATAATGCTGGACAACAGAGATCTTGTGCCTTTTACAGAAGAGGAGATGCAAAGCTGCCGGGGAGGCAGAATCGCTATGGTTTTCCAGGATCCCATGACATCCCTTGATCCGGCTTTTTCCGTAGGGGAGCAGATAGCAGAAGTGGTTCGGAAACACAAAGGCCTGAACAGGGATGAGGCCAGGAAACGTGCTGTCGAGCTTATGGAAGCGGTCAGGATTGATGAGGCGGAGAAACGATATGATCAGAGACCGTATCAGTTTTCGGGAGGTATGCGGCAGCGTATAGTCATTGCCATCGCTCTGGCAGGTGAACCTGATATTCTCCTTGCCGATGAGCCGACGACCGCCCTTGATGAAGAAACCCAGGATGAGATACTTCATCTGCTGAGAGATATTCAGAAACAGACGGGTACAGCCGTATTGTTCATCACCCATGATCTCAGCCTTGTTGAGGATATAGCCGAGCGGGTGGCTATAATGAAGGATGGGTATATCGTTGAAGAGGGTAAAGTCTCTGAAGTGTTTGCTGCACCACAGCACGAATATACCAGGAAGCTTCTGGGGTATCTGGACTACAGGAAGAACCGGGGGCATAATCACAGACACAGCGCTGCCTGCGATAAAAATGCTGCAGATGACGGCTCCTGTGAAAGCAGCAGGAAGACACCCATGCTTTCGGTGAAAAACATAAGCAGGAGCTTCATGCTGCCGGGAAAACAGATCCATAAGGTGCTTGAGGATTTCAGTATGGAGATATACGAAGGAGAAATTGTCGGGATTGTAGGGCCTTCAGGCTGCGGTAAATCAACCCTGTCAAGATGCATAGCAGGTCTGGAGAAGCCGGAAAAAGGACAGATAGTGCTGAGATCCGGCATAAACATGCAGATGATTTTTCAGGATTCACAGTCCGCTTTCAATGACAGAATGACTGTGGAGGAGATTATTGCCGAGCCCCTCTGGATAAACAAGGCTCTGAGACGGAAGCTTGCCGGCGGGTCTGGTGCCGGAGGACGGCGGGGAAAGATGACGGAGCTGATAAAAAATGAGGTTAATAAAGCCATGTCTGCCGTAGAGCTGGATGTATCGATGTCAGACCGCAGACCGTATGAGCTGTCTGGCGGGCAGCGGCAGAGAGCAGCCATAGCCCGTGCCCTTATAACGGATCCTGATTTTATCATAGCTGATGAGCCTCTGACAGGGCTTGATGTATCTGCCCAGGCACAGATCGTGCACCTTTTGCGTAAACTGGCAGATGAGCGGACTCTTACGATAATGTTCATTGCCCATGATCTTCCTATGGTCAATCATATCAGCAGCAGGATAATAAGAATGGGATGATATCTACCTTGAAACTGAATCATAGCCCTCGTCACCGCCGGTGATTTCCAGTACTACTTTATTCGGAAGACATATGATATTTTCCCCGGTACGGGAGATTTCGGAATGCAGCACACAGTCCTGATTGTGACAGTCCGAAAAACTCATTGAAACCTTACCGTCACTTATGGTAACCTTATTAATATGATCGTTGCGTTCTATCACTATCTCATTATCCTCAATGAGAGAATATGAACCGAAGACTTCGCCGTCGACGGTGATCAGCAGTTCATCGCCGGCAGTCTGTCCGAATGACAGGAAATATGTTGCGGCAAGACCGGCAGCTGCCAACAGCACTGCCAGTATTATGTCAGCTTTTTTAAACATTTGAACCTCCGGAGGTCAGAATATATGATATTTAATACAACAGGGAAGCACCCTGCCAGATTGTTAAGAACCATAATCGCTGTCCTGCTGACAGCTGTGATAATTATACCACAGACTGGATGCGGTGGCAAAGAGCCTGTATCGGCAGACGAGTTCTGCCTTGATACATCATGCGTAATAACGATATACGATATGAAGGAGATGTCTGACGCTAATGCCCGTGAAGTGCTTGATCAGTCCTTCGATAAAATACGGGAATATGAGAATATGCTCAGCAGGACCATAGAAGGAAGCGATGTTTACAGAATAAATCATGCTGCCGGTGACAGCACGGAAGTGTCGGGAGAAACTCTCGATGTTATTCATACCGGCCTGCTCATGGGAAAACTGTCCGGGGGAATGTTTGACATCACCGTGGGTGCCGTCACGGATTTATGGGATTTCAGAAGTGACAATCCGTCTGTTCCGGAGGATGAAGATATCAGGGATGCACTGAAGACCGTCGGTTATGGCAGTGTTGAGATACAGGGCAGTGAGGTGTGCCTGTCGGACAGTGATACCAGAATCGATTTAGGCGGAGTCGCCAAAGGATATATTGCAGACAGGACAGGTGAATATATGGAATCCCGGGGCGTGACAAAGGCAATAATAAATCTGGGAGGAAATATTACAGTAATAGGAGAAAAGGACGAAGATACACCGTGGACAATAGGAATCGAGAGACCCTACAGTGACAGAAGCGAAATTGTCGGTTCCATCGGAGTGTCGGATAAAACCGTCGTTACATCGGGAATATACGAAAGACAGTTTGTTGAAGATGGTGTCAGATATCATCATGTGCTGGATCCGCAGACAGGATATCCGGCTGAAACAGATCTCGAAGCTGTGACCATCGTGGCAGATAAGGGAAACTCCGGGTTCTGCGATGCTCTGTCCACAGCATGCCTTATTCTGGGTAAGGAAAAGGCACAGCAGCTTGTTGCAGAGCTTCAGGATAAATATCCTCAGATGGGACTTGAAGCGGCTTTTATTGACAAAGATGATAATATAGTGCAGACTGATGGCATGAACCTCGAACTTATGGAGAAGTAGAGAAAATGGAATTATGATTGAAAAGACAGATGTACCCGCAGGGGGCGGGAGAAAACAGAATACTAAAATCGATATAATAGTGCCATGCTTCAATGAAGCCGGGACTATTGAGCTGTTTTATGACAGAACATCAGAAGCCGTGGAAACCATAGACGGGTATGAATTTTCATTTATTTTCATAGATGATGGAAGTACCGATGAAACTCTTGACAGAATAAAGAATCTGATATGTCTCAGCAGGCAGCAGGATGATTCCGGGAAAACAGGGAAAATCAGGTATATTTCATTCAGCAGGAATTTCGGCAAGGAAGCAGCAATGTATGCCGGACTGAGAGCATCAGATGGCGACTATGCCCTTATCATGGATGCGGATCTGCAGCACCCGCCGGAAATGATAGGCCGAATGATCAGAAGGCTGGAGGAAACCGGGGCTGACAGCTGCGCAGCAAGGCGGGTTTCGAGAAAAGGAGAGCCGAAGATACGCAGCATGTTTGCCAGACTTTTTTATAAGGTAATGAACAGATTCAGCGATATAGAAATAGCAGACGGAGTGGTTGACTTCAGACTTATGAGCAGACAGATGGTCAGAGCTATTGTAAGCATGCCTGAAAATCAGAGGTTTTCAAAGGGGATATTCGCATGGGTAGGGTTTGACACATGCTGGATAGAATTTGAAAACGTGGAAAGAATAGCAGGGGAAAGCAAGTGGTCCGTATGGAGCCTCACTAAATATGCAATAGACGGCTTTATAGATTTCGCAGTATCGCCCCTTAAATTCGTAGGGGTTTTCGGAAGCATCACAGCAGCAGGCTCAGCTGTCTATCTGATAGTGGAGATAATCAAAACGATAATCCTTGGCCGGGATGTTCCCGGCTATGCTTCAACAATCTGTCTCATACTGTTTTTCGGCGGGCTGATAATAGCGGTGCTCAGCCTTATCGGAGAGTATATCGGCAGAATGTATCTGGAAACAAAAGGACGTCCTGTATACGTAGAAAAGGAAAGCAATATAGATGAAAATTGATGCGTTTTTAGACAGAAATAAATATGTTATTCTTGCATTCATAGTGCCGGTGCTTATTACAGTGCTGGCATTTGCTGTAGTCGGAATCTATCCCTTCGGAGATAATCAGATTGCAGTCATAGATATGTATCATCAGTACGTTCCTTTTCTCAGCGAGCTTCAGAACAAGCTGCATGAAGGCGGAAGTCTGTTTTACAGCTGGGATGGTGCAGGTGGCCATAATTTCTGGAACCTCATAGCATATTACGGGGCAAGTCCGGCCAATCTCCTTCTGATGCTGTTCCCTGAGAGCCTGATAATGGAGGCAGTCACTGTAATTCTGCTGATAAAGATAGGCCTTGCGGGGGGCTTCATGGCAATGTATCTGAGATATGCCGGTGATAAATGCAATATCGTTACAACTGCATTTGCTGTGCTGTATGCCCTCTGCTCATATGTGATGGCATATTACTGGTGCATCATGTGGATGGATGCAGTGGCACTTCTGCCGCTGTGTATACTGGGACTTAACAGGCTTATCGACGATGGGCGATTTATGACGTATACATTATCTCTCGCGCTGATAGTATTTTCAAATTACTATATCGCTATAATGGTATGCATATTCATATTGTTCTATTATCCTGTTCTGTATTTCATCAAAGTTAAAGGCGGCGGTATCAGAAGGTGCGCGATCACGACAGGAAAGGCTGTAGGTTTCTCGCTGCTGGGAGTACTGATGTCAGCGGTCATGCTGGTGCCGACGTATCTGAGCATGCAGGATACTTATTATATCTCGGCGCAGATGCCGGAAGACTGGAATTTTTACAGCGATGCCCTCGATATTCTGAACCAGCTTCTGCCTAATGCGGAGCTGACCTACAGAGAAGGTCTGCCGAATATCTACTGCGGCATGATCGTTGTGATACTTCTGGTATTCTATGTTATGAGCAGAACCTTCCCCCTCAGGGAAAAGCTGCTGAACATGGGATTTCTGGCATTCATGTTCATGAGCATGAATGTGAACAAGCTGGACTTCCTCTGGCACGGGCTGCATTTCCCGAATCAGCTGCCTTTCAGATATACTTTCGTGATATGCTTCCTCCTGGTCGGTATAGCTTACAGGACTCTGCAGAGAATAGATGAGATCAAGGTAAGAACTTTGTGGGAGCTGCTG
>JBJESR010000188.1:0-2236 GCA_051882895.1 Lentihominibacter sp.
ATACCCATGCCCAGAGCATGATTCTGTTCATTCTGCTGCCTTCATGCTTCTCATAAATGCATCCGATTGTCCTTAGCCAGAAAAAAGTAATTGCACCGTCCAGAATATAATCAGCACACCGCAGAGGCATTCCGACGGAATAATAATGCAGCACCATATCCCTGAAAAAGAATATGAAATACAGGCTGCAATAGCTGAAAATCACTATTGAAAAGCATATTACAGTTTTATATAGCTCTGATTTCCTGTTTTCCGTTTTAGAAATCAGAAGCACCAGCAATCCTATCCCCAGAAGAGCGATACATGATGCCAGCACATATGTAAAAAATCCAATACTTATATACATGTTCTGATTATACCACAAAAGACCGCGTGACTGCGGCCTTTTGTCATCACCTTTTCTTCTATTTCAGATAATAATATGCAAACGGCTCCATAAGCTCACGTTCCTCAGAGAGAGGATCCGATATCATTTTCATCGCATTATCATCGCCCATATCCATCGTCATTGTGTTTCTGTCAGCAGTATCATAAACAGTCCACTCTGCTTCAGCATTGCCAGGGTCTCCGGTTTTAGCGAAGTTCACCCATGATTCACACATCTGGTCTGCAAGACTTTCATCCACAGTGCCGCTGAACATCGTTTCCTCCAGGTTATGGAAAACGTACGAGATCTCAGATGCGTGACATGCGCCTATCCATGGGAAGTTGTCCGATTCCTTTGCAAAATAGTACATGTAGGTTTTCCCTTTGGCGTCCTTGTTTTCTGCCGCATAATCAGCATGCGCTGATGCCGTCGCTATGGAAGGTGCACGGAATCCTGTCTCATTGCAAAGCTCGGTTGCCGCCCACATTTTCTTTCCCTCGAATTCAGAGCCGTCACGTGATGTCACTCCGCCATCAGTATCCTTATATTCAAGATCTCTGGTCTGCATGTCTATCAGCTTATCAACAGCAGCTTCAGCCTCCGGGTTGTCAGCAGCTTCTGCGGCATCTTTAGCCTCCTGTATCTTCGGTTCTACAATAAACTCGGCATAATCACCAAGGTTGAGCATAAGATCCTTCTCATCCAGCTCCAGTATAGGCTCCCAGTATACCTCGCTTGTCCAGTATCTCCATTCATCCTGATTCGTACCTACAATCAGGTCGATATCTGCAGCCGCACCATTTCTCAGAGCCTCAAAAGGGTCTTCAGGAACTGCGCTGAGAGTGCCATCGCTGTATTTGCCTCTCAATGGCATATTGTATATATCTCCCACTGCGGAACCATCCAGATCTACAAGCTCAGGATCATTGTTCACTTTATACATTTCATCCTCAGTCAATGCCAGAAGATCATCCATTGAAACATCTTCCGCACTTTTAAGCTCATCATCATCTCTGAGATTTGCCACTGCTTCACAAAGAGCTCCTGCTGTATCATTTGCTTCATATTCTTCATATGTATATGTCAGATTCAGCGAACCACTGTGAGCTATACATCTGTTAAACAGCTTTTCTTCATCAACATCAGCTTTGCCGTTGCCGTCAGTATCTGCAACCATCATACATGATACCAGGTTGCCTCCTGCAGACTCTCCGAATATCGTGATGTTATCAGGATCGCCACCGAAGGCTTCAATATTCTGTTTTATCCATCTAAGACTCTGCATGCAGTCCAGCAGTCCAAGCTCTGTCGACTCTTTGTATTCATCAGTGTACCCTTTTACACTTCTCAGATCTATGAAACCCATTGTCCCTACACGATAATTACACGAAACGACAATCACGTCATTATGTTCTTCGACAATATATCTGCCGCTGTACAAAGGATCTGACGTACCACCCCATCCGAATCCTCCGCCATGGAAGTAAACCAGTACCGGTTTATCTGTGCCTTCCGTATCGCTGGTCCATACATTCAATGTCAGACAATCTTCACCGCTGTTATGCTCTTCACCGCTCTCAGTTGTTTTAGCATTTACTGTACTGGCAGGTTCAGAATGCCATTCCGTCTGCAGACTTGTCCATCCGAATTCCTTCGCTTCATAGTTTTCATCGCTGGCTTCAACAGCTACAGGAGCTTTCCATCTCAATTCTCCTGTCGGACTCTTTGCATATGGAATCCCCTTATATGCATATACACCATTGTCCTCTACCATTCCCGTAAAGCTGCCGTTATAGCATTTTACCGCCGGAGCTTCACTGCTCTCATTGCCATCACTTCCACAGCCTGTCAACGTGAATATTGTCAGTG
>JBJESR010000189.1:0-2234 GCA_051882895.1 Lentihominibacter sp.
AGCTTTCTTAATGATTATCATCTTATGCAGACAGAAATATTTGATGAACTGGATAAGCTGAAAAAAGATGATTATCCTGCTGCCAGAAGGTATGATTTCCAGGCACATTATCAAGGCGTCAAAATCCCGTTCTGCAGGCTGATTGATTGTCTTGACGAGGAAATAGCCGAACTGCGTGAGCTCATCAAAGCAGGAGACCGTGAGCTTTTTGAGGATATACTGGCAAATACTGTTAGCCGCAAGATACGAGGCAAAATTAACAGCTCCACAGCATGGGTAGATAAAATGAACACTCTCATGGGAGCCATGAATACCTCAAGCGGACTGAAGCTGAGTCTCAGATGGAGAAGCAAGACTGCAGAAACCGAAGACCAGCTGGATACAAGGGAACTGGTAGAGCTGCTCAAGAAGGACTACAGACTTATGAAGGAGGATGAAGCAGAAAGGCTGTCTCTTCATTTCAGATCAAAAGTTGAGGAAGCACGACGCAATGCCGAGGACAGTGGAGGAATGGTATCCTTCTATCAGGTTATGAAGGAAACACTGGATTATCGCAAATGGTTTGAATTCCAGCTTTTCTCGCAGAAAACCGGGGAGCGCCAGAAGGAACTTACCAACAGCGTTTTCGGAACCTTCAGTGGTGGAGAAAAGGCAATGGCTATGTATGTACCGCTGTTTTCTGCAGTTGCTGCCAAGTACCAGGGAGGCAACAGCGATGCACCTTGCCTCATATCACTTGATGAAGCCTTCGCAGGTGTGGACAACAGAAATATACGAGATATGTTCAGACTTATGGCTGAATTCAAATTTGATTTTATCATAAATTCTCAGGTGCTGTGGGGTGACTGTGATACTCTTGATGCACTGGCTATATATCAGCTTATAAGGCCGGAAAATGCACGGTTTGTAACAGTAATGCCGTATATCTGGAACGGTAATATCAGGGAGATGCTGCAAAATGAACAGGAAGTTGAACAAAGAGCCTCAGCAATTGCTGAATGAAGAATGCATGGAATATTTTCGTCATAAGCCTGTTTTTGACAGGCTTATGAAAGGCTTCAGAGAAAAATATGAATCCTATGGGTATTTTACAGGAACGGTACAGCTGAAGCTTGAAACGGAGGCTGACCGTGATGACCTTGAAGGATTCTTACAGAGAAACTATCATGGCAGGAAAAGTGCATCGGTATCTGCGTCACGATTTGAAAAAGCGCTTAAAGACAGTCGTTTCAGCTATATGGAGCCGGTGACGCTGCTGGAAATGTATTATAATGAACCATTGCAGAGCAAAAAGGAGCAGCGGGATAAAGAAAATACTCAGCTGAATGAATTGTTTCAGACGATGACAGAAAAATACAAAGATACTCCTGCAGAGAAGCTTACCAGAGAGCTTGATTACTGCAGAACCGGAGAGTCAAAATCTGCTCTCTTATCATATGTAATGAAGATTTACCGAGATTCAGGAAAAGACATTGAAGCGCTTCGTGAAATACTGCAGCTGTCATCAGATGTTTTGAACAATCTGCCATACAGAAACGACAGAAGAGAGTATCTGGCAGTTTTCGCTGCAGCCATTACCGGGAATCCTCATGCCTTTGACGATGGAAGCAGATATGCGAAGCTGCTTTACATGATAATAAAATGGGATGAAGCTGAAAGAGGCATATGTCTCGAAAAAACAGAACTGTTCCCGGCATTGTATAAGCAGAAATGCTTTTTTGAGGCAGGAATACTGCGAGATGATGTTTCCAACTGCTGCATGATATCGGGGATAAAGGCATGGAAAAAGGACGGAACTATTCATAGCGGCATCAGCGGATTTGAAGAGGAGCGTGATATGATGAATCTGCCTCTTTCTGTAATTGCAGAGCTGGGGAGAATAGAGTGCGCTCAAAATACTGTTTACATTGTTGAAAACCCTTCGGTGTTTGCTATGATATGCAGACGGCTGAGCGGGGACAGTGCATGTATGTGTACTAATGGTCAGCCTCGTCTCAGCGCACTGCTGATTCTTGATCTTATGGCGAAATCGGATATGAGTGTGTATTATGCGGGCGACATGGATCCTGAAGGGCTGCTGATTGCCCAGAAACTCAGGCAGTATTACAAAGGCGATTTTCATTATTGGAATATGAACCTTGAAGCATATCAGGAAAGCATGTCTGAAGAAAGAATTTCCGATAAAAGACTTAAAATGCTGGACAGAATAACAGACGATAATCTGATTGAGACAG
>JBJESR010000190.1:0-2219 GCA_051882895.1 Lentihominibacter sp.
TATTTCATTCTTCATTTCGGCGATTACTCTCTCATCTCCGCCGTTTTCAGCAATCACATCCGCTGTCATAGGGAAAACCGCTCCCCACTCAGGGCTCGATACCTGAGGATCGTTAAAGAGTCCTGAAAGGTCATCTGCTCTGAACCCGAGGCTGTATGGAATTATTCCTTTGTCGTATTCCAGATACATCCTGAAGCTTGCTTTAGCCATATCTCTCATGACATTATAGTCAAGATTTTCTTCCCGATCATAATTTGAGTGATATCTCGTCATGTAGTCAGCAGCTTTAACAACCATGCACATACTCGGTATACCTGATGCAGTTGCACACCAGTTGTCACCTACAGTTATGACTGAAGGAATTACATTTGTATTTTCAGGAAATGATGGGAGGGCTTCATCTTTTTTCATAGCCTCCAGCCACTCCATCATATTACCGCACAGCTCCTGTTCCGACAGAATCTCCAGAACACCGTTCTTTTCCGGCATAACCTCATAATTGAACATCGCAGCTATTTTCCCGCTCCATTCAGGATGCTGTTTTGCGAAAGCATAAAATGCTCCGTGCTGCCAGTCGTACATCGTATTGCCTACACCGTACTCTTCAGATGAAGTAATAAAGAATTTCACTGTATAATCAGGTTCATATCCGGAAAGTTTCATAGCCTTCGCAATCATCATCACTGTAGCAAGCGCTCCGGTATCATCCCCTGCTGCACGAAGGTGTGCATCCATGTGTGCACAGAACATTATCTCCTCATTGCAGCCGCTTTTTCCTGGAATCTCCGCAATGACATTGTACCCTGTACCACCGTCTTCAGCTTTAGTGATATCCACGATACTGCACATATTGACAACAACCGGCTCATCGCTTTCACAGAGGGCTGATTTTATCCAGTCTCCATCCTTCTTAGGGATATAAAGGAGCGGTACATCCGAAACCATGTTCTGACCATCCTGTCCGGTTATCATATCATCAGCATAACTGAAATACACCTCATTTTCTCTACCGGCAGATGTCAGTATCACGCCCAGTGCACCCTGCACAGTTGCTTCTGATGACTGCCATCCGATCCATTCCGTATCAAACACATTATCGACGAGCACAATTTTATCATCATAATAATTTTCGCCTTCTGATGACGCATCGTATTCAGCCCTGGTACCCGTTCCCACATAAACAACCTGAGCCGTTAATCCTTCCTCCGGTGTTCCTCGGAATCCGGCTATCTGGGAACCCGTTATCTTCCTGCCGTTTACCGTTACCCATGCTCCCTTCAGATCAAAAGAATCCGTAGGTATGGCCTCTTTTTTCACATTTATCCCCATATCCCGAAATTCTTTAACTACATAATCTGCTGCCTTTTTTTCGGCCCATGTACCTCCCAGTCTGTATCCTATATCCGATGTACCGTAGCTGCACAGCTCCTGTACGATTTTCTTTCCATAGTTATCTGCTGTGAGTTTATCGACTTCCGCATCAAAACATCTAATGCTGTTTTCATCCATATACATCATCGTACATCTCTCCTTATCTTAATTCTTCAGGAGTCAGCGTTCTATAATAGCTGCCTCCAAGATGTTCAGGATTGAAGGTTTCCCTGATCTTCCACTGATACTCCATTACCAGAGGCTGCGGCATCCTGCAGTACATTGCATCCTGCTCTTCCTGTGTGTAATCATATGCATCAGGTCTTCGCATATCTGCATTTACCCTCCCGAAGTCTTTACCAAGCTTCTTCTCATTCATCCATCTCTGTGAATCGTCAATATAAGCTCTGGTTCCTTTCACCGACTCCTTATCATATGCATCAAAATTTGTAAAGAACTCCCATGCCAGAGGGCCTCCTCCTCCGATGGTGGAAAGACCTCCCATCTCAGAGTCTCCGCCATTTGCCACTATCGCAGTAGTTTCCTGTTCCCACTTTCTTTTCAATGCTGCAGCTTCCTCCATAAGAGGTGTTGCAACATGAACATTATTTGAAAGCCCGCAGCTTCCTTCATACGCTCCGCACATTACATAATTCAGGTTTTTATGTCCAAGTCTTATCAGATATAAAAGTGCCCAGTCATGCATATCCTTTTCCTGCATAAGCTTATGCTTCCACCCATTGGTTATTCTGAGAATCTCTTCGATAGCAGCTTCTTTGTATTCCATATCTGCCTTTGACATACCGGCAAGCACAACCTGTATTTCTATTTTCATACTTTCATTTTCT
>JBJESR010000191.1:0-2219 GCA_051882895.1 Lentihominibacter sp.
AGATTCTGTTCCTACTGCGTTATTCCGTATGCCAGAGGCAAGGTCAGGAGCAGAGGGCTGGATGAAATTGTTGAAGAAGCAGAACAGCTTATCGATGCAGGGTATAAGGAACTGGTACTGACAGGCATAAACACTGCACTTTATGATATGGAAAACGGACGTGATGCAGGAGATGGCATTTATGGCGTTGAAAAGGTTATCGCGGCGCTTGATGCTATTGACGGAGATTTCAGAATCAGGCTGAGCTCTCTGGAGCCTGCGGTAGTGAATGCGGAATATGTAAGTCGTCTGCTTAAGTACGATAAGCTCTGTCATCACATGCATCTTTCTGCCCAGAGCGGAAGTGATGCGGTGCTTGAGGCAATGAACAGGCCTTACAGCAGGCAGGATTATACAGATATCGTCAGAGTGCTGCGGGAGTTTGACCCGTACTATGGAATATCTACGGATATTATAGTGGGATTCCCGGGAGAAAAAGAAAAGTATTTTGATGAAAGCTGCAGTCTTGTCAGGGAGTGTTCTTTTTGCAGAACTCATATATTCAAGTATTCAAAGCGACCTCTGACAAAGGCTGCCGGAATGGATGGACAGATAGACCCGGAGGTCAGAAACCGGCGCAGTGATAAGCTTCATAGCATCGGAGCCCGATCAGCAGAAGATTTTTTCAGAAAAAACGCCGGCAGGACAGAGATTGTTCTGTTGGAGGAAATCTATCCTGAGAAGAGAATTGCTACCGGATATACAGACAATTATACCCGGGTGTACATAGAGTACGATGATGAACAGGAAATAAGCAGGCTCCTCAATGAGTTTGTGGGAGTAAAGCTTCTGGAACCATTTGAAGAGGGAATGACTGCAAAGCTGTTATAGTTAATGTAAGGAGGTATTTGAAATGAAGGTTCTTATGATAAACGGAAGTCCCCACAAGGATAAATGTACTTATACCGCACTTCATGAGGTTGAAAAACGACTGAACATGCATGGCATAGAGACAGAAATGCTGTTTCTGGGGAATTATGCCATAGGCGGATGTATGGGATGCGGAGGATGCAGCACGACACATCGCTGTGTCCGGGATGATATGGTGAATGCCATCATTGACAGAGCCGATGAATTTGATGGACTCGTTCTGGGATCACCGGTTTATTATGCATCTGCCAGCGGCCAGCTGTGTTCATTTATGGACAGACTGTTCTATGCCGGCAGCAGCAGATTCGCAGGCAAGCCTGGTGCGGCAGTGGTGTCCTGCAGAAGAGGCGGTGCAACGGCAGCCTTTGACAGACTCAATAAATATTTCACCATCAACAATATGCCTGTCGTTTCGTCCAACTACTGGAATCAGGTGCACGGCAACACTGTCGAGGAGGTTCTTCAGGATGAAGAAGGAATGCAGACCATGAGAATGCTGGGAGAGAACATGGCATGGCTGCTTAAGGTGATAGATGCCGGTCGCAGGGCAGGTGTTCCGGATCCGGTATATGAGAAAAAAATCAAGACTAATTTTATTTAAGGACGTGTCTGCCCGTATATTGTGATATAATATATCCAGTACTTAATGAAAGGAAGTGAAATAATGACCGATTGTATTTTCTGCAAGATAGCAGCCGGCGAAATACCTTCAAATAAAGTATATGAAGATGACAGGATACTGTGTTTCCATGATCTTGATCCGCAGGCGCCTGTACATGTGCTTATCATACCTAAGAAGCATATCGAGTCTATTGATGTTGTGACAGAAGAAGATAAGGAACTTCTCGGATACATAATGCTCAAGGTACAGGAAATAGCTGCGAAGCTGGGGCTTGAGAACGGATACCGCCTTGTCAACAACTGTGGCGAAGACGGACTGCAGACTGTTCAGCATCTCCATTTCCATCTGCTGGGAAAGAGAAAAATGACATGGCCTCCAGGCTGATGATATCAGATTCACTGGAAGATATTGAACAAAAACTTCTTGCATAACCTGTAAGAAAATAGTATAATAGCAATGTTATAGGCAAGCCGTTCTGAAGGCACAATGATTTAGATAAAGTCAGGAGGTGAAATGGAAATGGCACAGGTAATCGTAAGAGAAAATGAAAGCTTGGAGAGCGCTTTAAAGAGATTCAAGAGATCTTGCGCGAGAGATGGCGTTATGTCTGAACTGAGAAAGAGAGAACATTACGAAAAGCCAAGCGTTAAGAGAAAGAAGAAGTCTGAAGCTGCAAGAAAAAAGGCTA
>JBJESR010000192.1:0-10370 GCA_051882895.1 Lentihominibacter sp.
GAGCTTTTTCAAGGCTCACAGCGATTTTCACCTTATTCAACTGTCAAACTCCCGACCTCGTTCCAGACCGATTATTCCGCTGAGGATAACAGCCAGAAAAAGCCTTGCAGCTATAGAAACAGTATTTATTTCATAAAAGCAATCCGGCAGTGTAAACATATATATCAGCCTCCTTATAATATTATAGCACAATATGAAGATTTATGATATAATATACAAACCATAACTATGACTAAGGAGTATAATATGGAAGCAAAATATAAACGAGTGCTGCTGAAAATCAGCGGGGAAGCGCTTGCAGGGGACGCCCACTTCGGAATCAACGAAGATATGGTTAAAAAAGTGGCTCTGCAGGTGAAGGAAATAAGGGATCTTGGAGTTGAAGTCGCTGTAGTCGTAGGCGGAGGAAATTTCTGGAGAGGCAGGACAAGCAAGAGTATGGACAGAGCGACTGCAGATTACATAGGAATGCTGGCGACAGTTATGAATTCCATGGCTCTTCAGGACGCTTTCGAAGCGGCAGGAATGCCTACACGGGTACAGACAGCCATTGAGATGAGGGAAATCGCCGAACCGTATATAAGGAGGAAGGCAATCAGTCACCTTGAGGCCGGGAAAATCGTGATTTTCGGAGCAGGAACCGGTAACCCGTTCTTTTCCACAGATACTACGGCGGCTCTTCGAGCAGCTGAGATTGACGCAGAGGTCATTTTACTCGCCAAGAAAGTGGATGCAGTTTATTCTGATGACCCTGAGACAAATCCTGATGCAGTTAAATTTGACACCCTTACTCACAAGGAAGTCCTTGAGAAGGATCTTAAGGTTATGGATTCCACAGCAGCATCGCTCTGCAGGGATAACAACATTGCTATTCACGTATTCGGTATCGCAGAGGAAGGAAATGTGATGAAAGCCGTTTGCGGTGAAAAAATAGGCACTATCGTGAAATAGAATTTTGGAGGAAATAAAAATGAGTGATTTTGATCTTAACATGCTTGATGAGAAAATTGAAAAGACAATAAGTGTTCTTAAGGAAGAAATGGGTACAGTAAGAGCCGGCCGTGCCAATGCCGCACTTGTTGACAAGGTGATGGTAGACTATTATGGAACTCCGACGCCTCTGAAATCTCTGGCAAACATTTCTGTTCCTGAACCGAGAACTCTGCTTATCTCACCGTTTGATCCGAAGAGCATTCCGAATATCGAGAAGGCAATAAATGTTGCCAACATAGGCATCAACCCGGTAAATGACGGTAAGGTGGTAAGACTTCAGATTCCACAGGTGACTGAAGAACGAAGAAAAGAGCTGACCAAGATAGTAAAGAAGCTCGGAGAGGATGCCAAAGTCGCAGTAAGAAATCTGAGAAGAGATGCCAACGACAAAGTCAAGAAGATGGAAAAGGCCGGAGATTTCACTGAAGATGATGCTAAATCCACCCTTGAAGATATCCAGAAGGAAATCGATAAGGCTGTTAAGCATATTGATGAGATCGTTGCAAACAAAGATAAGGAAATCATGGAAGTTTAATTCCGGTAGATAATACAGATGTGACCTCAGGGTCACATCTGTTTATAATAACAGGTGTTTATTATGCTAAACAAAGACAGGATGCCCGTGCACGTAGCTGTGATAATGGACGGCAACGGAAGATGGGCGAAAAAAAGAGGCCTGCCTAGACTGGCAGGTCATAATGCAGGAATGAAGGCCATGAAAAAGATCGTGGATCATTCTGATAAACTGGGAATCAGATATCTGACAGTATATGCTTTTTCTACGGAGAACTGGAAGCGGTCTGTTGCAGAAGTTACAGGAATATTCAAGCTTCTGGTATCATATGTCAACAGTGATCTGCAGGAACTTGTGAGAAACAATGTCAGAGTCAAGATATTAGGAGATTACAGCGGACTGCCTGAGGATGCAGTCAGAAGTCTTGAGAAAACGCTGGAGCAGACGAAGGATAATACAGGTCTGCAGTTTAACATCGCACTGAATTACGGGGGCAGAGATGAACTCAGGCGTGCAGTTCAGTCGCTGGCTTTTAAAGTGAGAGACGGACAGCTTGCACCGGAGGATATTACAGAGGACATGATCTCTGCAGAGCTTTTCACGGGAGCAATCAATGCAGACACACCTGACCCGGAGCTGATAATAAGAACCAGCGGAGAACTCAGGCTGTCAAATTTCCTGCTGTGGCAGAGTGCATACAGCGAGCTTGTTTTCCCGGATGTTCTCTGGCCGGATTTCACGCCGGAGGAATATGAGAAAGCGATTGAGGATTTTCAGAGCAGAGAACGACGTTTTGGAGGTAGATGATATATGAAAACCAGAGTATTATCGGGGCTTATAATGCTGCCCCTTCTGCTTATACTGTATTTTGGCGGCTATGTACTGTTTGCTGCATGTCTTCTCATAGGAATCATGGGTGTCAGAGAGTTTTATAATGGTTTCAGACAGATGGATGTGAAACCGAGCTTCGGAATTGCTGTTGTAATGGCTGTTGCGCTTTATGTTCTGAATTTCATCGGGGTCAGATATGAAGGCTACATGCTCTGGTTTTTTGTAACCGTGCTGGTGAGTCTTTTGTATCTGTTCAATATTGAAAACAGGAAGCTGGAGGACGCTATGGCGACCATCACAGGGATTTTCTATGTGGTGTTCTTCTCATTTCACGTCACTCTGGTGGATCAGGCGGGTCCTTACAGCAACATGATATGGCTTATCGTACTCACTGCATTCGGAACAGATGTAATGGCGTACTTCACAGGTTTCCTTCTCGGCAGACATAAGCTCTGCCCGAAAATCAGCCCGAAAAAAACAATCGAGGGTTCTGTGGGAGGTATAATAGGAAGCATTATACTGAGCGGTCTTTTCGGGTACTTTTTCATGCCGGAAATTCTGGTACACTGTCTTGTTATAGGTCTGCTGGGAGGTATTGTATCTCAGTTCGGAGATCTGACAGCGTCCATTTTCAAGAGAAAAATGGGGATCAAGGATTACGGCAATCTCATCCCCGGACATGGAGGCATTCTGGACAGATTCGACAGTGTGCTTTTTACAGGACCAATGGTATATTACTATATAGTCCTTGTTATCGGATACATGCCGAATTAACTGATACAAACAACTTATGAGGAGCCGGATATGAAAAGAATATCAATTCTGGGGAGTACTGGTTCAATAGGAACTCAGGCTCTCGATGTCATAGCTGAAAACGAAGAAAGGTTTCAGGTTGCTGCACTTTCATGTGCCAGAAATACAGAACTGTTATGCAGGCAGATCGAGAAATTCAGACCAGCAGCTGTTGCAGTGGAGCGTGAGGAGGACGCGTCGTCGATAGCTGCTGAATACAGAGACGTTGAGGTCTACTGGGGCAAGGAGGGCCTTGAAGCTATTGCTTCCATGGAAGACTGCGATATGGTGCTCAATTCACTTATGGGGATGAGAGGACTTGAGCCTACCCTGGCTGCTGTGAACGCAGGTAAGGATATAGCTTTTGCCAATAAAGAGACTCTCGTGGTCGGCGGTGAGCTGGTGATGAAAGCTGTCAGGGATAAAGGTGTTAAGCTTCTGCCGGTTGACAGTGAGCACAGTGCTATATTTCAGAGTCTGCAGGGAAGCGGACAGAATGAGATAAGGAGAATAATCCTGACAGCTTCGGGAGGTCCTTTCAGAGGATTCAGCCTCAGGCAGCTTGAAGGTGTGACAATGGAGCAGGCGCTGGCTCATCCGAACTGGTCTATGGGAAGCAAGATAACGATAGATTCTGCGACAATGATGAACAAAGGTCTGGAGGTAATAGAGGCAAAATGGCTGTTTGATGTGCCTCTTGATAAAATACAGATAGTTGTGCATCCGCAGAGTGTTCTGCATTCTGCGGTGGAATATATGGACGGCAGTGTTATAGGACAGATGGGAAATCCTGATATGAGGATACCGATAGCATATGCTTTCTCGTATCCTGACAGACTTGATCTGGGGACGATGACCGAAAGTCTGAATTTTTTCAGTCTGAAAGACGGGATGTCGTTTTATCCTGCGGACAGGGATGTGTTCAGAACCATTGATCTGGCTTACGAAGCGGCACGAAAGGGAGGCAGCTGTCCTGTCGTGCTGAACGGTGCCAACGAAGTGCTTGTAGAAATGTTTCTTAAAGGTAAAATACGATTTATAGACATTCAGAATATACTTATTAAAGTAATGGAAACACATGAACCTAAATATAATCTCAGTATTGAGGGGATACTTGAGGAGGATTCCAGAATCCGGGATGATGTGAGAAAAATGATTTAACAGGAGGAAATCAGTTTAATGACAATTATTTATGCGATTCTTATATTCTGTTTCCTTATTTTCGTACATGAGCTGGGACATTTTATCGTGGCAAAGCTGTGCGGAGTCAAGGTAAATGAATTTGCCATCGGTATGGGACCGGCGTTTTTCAAAAGACAGAGAGGCGAGACGCAGTATTCTCTGAGAATATTTCCGATAGGTGGTTTCTGCGCTATGGAAGGTGAGGATGAAGACTCCGATGATGAAAGAGCCTTCAATAATCAGCCGGCATGGCAGAGGGCGCTTGTGCTGGCAGCAGGTTCATTCATGAATCTGCTTACTGCGGTTGTTCTGATGATAATAATAGCGTTCTGGGTCGGACAGCCTACTACAGTGATAAACGAAGTACTGGAGGACTCTCCCGCTCAGGAATGCGGACTTATGCCTGGGGATGAAATAACTGCTGTCAACGGGACTGCTGTCGACGAATGGACTGATGCCACGACTGTTATAAGCGGACTCGGTAATACTGAAGCGGTGATTACAGTTATTCGTGATGGTAAGGAAATGGTGTTCAGGCCGGTTGCTGAATATGATGAGAAAGAACAGAGAAGCAAGATCGGAATAACCCCTGAGGCAGAGCACAATCCTGTTCAGGCTGTAGGAACAGGTGTGAAGAACACCTGGAATATGACAGTGATGATGGGATCGGTGCTGAAACAGCTGTTTACCGGTGACGTGGCGGTCAAAGAGCTGAGCGGTCCTGTGGGAATAGTATATGCGGTCAATGAGACAGCCAAGGTCGGTGTTATCTATGTTATTTATCTGGCAGCACTCCTGAGTCTCAATCTGGCTATCATGAATATGCTGCCTTTCCCGGCTCTTGACGGTGGAAGACTGATTTTCCTTGTCATCAGAAAAATAACCGGAAAGCGTGTGACAGATGAGATGGAAGGCAGGATTCATTTTATAGGTATCCTGCTGCTGTTCGCTCTGATGATTTATGTGACATGGAATGATATAGTAAGGTTTGTGGTGCCGATTTTCTCATAATACCTGATGAAAGCTGATGATCAGTATGGCTGGTGATGAGATGGCGGCGTGACGGGAGAGCGTTATGAAAAGAAAAGTAAACTGTGGCGGAGTGATAATCGGCGGCGATGCACCTGTATCGATCCAGTCGATGACTAATACGAATACTGCCGATGTGAAGGCGACTGTGGAGCAGATCAGACGGCTGGAGGATGCTGGGTGCCAGATTATCAGACTTGCAGTACCCGATCTGGAAGCGGCATATGCGCTTAAACAGATAAAGGCCGCCGCACATGTTCCGATTGTAGCTGATATACATTTTGATTACAGACTTGCGCTGGAGTCCATGAGATCGGGAGTGGATAAAATCAGGATAAATCCAGGCAACATAGGGTCTGAAGACGGGGTAAGACAGATCGTTCAGATGGCAAAGGAGAGGCATATCCCTATAAGAGTAGGTGTTAATTCCGGATCTCTGGAGAAGGATATTCTGGCTGAATATGGCAGGGTCACAGCAGAGGGGCTTGCCGAAAGCGCCATCAGGAATGCGGAGCTGCTTGAGAAGCACGGTTTCGAAGATATAGTGCTTTCTCTGAAGTCATCGGATGTCAGAATGAATTATGAGGCATATAAGATCGTTGACAGCAGAACCGATTATCCTCTGCATATCGGTGTGACTGAAGCGGGGACTCCGTCAAGAGGCAGGATAAAATCAGCTGCCGGAATCGGAGGGCTTCTTCTCGAGGGTATTGGAGACACCATGAGAGTATCCCTGACGGCAGATCCGGTGGAAGAGGTGGTTTTTGCCGGACAGCTGCTTGAAGCTGTAGGACTGAGGCATGAAGACATTGAAATCGTTTCATGTCCAACATGCGGCAGAACCGAGGTTGATCTTGAAGCGATAGCGTCACTTATAGAGAGGCGCACTGAGGAACTCCGGCAGAGAGGCGTTACGGATATGAAGATCGCTGTTATGGGCTGCGCGGTAAATGGTCCGGGAGAAGCAAAGGGTGCTGATATAGGGGTAGCCTGCGGCAAAGGCAAAGGTGTCATTTTTGCAGGCGGAGAAATTGTAAAAACTGTAAAGGAAGAAGATATTGCGGATGAGCTGATTAAAATGGCAGTGGAATATGATAAAAATTCTAGAAGATTCGATTGATTTTTCCAGACTTGGAAACTATGAGAAAAAAGACATTAAGATAGATATAAGAAAAGCAGTGATTTCCAGAGAAAGCAGAACGCTGACTCTGGAATTAGTGCTTAATTTTGTGCTTCCGTATGAAGCGATTGACAAGTTCAAAAGATCTCTGACCGGCAGACTCAGGGATGTCCATGAGGTAAAGCTGGATATATCATATGAGGGTCTTGTGCAGACAAAGGAAGAGGCTCTGGCATTTTACATTGAACATATGATAGCGCTTGTCAATGGAAGATATGCACATGTCACCAAGACAATTTACACGGATAACTGGGAGCTTGCTGACGGGAAGCTTCTGATATATGCTCTGGGAGAATTGTCTGTGGAGATACTGAACAAGGAAGTTGCAGACAAATTCAGGCAGCTTCTGAAGCGAGACCTTAAGCTGGATGTAGAAGTTGTGTTCAGGAACAACAGCGATGTCTACAGGGATGCCGGCAGAATGATGGAAGAAAGAGAACGGGCCGTATTCGATGAACATCGGGAAAAGGTTGCTGAAGCACTGCATTCGAATCGCGAGCGGGCGGCATCAGGAGCGGCAGCATCAGGCGGCAGCGGAATACCGGGAGGGACGTCAGGTGCGTCAAACGGCTGGGCCGGCCAGAGTGGTGGTTCTAATAAAAGGAAAAAGAAGGGATATGTTCCTGTCAGAGGAAACCTTATCATGGGTGAACAGATTACAGGTACGGCAGTCCCTATATCAGATATACATTCAGAGAGCGGAACTGTAGTTGTTGAGGGAGAGCTTTTCAACAAGGACTGCAGGACGACAAGAAGCGACAGCAAGCTGGTAAGTCTGTTCGTTACGGATAAAAGAACCAGCATATGTGTCAAAGCTTTCGTATTGAACCAGAAATGGGAGGATATAGATACTCATCTGGGAAACGGCGATGGTATCAGGATTAAAGGCCAGGCACAATGGGACAGATTCGACAATTGCGTCACTGTAATGGCAGACAGTATAGAAAAAATCGAAAAAAAAGAGCGTATGGATACATATCCGGAGAAACGTGTGGAGCTTCATGCTCATACCAAGATGAGTGCTATGGATGGTCTGAATGACGTTAAACATATGGTTAAAACAGCAGAGAAATGGGGACACAAGGCAGTTGCTGTCACAGACCATGGAGTGGTACAGGCTTTCCCCGATGCATCTCATGCAGCCAGAGATATCAAGATACTGTACGGCTGTGAAGGATATCTGCTTGATGACAGAGATCTTATCGACGAAGATGGTAATATCAATTACAAAGGCAGAGGTACAAACCATGTGATTATTTTTGCCAGAAACAGGGTGGGACTGAAGAACCTGTACAAGCTGGTGTCGATGTCGCACCTCGAATATTTTTACAAAAGACCCAGGATACCTAAATCAGTACTGACGGAATACCGGGAGGGGCTGATAATCGGATCTGCATGTGAAGCGGGTGAGGTGTACAGCGCCATAATGAATCAGAAAAGCGATGAAGAAATAGAACGACTGGTCAGCTTCTACGATTATCTGGAGATACAGCCTCTGATAAATAACAGATTTATGCTGAAAAACGGCAGAATCAAGGATGAAGAGGAGCTTCGGGAAAACAACAGGAAGATAGTTGCACTGGGAGAAAAGTACAACAAGCCGGTGGTCGCTACATGTGATGCCCATTATTTCGATGAAGAAGAAGCTCTTTACAGAAGAATCCTGATGGCAGGTCAGGGTTTTAAGGATGTTGAGGGGGATGAAGGACTCTATTTCAGAACAACCAATGAGATGATGGAGGAGTTCAGCTATCTGGGAGAAGAAACTGCATATAAGGTGGTTATCGAAAATACCAACAGGATTGCGGATATGATTGAGCCCATGATGCCGGTTCCTGATGGTAAATTCCCGCCCAAGATAGATGGTGCGGAGGATGACCTGAGAAGAGCATGTGAAGAGAGGGCAACGAATATGTACGGCTCGCCTCTGCCTCAGGAAATCAGGGAACGTCTTGATAAAGAACTGAATTCTATCATTGACAACGGATATGCGGTAATGTACAGATCAGCCGAAATGCTGGTCAAGAAATCACTTTCGGACGGATATCTTGTAGGATCAAGAGGATCTGTAGGTTCTTCATTTGCAGCTACAATGTCGGGTATCACCGAGGTAAATCCGCTGCCGGCACATTATCTGTGTCCGAACTGCAAGCATCTGGAGTGGGGCGACAAGACGAAATATGACTGTGGAGTGGATATGCCGGACAAGGTATGCCCTGAGTGCGGCACACCGTACAGGAAAGAAGGGTTCACCATTCCTTTTGAGACCTTCCTGGGATTCGAGGCAAACAAGGAACCTGATATCGACCTTAACTTCGCAGGAGAATATCAGGGCACTGCCCATAAATATGTAGAAGAGATATTCGGTTCAGAAAACGTATACAAAGCAGGGACCATAGGCACCATCAAGGACAAGACAGCCTACGGCTATGTTGCCAAGTATTTTGAAGAACGCGGCATGAACGTGAATAAATTTGAGATGGAAAGACTGTCTTCCTGCTGTGAAGGTGTCAGAAGAACGTCGGGCCAGCATCCGGGAGGTATCATTATTGTGCCGAGAGGGCATGAAATTTATGAGTTCTGTCCGGTACAGCACCCTGCCAATGATGTGAAGTCGGATATTGTAACTACACATTTTGACTATCATTCAATAGATCAGAATCTGCTCAAGCTTGATATTCTGGGTCATGATGCACCGTCCATGATAAGGCAGCTTCAGGATATGACAGGTGTCGATCCTCTTAAGGTACCTATCAAGGATGAGAAGGTGATGTCGATTTTCATTGGAATTGAAGGTCTTGATATCAAGGATCCGGATTATAAATTCACTCATGGCAGCTACGGTATTCCTGAATTCGGAACAAAATTTGTAAGGCAGATGCTGGATGACATACAGCCTACGAGCTTTGAAGAGCTTGTACGTATATCGGGACTTTCCCATGGCACGGATGTATGGCTGGGCAATGCACAGGAACTTATAGTAAATGGCGTTACCACCATGAAAGAGGCGATTGCCACTCGAGATGACATTATGAACTATCTGCGGCTCAAGGGACTTCCCAACAGAGATGCTTTTACCATTATGGAAAAGGTACGTAAGGGAAAGGGTCTTACAGAGGAGCAGGAGACCCTGATGCGTGAACATGATGTCCCCGAGTGGTATATAGATTCATGCAAGAAGATCAAGTACATGTTCCCGCGTGCCCACGCTGTGGCATATGTCATGATGTCAAGCCGTATCGCATATTATAAAGTATATCATCCTGTAGAATTCTACGCAGTGTATTTCACTGCCAAGGTGGCAAACTTCGATGAAAAGGTGATGCTGAAGGGGCAGCATGCCATTGAGGAAAGATTAAACGAGATAATAAGCAAAGGCAAGGATGCTTCAAAGAAAGAGGAGGACGATATCCCTGTTCTTGAAGTGGCTTATGAAATGTGTGCCAGAGGATATGAGTTCACACCTGCAAGGCTTGGAATTTCCGACAGTGTCAGGTTTTTATCGTATGAAGGCAAGGTGCTGCTGCCTTTTGTAGCTATAACAGGAGTCGGAGAAGGAGCAGCGAAGACGTTTTATGATGAATACCAGAAGCGCCCTTATGAAACAGTGGAGGATGTTGCCGAGCGCGGTAAGATTAACAAAACCGCACTGGATGAGATGAGGCAGCACGGAGTCCTTGATGGCCTGCCGGAAACTGCACAGATAAGCCTGTTCGGATGAAACGTGAGCTATTCATAGGAAGCCGGGATAAGACTGCAATTAAAAGAAATATATCTTGCACAAGTGCGACCGGTATGATATAATCTCGAGTTTGACAGTTGAAGAACAAAGAAACTCCGAAGCCCGTT